>JBQTHI010000080.1:0-39657 GCA_052390035.1 Actinomycetota bacterium | reverse complement strand
AGTGGTGGAAGGCGCGATCTGCGCGCCAGGCGGCGTGACCAACTCCCCGTTGCGGCTTAGGTCGCAGGCTCTTGCATGAACCACTCGACGAACCGCGTGCATCGGCCCTGATCGTCGAGGTCGACTTCCCACAGATTCCAAAACACCCTCCCGGTGTCATAGGTGGTCTAGCCGGTGGCGATGGCGCGGTTGTGGCTGATCAGTAGCGGGTGGTAAGTCGCTTCCCACGATCCGGGCCGATCCTGGTTGGCCAACCAATCGGCGGCGATGGCCTCGGCGCCAATGATCGGCTCGTCCCAAGGGTGATAGGCATACGAGGCATTGCCCGCGAACAGGGCGAGGATCGAGCCGCGGTCGTAGGTGCGCCAGGCATCGATGTAGCGGTCGAGCCAGGCTTGTGCATCGGCTTCGGTCACGGCCGGCGGACCTTAGCGGTCGACGTCACCCATCACCGGGTCAAGGGAGGCAATGGTGGCGATGGTGTCGGCGACGAGAGAGTCGGCCATCATGATCGGCAGTGCCTGGAGGTTGTAGAAGGAGGGTGCCCGGGTGTGCAATCGGTACGGCTTTCCTTCGCCGTTGGAGACGATGAAGCACCCCAGCTCGCCGCGGGGCGATTCAATTGCAACGTAGATATCACCGGGTGGCACCCGGAACCCCTCGGTGAAGATTTTGAAGTGATGGATAAGCGCCTCCATCGACTCGTCTATCCGCCGGCGGGGCGGGGGGGTGACCTTGCGGTCGTCGCTTCGGTAATCGCCCGGGGGCATCGCCTCGGCCACCTGGCGAACGATCTTCACCGACTCCAACATCTCTTCGATCCTCACCCGGTACCGGTCGTAGACATCACCTTGCTCCCCTACCGGCACCTCGAACTCGTATTGCTCTATGCCCGAATATGGGAACGCCTTGCGCAGATCCCATGCCACCCCGGCGGAGCGGAGGGTGGGGCCAGTGATCGAATACGCCAGGCATTCCTCGGCTGTCACGATCCCCACGCCGCGGGTCCGGCCCACCCAGATCGGGTTGGCCTTCAACATGTCGTCGTAGTCACCGATGCGGCGAGGGATGGTCTCGCAGATCTCGGCGACATCGGCTCGCCATCCAGGAGGCAGATCGGCGGCGACCCCGCCCGGTCGGATGTAGTTGTGGTTCATCCGCAGGCCAGTGGTCTTCTCGAAGAAGGCGAGTAACTGCTCGCGCTCCCGGAACCCGTAGGTCATGATCGAGAGGGCGCCAATGTCCATTCCGTTGGTGGCCAACGCCACCAGGTGCGAGGAGATCCGGTTGAGTTCGGTCATCATGACCCTGATGGCCTGCGCCCTCGGTGGCACCTCCAGGTCGAGTAGGCGCTCGACCGCCAGGGAGAAACACAACTCGTTGTGGAACGGCGCCAAATAGTCCATCCGGGTGACGTTGGTCGGGCCCTGCATGAAGGTGAGGGTCTCGGCCGTTTTCTCCATCCCGGTGTGGAGGTAGCCGATGATTGGCTTGGTCCGGCGAATCATCTCCCCTTCGAGCTCGATTTGCAGTCGCAGCACGCCGTGGGTGGATGGATGCTGGGGCCCCATGTTGACGATCATCCGTTCGGCGTCGACGACCTCGTCGTCCAGGAAGTAGTCGTCCTCAACCACCGACCCCTTCTGCTCGCGGAGGCGGAAACCTTCCTCCTCCTGCCGCATCTCCTGGGCGCCTTCGGCGGTCGCCCAGGCATCCGAATCGATTTCTTCGGTGCCGGAAACCCAAAGATCGATCTCCTCTGTGGGAGGATCTCCGGCGAGCGTGCCGGGAGTGATGGACTTTTGATCGCTCATCAGCTCACCCGGTGGGCACCCTTGAATTGAACGGGGACCGTGCCCACCGCAAAGTCCTTGCGAAGCGGGTATCCCTCCCAATCATCGGGCATCAATATTCGGGTCAGGTCAGGATGTCCGTCGAACTCGATTCCGAACATGTCGTACACCTCGCGTTCGGCATAGTTGGCACCGGGCCAAACCGGGACGAGAGAGTCGACCCGAGGGTCGTCGGCGGGAACCTCCACCATCAGCCGCAGTCGACGGTGGTGCCGCATCGAGAGCAAGTTGACCGCCAGGTCGAATCGGGGATGACGATCAAGCCAGTCCACCGCCGTCACATCGGCCAACATCTCGAATCCGGCGTCGCGGGCGGCCTCGGCGAATGGTCGCAGGTCCTGGCGGGGAAGCTCCACAACCTCTTCACCATGGCGCGTCGACCATGCCGCCGACGGGAAGGTGGCTACCAGGTCGTGCAAGATGGGATCGGCGGGAAGCAATCGGGGCTCTTCGGAGGCCAACTCCGCACCGTCCGCTCCCTCCGAAACCTGCTCGCCGGTCATGCTTTCCCCGCCATGATCTGATCGTGGAGGGTGAGGATGCCATGCATGAGGCTCTGTGGCCCCGGGGGGCACCCGGGCACATAAATGTCAACCGGCACGACCTGATCGACACCCTGTACCAAGGCGTAGTTGTTGAACATGCCGCCTGTGGAGGCGCACGCCCCCATCGAGATGACCCACTTCGGGTCGGGCATCTGGTCATAAACCTGGCGCAACACTGGGGCCATCTTCTGGCTCACCCGCCCGGCAACGATCATGAGATCAGCCTGCCGGGGCGAAGCGCGGAACACCTCCATCCCGAAACGGGCCAGGTCGTAGTGGGCAGCTCCGGTGGCCATCATCTCGATTGCACAACAGGCGAGGCCGAAGGTGGCGGGGAACATCGACCGGCTCTGAGCCCAGCGGGCCGCCTTGTCGATGGTGGTGGTGAGCAGGTTGGTGGGGGCGGTGCGACGAATGCTCATGCGGCTCGTTCCTCCTCAAGAGGCCGGTATCGGCCGCGCCGCCGCTCGTACCAGTCGAGGGCACCGCGTTTCCAGACGTAGGCCAGGGTCTCGAGGACAAACAGGGTGAAGATGCCGACCGCCGCCACCCCATACCAGCCGAGCAGAGGAAAGATGGTTGCCCAGGCGAAGAGGAAAATGATCTCGACGTCGAATACGACGAACAACATTGCCACCAGGTAGAACCTCACTGGAAATCGCTGCATGGGCTCGACCTCGGGAAGGATCCCGCACTCATAGGGCGCCAGCTTCTCGGGGGTGGGATTGCGCGGGGAGAACAGGCTCGAGGCGAACAAGGAGACCCCGACAAAGGTGACGGCCAGCACGAACATGAGGGCGATCGGCAGGTAGTCGACCAGTTGCATGCCTGCAAGGGAGCTTAGGTCCGGTTGGCAGCCATACCGAAACCGGGCTGCAGGGTTTCAGATCGCTAAGCCACCGGCAACGGCCGCACCATGGCAGCCAGCATGTTGTACGCGCGTTCGCCGGTGCCTTTTTCGTCTTCGTCGAGGAGGTTCGACATCACCTTGAGGGTCCATTCCATCAACGGACGGTTCCGGATTCCGACATGGGCCAGCGACCGCATCACCGAGGGATTGGCGATCAGCTTCACGAACACTCGGGCCATCTTGTAGTAAAGCCCGAACTCCTCCTCGAGCAGGCGTGGGTAGCCCTCCAGGCGGGTTGGGTCCCCGGAGACGACAGCCTCCGAGACAATCCCGGCGGCCATTGCACCGGTCTCATAGGCGTAACTGATGCCTTCGCCGTTCCAGGGGTTGATGGCCCCCGCCGCGTCGCCCACCGTTATCCAGTTTGGCCCGATCAAGGGCGCCTTGGAAAAACTCATTGTTAGCTTCCCGCCGACCGGCCGAGAGAGCTTCGACACGTCCGACAGACCCCAATAATCGGGGGCCATCCGGACGTAGTCGGCCATCATCTTCGTGGTGTTGACGTGTTTCCACCGTTGGGAGGTCGACAGGAGCCCCACGCCGACGTTGACAGTTCCGTCGCCAAGCGGGAAAACCCATCCGTACCCGGGCATCGTCGCACCGGTCTCGTCACGTAGGTCGAGCTGGCTCTCGAGGAACGGATCGGTCGAGCGCGGCGAGGAGTAATAGCCCCGCGCCGCCAAACCCATCGGGTAATCCCTCCGTCGAACGGTGCCCAGCGCTCGACCGAAAGTATTCAGCGAACCGTCGGCGATCACGACCAGCGAAGGTGACACCCTTCGCGTTTCAGCCCCGCTTACCAGGTCGACCGCCGACAGCCGACCGTCTTCGATCACTGGCTGGGCCTCCGTCTTCTCCAATACTTCGGCGCCTTGTTTTCGGGCCAACGCTGCTACCTGCATGTCCAGGTCGCGCCGGCGAATCACCCCGCCCCAGTCCGGGTAACGGGTGTGTGGTGGCCAGGACATTTCAAGGGACAGTTCGTTGCCGGCGTACGAACGCAACCCGGTGATCCGATGTAACTCGGGCACGTCGAAGTCGAAGCCCATCCGCTCCAACCAGTAGATGCCACGCGGGGTGAGCCCGTCTCCGCAGGTCTTGTCGCGGGGATACTCCTTCTTCTCCACCAGCGACACCTCATGGCCGTCGCGGGCGAGCCAATATGCCGCGGCGGACCCGGCGGGTCCACCGCCAACCACCAGGATCGAGTGATCGGACATCCGAAGTGAGGTTACCGAGCCTCGCCATGCTCCCCTCCGACCGGGCTTCGCCCATCGGTTGGCGGTGGGTCTTTCCTGCCGACCTAAGGTTCCCGATCGTGAGAAAGATCCCACGGGCGACGGTGGCGAGGCTGGCCCGGTATCTCCAGGGCCTGGAGGAGTTGACGCAAGCAACTGTCTCGTCTGAGGAAATCGCCGCCGCGGTAGGAGGTAACGCCGCTCAGGTCCGGCGCGATCTCTCCTACTTGGGAAATCACGGGACTCGCGGTGTCGGCTACGAGAGCGACCATCTCCGGGTGGCGATTTTGCGCGAACTCGGTCTTCTCGATCCCGTCGGGGTGGCCATTATCGGCGCCGGAAACCTCGGCCAGGCCCTCGCCGGCTATGCCGGTTTCGAGGACCGTGGCTTCAAGATCGCGGGCCTGTACGACGTCGACTACGACAAGGTCGGCCAGACGGCACACGGACATACGATCCGCCACCTCGACCAATTGGACGAAGACGCCCACGGCGGCCAGTTCGACATCGCCATCATCGCCACTCCGGCGGAGGCCGCCTCCGACGTTCTCGAGCGGCTCTCGTCGGCCGGAGTGAAATCGATCCTCAATTTCGCCCCGGCGGTGCTGCGTCCACCGACCGTAGTCGAGGTGCGCAACGTCGACCTCTCGGCCGAACTGCAGATACTCAGCTTCTATCGCCGTCACCAGAGGGCGTGAACAGATCCGACTGCGACCACGCCTGCCCAAATCACGTAAGCCGATTTCCTCGAGGATTTGATCGGAGTGGGGTTAGGTGGTTCCCTCTTGGAGCTCTTCGTACTGTTTGAGGGCGACCAAAAACCCGATGAAGATCGCCAACGAGACCACGAGGAACGTGATCGGGATGATCCGCACCTCAAAGGCGTTGAGGCCTTCGATGTCGGCTGGCCGGGGCCCTCGAGGGGCGTACACCACAAACAGCATCGAAGAGATAGAAAACCAGCCGAAGATGCCGGCCCCGGTAAGAAGAAGGGCGAGCCGCTTACCGTTGTTGGTGTAGAGCAGCAGGTAGATCGTGCCATAGAAGATGGCTACGGCGGCCAGAGTGAGAAGGATGCCGGTGACGAAGAGATTCGCCGACAGCAGCTCGCGGAAGAACTCACGCATAGTTCAGCTCCCGGTCCCAGTGAGGTCCCCCGAACGGAGGTAGGTGGCGATCAACTCGATGTCCTCCGCCGACAGAATCATTCCGAACGCCGGCATCCGTCCGGTGCCGATGCCGTTGACTCCATATGCCACCGGTGCCTCTGAGCCTTCGGTGATGAATTTGATGAGGTCGCCTTCGGTGAGGAACTGGACCTTGGGGCGTCCTTCCCAGAGAGCCGGCCCCAGACTCCCCGAGCCTGCCACCTGGGTAAAGGAGAGCCCGGCCGACCATCCGGAGGTGTGACAGCGGGCGCAATGCCCGTTGAACAAGCCTACGGCCCGGCTGGCGGCTTCAAAGTCGCCCCCGAAGGCCCGATCGGCCACCCCTTGGATGTCGATGTGCCAGTCGGCCTCTTGCCCAGCCGCCTGCAAGGCGGATAGTGCCGCCTCGGCGGCAGGAAGCAGCCGACCCTGGTTGTCGCGGGTCACGGTCAATTGGAGGGAAACACCCTCGTTGGCCGAGACTCCCCGTTCGGCGACGATTAGGTCGGGCTCGCCGCTGGTTTCGGGGTTGGCCGGGTCGAGGGCGAGGACGGTCAACCCCTGCGGCCTGACCGCGGCGATCGCCTGATCGATCGTGGCGGAGACGACCGTCTCAGCGCGATCCGTCAAGCCGTCATCATCCTGATCTTCGCCGGTTTCGGCCAGTGCCGCCTCGAGAGACGCCAGGTGGCCGGCCAGCACCGGATACTGCTCGACCAATCCGGTCATAGCGCTGACGATCGCCTCTGCGGCCTCCCGGTCGGGTCGCCCGCTCGATTGAGAGTTGGCCGGGTCGAGTGTGAGTGAGTCGACCCCCGGCAAAGCGAAAAGCGCCACCAATTCGGCGCTGAGCTCGTTGAGGCGGGCTTCGGCCGTATCGGAGAGCTCGTCGCCATCGGTGTCGATACCGGTATCAGCTCCTTCGAGCACGTCATCCATGGTCTCGGTGAGCGCGGATGCCGGCGCGGCGAGATCCGGCGCCCGCTTGATGCTCGCCACCAGCTGGGCCTGGGTGGCGATCGCCGCCGCCATGGTTGTCTCGGCTCCTTCCAACCGCTGCAGTTCGGAGTTGACCTTCCCCTGGATCTTGGCGAGAGCGTCGGCCTGGCTGATTTGAATGGTCTGCAGATAGCTGACGATGTCGGCCACCTGGTGCTCGTTCATCGCCCCCCCACCTGCGAGCCCCCAGGCGGGCATGGGCGTGTTGGGCCGGCCGTAGGTGATCCAGAAGTTGACCTCGTCCGGTTCGTACCGGTACATGATGTCGTCCAAGGAAGGGGCGGCCCACAGCGTGGCCACTCCGGTTCGTTTTTCGATGTAACTGGCCGAGCCACCCGAGCCGCCCGGCCCGTGACAGTTGAAGCAGCCGAACTCTGTGACGAGATGTTCCCCCCGGACGATCGACTCTTCGGCGAATTGTTCGGTGAAACCCTCCTGCCGTTGTGCTTCGCCGAGGTAGTAGAGGGGGAGCCCCACCGCCAGAAATCCGGCGGTTAGCACCGCCCACTGCTGCACGCGCTCGAGGCGTCGCGTTTCCAGTTCTTCATCGGTACGTCCCGGCGCCTGGTTGGGCGCCACCTCCTCCCGGCGACGGGCACGGAGTGCCGACACGCCTAGAAAGGCGAGCCAGGCCGCGCCGCCTATGACGGCGAGAGTGATGACCAGGCTTGAACTCATTCCTCAACCGCCACGGCCCCGATGCACGATGGGCCCTGGGGGTAGGGAACAGATCGGACCGGCGCCCGCGGGGTCTGGATGATCGAACCGGTGTGGATGATCAGGGTGTTGGCTTCGGTCAACTCCACCTGGAAACGGTCGAGGTTACGGGGTGCGGGTCCGGCGAAATATTCTCCGATGGCGTCGTACTTCGACCCGTGGCAAGGACATTCGAAACCCTGGGAAGTCACACACCACGGAACCCGGCATCCGAGATGCACGCACCGCTGATAGAGAGCCATCAGCCCGCCGACGGCCACGCCCTTACCCTCGAACTGTTCGGACAAGTTGGCCTCGTCGACCGGCACGACATATGCCCTCGCCTCGGGGATAAATGCCGGGATCACACCGCCGGTAGGCGTGCGGGTGGCTGCCAGCAGGTCGGCGACGGTGCCGGCGTCGATGCTTGCCCCGAAACCGCCTTTGAGTTTGGGCCACATGAAGGCCAGCAACTCCACCGAAAGGATCGCAAGGAAAGACCCAAAGGTGGCGGAGATGGCCCGGTTGAAGAACTGCCGGCGGCTGACCCCTGCCTCCTCGGGCGCCACCTCCACCACACGTTGCTCATGGGCGACAGTGACTACGGCCGTCGCGTCGGGGTGGGCCTCGGGGAGCTCCGCCCCCTCGACGATCCCCCCATCGGCCGGCGGGCTGGTGGGGGGGCGTACCGGGGCGGGGGACACCACCACCCGTCGCGGCTTGTCGGCGCGGCGCGTCTCGGAGGAAATAGCCGATCGCCAACTGGTTTCACCGGTCGACCTGCGCCAGGCGATCACGAACGCTCCGAAGGCGGCCAACAGCGCCACCGCCGCCACGCCCACCAGTAGCAGAGTTTGTGCGCTCATTCGAAGAAGACCCAGTCTTTGATGTCATCGAAGAAGATCCCGTCCTCCCAGGGATAGGCGAAATTGAATCCGCGACCCCGGAACAACACCCCAAACATGGTGAGGGTGGCCGATCCCGCCATGAACAGGGTGTAGAGCATGATGGCGAATTTACGATCCGACGGTCGGGTCGATGGGTTGCGATCGACGTAGGGGATCATCATGAAGCCGATCAGGCCAACAATGGTCGGCACCGTCACCCCGGCGATCTGCGGATCGAAATATGACAGCAGCTCCTGGAGCCCGAGGAAATACCACGGAGCCTTGGAGGGATTGGGGGTGGCGTTGAAATTGGCAGGATCGAGCAGTGGCGCTTGGAGGATGATGGAGAGGATCAGGAGAACACCGGTCACCGCCAAAAGCGCCGTGAACTCCGCCACCATCAGATGAGGCCAGGTGTTCACCTTGTCGGTCGGCTCAGCCTTAACCTGTTGAATGGCTCTGGCTTTGACAACGGTGAGCAGCCTTTGGGTCCGCACCCCCTCGGGGGTGCCTGCCGGCGGCAGCACCGGGCGAGGTTGGACCAACGTGGCCCGCTTGCCGTTGCCGGAACCATTACCCGGCGGCGGGGACGGAGGCACCGGCTCGGCAACGGCGGTGGCAACGCTCGGCACTGCATCCGCTGGCGGAGACTCTCCAACGGACTCCGCCTCGTCCCCGACCCGGTCCTCGGCGGCCATCTCCGGCACCGCGGGTCCCGCCTCTGCCGAGGGGGCGGGTGGAATTTCCGCCGGCTCCGGCGACGACGCAGCCGGGACCGCCTCCCCCTTCATCTCGGCCAACACCTGTTCCACCGGCAGTCCGAGGGCCTTGGCTTTGGCCTCGGCCGACCGTCTTAAGAGGCTTTCTGGTATTTCAGCCATCGACCGGTCCTCTGTTACGACCTTGCGTGAGTGAAGTCATAGGGGTCCTGATATCCCGCCATCCTTTCGAACTCTCCAGAAGTGGACAGCCATGAAGATCACGATGACAAACGGGAAGAAAAGAACGTGGAGAACATAGAAACGGAGCAGAGTGGCGGCCGAGACTTCGACCCCGGCCAGCAAGAGGAACTTGACCTGGTCGCCCATGACCGGGACGAACCCGGCCATGTTGGTCCCGACGGTCACCGCCCAAAGCGCCAGCTGATCCCAGGGAAGCAGATAACCGGAGAAAGAAAGGAGCAGGGTGAGGAGCAGCAGGATGACGCCCACTACCCAGTTGAATTCGCGCGGCGGCTTGTAGGCGCCGTGGTAGAAGACCCGGCTCATGTGAAGGAACACCGTCAACACCATGAAGTGAGCACCCCATCGGTGAAGGTTGCGGGTCAACGATCCGAATGCCACCGAGGTGGACAACGCCTGCACGTCGGCGTAAGCCTGCTGGCCGGTGGGGGTGTAATAAAACATGAGAAAAATGCCGGTGATGGTGAGCAGAATGAACAGAAAGAAGGAGAGACCGCCGAGGCAAAGGGTGTAAGAGAGTTTGACTCCGTGCCGCTTGACCTTGACCGGATGGAGGTGGTACAGGACGTTGTTCATGATCACGTACGAGCGGTTGCGAGGGCTGTCGGCGTATCCCTTCTTGAAAGGTGAACCAGGGCGAAGGATCGACTCGACAACCTGCGAACCGGCCAGTCGCTGGTTGAGTTCCGCCACCTTTGCTTTGATTCTCTCGCGCACCATTCCTCCCGCTACCAGCGCATCCCGTAGGCGTAGCCGTGATTGAAGTCACGCTGTCCGCTGTCAAACTCCCACGGGCGCCGATTTAGCCCCATCTCCTCGGCCTGGGCCGCTAGCGAACCTTCGAACTAGCCGAGTGAGATCACGCCGGTGGGACAGCGGTCAATACACAGGGCACACCTCGTGCATTCATCTTCGTCAACAATGAAGAACCCAAAATTGGTCTGGTCGTCCTCGGGATGGTCGACATTGACCGCCTCGTCAATGGCGTCGAGGGCCAGATAGTGGATGCACTTCCACGGGCAAATGTCGACGCAGCCCTCGCAGAGGATGCACTCGGACTGATCGATATGAAGAAACTGTTTGGGTCGCAGCTTGTCTTTGAAATAGTCGGCTTCGACCAACGCCAGCTGATAGTCGTCGCGGATGGGGGGAGTTTCGTCGACAACGCCCCGCGGCATCATTCACCTCCCCGAACCAGCGGCCGCCCGTACGGGGAGATGGAGGTGGGCTTGTCGGGGGCTTTGCGAGGCTTGCGGATGTCCGGGATCTTGTAGGCAACCACGGCGGCCAACCCCAGCATGACCACGTGGTAGCCGCCCGAGACTATGTCCTTGAGGGCCGACAGAGAGACTTCTACTTCGTTGCCGAGAACGAGCCACGACGGGATGGTGATCGCGACCCTTTGCGGCGACCAGTTGAGATCGGTCTGAGAGAGATTCAACCACTCGGAGGGAACCATGCCGAAGAGCAACACCAACTCGATCCAAACGAGCCACGCGGCGAAAGCCGCCCGGGCCCAGGTCAACTTCTCCCCTAGCACGTAGGCCAGCATTACCCCGCCCAGCAGCAGCTGCGAAGCCCCAAAGACCGCCAAGTAACCGAGCGCCTTCCAGTACCAGCCGCGTGGCACCCAGTTGAAGTAGTCGACCACCACCGGTACCACGACACCATCAACGACGGTCGTCTGAGCGAAGCTCGAGTAGTGGATCCACCAGATGGCCACCACGAGGAGGATGGAACCGGCAACGATCATCCCCCAGCCGAATCGAGTCCGCTGACTCTTGCTGAGCTCGGCCAATCGATGCATTGGCCAGTTTCTACCACACTGCAACCAACCCGACGAACCAACCCAGCGCGAAGTCGCCAGCGAGGGAAACTCCCTCGTGCCGACCCGGCTCTATGCTCCCGGCGGACCAACCAGGACACCGCATGACCAGGTCAGACAGCGCCGCCACCCGCCACCTATTCACCTCCGCAGTTTTCCTGGCGGTCGGAGCGCTGCTCTGGCTGGGAGCCTTGGCTGCCGTACAGTTCCCCAACCTCCTCCCGCTGTCGTTTGGCCGCCTACGTGCGATGGCGATGTTGTCGCTTTTGATCGGCTGGCTGGTGTTGGGATGGGCGGGTGCGATCTATTACCTGCTCCCGCGGCTAACGGGTTCTCCCTTGCGAAGGGAAGACCTGCTGAGTGGGGTGTTGGCTGCCACGGCCGTGGTGGTGGTGGCCGGTATGGTGCTGGTCGGACTCGGGTACGGCGATGGCGGGGAGCCGTTCGGGTTGCCCTGGTGGTGGGACATGCCCGTTCTCTTGGTGTTCATCCTTCCCATCTTCGTGACATTCAGCTCCCTGCGTGATCGCCAGGAGACCACCGTCTACCCGTCGATCTGGTTCGCCGCAGCAGGCGTAATTTGGCTGCCGTTCCTATACGTGGCCGGCAATCTCCCCGGTGTCAGCTCGATCGCCCGGGCGCTGGGCGACCTGGTGTTCACGGCCGGCGTGGTCAACGTCTGGGGCGTTGGGGTCGCCACCGGAGTCGCCTACTACGTGGTGCCCAAGGTGGCCGACCAACCACTTGCCAACCGCCAACTCGCCAAAGTGGGCTTTTGGTCGCTCTTGTTCGGGGCGGTGTGGATGGGCCCGGTCCAACTCGTCGCCGGACCCAGCCCGGAGTGGCTCCAGGGGGTTTCGGCCGTGCTGGGGCTGGCCCTTCCCGTCGCCGCGCTGGCCAACGCCACCAACCTCGTCCTCACCATCGGACCGGTGTGGAATGTGATCCGTGAGCGACCCGTCTTGCTAGCGGTGATGGCGGGCCAGGGTTTGATAGTCCTCGGTTCGGTGCTGGCTGCCCTGGCCGGGTTTCGGTCGGCCGCGGTCCTGGTCGGTCTAACCGTCTTCTGGGAAGGGATCCTTTACCTGCTGCTCGGTGGAGTGGTCCTCCTCTATGCCGGCTATGCCTGGCAGGCGCTCCCCAATCTCGTCGGCCGTAGCCTGGTCTCGCCAGAACGCGCCGTCCGGCTGGCCCGCCGCATCGCCACCGCCACCGCGGTGACCGGCCTCCTGCTCGTGCTGGCGGGTGTGGCCTCCGGTTTCGCTTGGGCCGGTGGGACGTTTGCCGGTGTTTATGTGAACAGCGGGGCCGGGTGGTCGGAAAGTTCGGGTTTTCCCGGCCTCCTGATTGGACTTGCCTTGCTTTCCGCGCTGGTGGCCGCCATCGGTCAGATTGGCCTGGCGTTGTCGGTTTACAGATCTCGGACGTCGGGTCGGCCGACCGTCCAGGAAGTGCTGGTGACGGCTCCCGCCGCAGGGAGCGGCGCGGAAGATGAGTGACCTGCAGGCGGCGGCCGCCGCCATGGGTGTGCCAGAAAGCCTGGTTCAACGATCGGCGGAGGCGCGGGCCAAGGCGACGGGCAGCACTACCGAGCAGGTGCTGGCCGCCTGGGCAGGCGGCGCCCCGCCACCAACCACGGTGCAAACGGAGGCGCCAACCGTCGAGCGCCAGACGCCGCAAGCGCCGGTAACCGTAACGACCCCCATGGCCGACGCCGAGCGCCCAAAAACACCTGCCGTAGCATCGGCGGTCGTGCCAGCGGCCAGCAGCCAGATGCCCTCTGGCGCGCCTCCGATACTGGTGGCGGCGAGGCAAGGAACGTCACTGTTGACCAGCGGAACGATTGGGCTTCTCATCCTCTCGCTTCTCCTGGCGATCTTTATCCCTAGCCTGCCCGTAGCGGGCGACGGAGTGCGCACCTCGCGCATCGCCTTCTCCCAACAAGGACTTGCCGGCCGCACCATGTACTCGGAACAGGGATGTGGAAGCTGTCACACCCAACTTGTTCGCAATGTCGTCACCGACTTCGGCCTGGGACCGGCGACCCTTCCCGACAGCAATCAAGTCGTTGGATATCGGAGGGTTGGACCCGATCTGGCGGCCATCGGCACCCGCATCGAAGACACCGCCGCCCTGACCGCCATGCTGACCGGCGACCGCGGCCATCCCTCGGCAACCGGGTTGTCAGCAGATGACATCGGCGTCCTCCTCGCCTATCTGCGGGAATCGAGATGAGCGACTTGCTGGCCGCGGCCGCTGCCGCTCTGGGCGTCCCTGAGACGCTGGTCCAGCGATCGGCCGAGGCCCGAGCCAAGGCCAGTGGCGCCAGTGTCGATCAGGTGCTCGCCGCCTGGGCGGGGGGGGCGCCAGCTCCCGTTGCTCAAGCCGAGGCCACCAAGGCCCCGGCTGCGCAGGCCCCGCCTGCCGCGCCCGTTGGGGAGGACAGGGGACCCTTGGCACCGGAAAGCGTGGGAGCGACGAGAGGTCCCACCCAACCGGCTACACCCGTCGTACCGGCGACGGTGGTTGCTGCCCCGCCGCCACCCCGCCAGGTGTCACCACGGGAGGCGCTCCGTTACCCGGAGGTGGTGACCGTGCCGACTTCCGGACTGGTCGAAAGAACCGCATCGGCCGTGCCCCGATGGCTGGCCGGAGTCTTCGTCATCCTCCCGTTGTTCGGCCTTCTCCAACTGGCGGGCGCCACCGCCAACGACTGCGGGCAGGCGACCGAACTGGCAGTCGACCGGGTGACCGGTGAACTCGAAAACTGCGACGGTTCGCCGTTCTCGGGTCGCGGCGCTCCGGGTGGTGACACCGACTTCATCGCCCTTGGCAGCCAGGTCTACCGGGGACAGGTGGTTAACGCCGCCAATTGTGGGGGATGTCATGGACCGCAGGGGCAGGGAGGCGTGGGGCCCGCCTTCGCCGGTGTGATCACAACCTTTGCCAACTGCCCTGACCACATCGAATGGGTGACCAAGGGATCACCTGGCTTCCAAGCGGAGGGGCGCACCACGTACGGCGACCTGGGCAAGCAGATCACGGCCAACATGCCTTCGTTCGCCGCCCAGCTCACTCCCGAACAGATCGCCGCCGTCGTCGCATTCGAACGGGTCCGGTTTGCGGGGGGGGCGGAGGAAGCCGTGTTGGCCGATTGTGGTTTGGTCACCACCGAAGGTGAAACCAACGGTGCTTCTACCGGCACTACCACGGGTTCTGTTGGCACGACCGGCGGAGAAAACGGCGGAGAGACGGCCACCACCCTCCCGACAGTGACCACGACCCCTTAGCTCAACGAAGCGACGAGCCCTCCCAGAAACTTCCAGGGAAAAATCGACTATCAAGCTTCTTCCCGCCCGAGTCGATGTACGCTATTGAACAGAGAGTGGACACGGGCTCCGCGCCTGTCATGCCAAGGGCACGTTCATTACCCAAGGTGTGATTGGATGCCTCCCAGCCCGCCCCAAATGCGGAGACCCACCACTCTCTAGACGAAGCCCCCTTGCCCCGGGGGCTTCGTCGCGTTGTCGGACGTCGTGGAAGCGGTCGTTAGCCTGCCCCGGGTGCGTCCGGCTACGGCGATCATCATTTTGATCCTGGCGATCGTCATTGTCGGCGCCGCCGTTATCAACCTCGGTCAGATCTTCTCTGGCTGACCAGGGGCGGCCCGGAAAGTCACGGCAAGCCCCTCCTCGAGATGGAGTTCTTCGTCCGCCCGGCCTCCGCGGATCGCCAGAGCGATCAGCCCTGCCGAGTCGACATGGAGAATGAGATCACCAAGGGGTGAATCACCAAAGGTGGTCCTCCAGCGTCCTCGATAGGAGGAGGCGCCGATGACCACCTCGATCTCACCGTTCGGCTGGGCCCCGATCAGAGCGAGATCTTCCGGGCCGACATTGGTCTGCACGTTTCCGAACCGATCGACCCACCAGGCTTCTCCGATCACCACCGGGGGTTCGACTTTGGGCAGGGGCAACACCAACGGGGTCACCGAGTCGGGGGCCAATTCTGGGCCGAGGTCGGCCAAAGTGGCCTCACCCGCCGCCAGCAGGCCTGCCGCCGGAGCAAACAAGTCCCTTCCGTGAAAAGTGGCGCCTGATCCCGGGATCTTTATCTCCGGATTCTCGATTGAGTGAATGACGGAGGCTCCTCCCACCATCGCCACCGCCGGCGACAAGAGGCCATTGTCCGGCCCCACGAAGTAGCCGACCGCGGTCAACGCCGCCAGCGCCCTCCTGGAGGTTCCCACCCCGGGATCGACCACCGCCATCACCACCCCTTCCGGCAGGTATTGGACTGCTCGGGTGAGCGCCAAAGCGCCGCCCCGAATGTCCCCCGGCTTGATGTTGTGGGTCACATCGATGACTCTTGAGAGGGGCGACACCCGGGCGAGGACTCCATGAACCACCCCGACGAACTCGTCTTGGAGGCCGAAATCGGAGAGGAAGCTGATCGGCGAGGACACCGACCTGAGACTAGGGAGGCCGGCATCGGGGCAGGTGGCAGCCGGTCGTATGATGCCTGGATGGCGCCATCAGTGCATGAGGAGATCGCCCAGCAACTGAGTGGAGCCTCGTCGGTGATGCTGATCGGCGCCCTCGATACCGGGAAGACCACCATGGCTCGGCGTCTGATCGAACAGGCGCTGATGCGGGGACGTTCGATTGGCTATGTCGACGCCGACATCGGCCAGAGCACGGTTGGTCCTCCGACCTGCGCCGCCCTCCGGCTCATCCGGACCAGGAGCGACTTCGACGAAACACTCGCCCGGCCCGACGCCCTCCACTTCGTGGGGGGAATCAGCCCGGAGCGGCTGATCCTGCAACAGGTCATCGCCACCGCCGCCCTGGTCGAACAGGCCCGTGAACAAGCTGACCTGGTGGTCATCGATACCACCCCGATGATCTCCGGGGTGGCTGGCGAGAGTCTCAAGTATCACAAGATGGAGCTATGCCGCCCCGAGGCGGTGGTAGCCCTTCAGCGGGGCGGCGAATTGGAGCCGGTGGTGGGGATGCTGCGCCGCTTCTTTGGCGCGGAGGTTGTCACCGCTCCGGTTGACCCGGACGTGCGACCCGCTAGTCCCGACGAGAGGGCGAGCCGGCGAGCGGCTCGATTCCGGGCGGCTTTTGAGCCGCCGCTGGAGCGGTGGCGGGTACGCCCGACGGTATTCGCACCCACCCTCCCCAGTGGGCTTGACCTTTCCCGACTCGACGGTCTGGTAGTTGGAATCCACGATGCCGACGGCCGTTGCCAGGGTCTCGGGCGCTTGGAGGTTGACGCCGAAACGCTGCGGGTGTTGACCAATCGAGGCGAAGGCATGCAGGGTCTGCGCCTCGGCTCGATCCGGCTCGAGGTCGAGAACCTTGAGGCCCGCCCGGTGAATCTAAAAGAAGTGATGTTCGGCCTATGACGGGACTCGGTTCCCGGACCTCCGCAACTAATCAAACGCCCAAGGATGCTCCCGATCGCCAACCCCGCACTTCCCCGAACGAGCTTGCCGACCGGTCCGCACCTTGGGCGCTGACTGGCTTCGACAGTACGAAACCGCCCAGGGCGGGTCAATCACAACGTTGCCGGTGAATATTCGCGCTTTGGCGACTTAACCGGCATCAAGGTTCATCAAACAACGAAGCCGGGCGGCGCGCTGAGCCAAATCCGGCTACTTATCCCCGGTTTCCACAGGTTTCCACAGGGGGTTGTGCACAAGCAGCTGTTGGCAACTTTCTAGAGCTTGTTTTCGCGTCCGGGGCGGCGCTTCAAGATGACAACACGCCGCGGTAAAGCTCAAGATAACGCCGGACGGTGGACTCCCAGGAGAATTGCCGGCTCCACTCGACCGCCGCCTTGCCCATCTTCTGGCGGAGCGCCGGATCGTCGAGGAGCCGGACTGCCGTCTCGGCCCAGTCGTCTCGGTCGAAGCCGTCCACCAGGACCCCGGTGGTTCCGCTGTCCACGACATAGGCGAGGCCCCCGGTGCGGGCGGCGATGACCGGCGTGCCACAGGCCTGTGCCTCCGCCGCCACCAAACCGAAGCTCTCCGAACGGGATGGCACCAGCAGCAAATCAGCGGCCCGGTAAACGTCGACCAGCAAGCCATGGGGCAATGGCCCGACAAAGCGCACCGCATCGGCTATTTCGAGCTCCGCCACCCGATGGCGCAGCGCGGCCATCTCGCTTTCACCCTTGGTCCCCGACGGCCCGCCGACCACCAACATGGTTGCGTCGGGATAAGCGTGGTGGATGCGGGCAAACGCCTCCACCGCAACATCGACGCCTTTCAATGGCTGGATCCGCCCGGCAAACGCCAGCACCGGGCCCGGCCCCAGTCCGAGTCGGCGCCTAGCCCCCGTACCCGAGCCGGACCGGAAAACCCGATGATCGACCCCTGGTGGTGAAGTGCAGAGTCGGTTGGGATCAGCCCCGTAATGTTCGAGCAACTCGGTGGCTTCTGCCGGGGTCGAAGCCATCACACAGTCGGAACCTTCAATCACCTCGTGTTCAGCGGCAATCCGCAACAGGCTCTCGGGAGGTTCGTCGACGCGACGGTTGCCGTCTTTGACTCGACCCAGAGTATGGAACGAGTTGGCCAGGGGGATGGCCATCGCCCTCTTCACGAGAAGTCCGGCCCATCCCGATAACCAGTAATGGGAGTGGAGTATCTGAGGTGGATCGGGCTCGAGATATTCACGCACCCCGTGGGCGAAAGCGCGCACGTACCGCGGCAGCCCCTCCACCGGCAGCGGGGTCACGGGCCCGGCGCGGACATGGACCACTCGATAGCCGGGCACGACGTGGACCTCCGAGGGATCGTCATGATCGTGACGCCGGGTGAACACCACAACCTCCACTCCCCTGGCCGACATGGTGCGGGCCAGCTGGTCGACATAGACATTCATCCCGCCGGCGTCGCCAGAACCAGGCTGCAGCAGCGGGGAGGTGTGCATCGACAGGTACGCCACCCGTTTGATCACGTGTCGGCCACGATTCGGTAGAGCGGCCGAGGATGTGCGCCCAGTCTGGCCTTGTACGGCTCTTCTCCTTTGAGGAAATCGAACCTCCTCCACCCCTCTTCAATTCCCTTTTCGATCATCGCCACGAGGAGGACAAGTCCCGGGGCAGATGCATGAAACGCCGAGTCGTAGCTCGAGTTGTAGAGGTAATAGTCGGTGCCGTCGCTCCACCCGAAGAGACACGCCGAGGCCCCAACCGCCGTTTCCAACAGGTCAACCCGCCATCCAGGAAGAGCGGCGAGTTGCGCAAAGAAACGGACACGGCACTCCGTGAGGAAGTCGCCCTTGGTGCCGTTGGCCATTCGATGTAATCGAACGAACTGTTCGAACCCCCTCCCGGTCCCGGTCAGCGAGGTCAGCACGACCGGCCCGACTTGTTCCTCGTATCGGCGCCGTTTGCGCCGGAGCTCGTGCCGCTCCTTCTTGGTGAGCCGCCGGTAGAACTCGCCGGCCTCTTCGGGCAGATCCAACACCATGGCTTGGGCGTGCTCATCAATGACCGGAGACAAACCGTTGGCCCTCATTGCCGGCTCGAGCGGCGCCGCGGCTTCGAAGGGAAGCGAGTCAAATGTAACTCGGGATCCGTGCCCTACTTCGGACAGCAGACGCTGGATGGCTCCGCTGAGCCCTTCCGCCGCGCCATTGATCGACAACGGACTGTGGTAGTCGGTCAAATCGGACCCGCCCATGAATTCCACCCGGCCATCGAGCTCCATCAGTGGCATCCACCCTTCAGCCCAATCGACTATCAACGGCTTCCAATCGCTACCAAACACCTCCCACCACGCCGACAGGAACGGAACCTGCGGGAACGGCCCAACGGCGGGAGCGATGGCCACCAACTCCGGACGCTCGAGCATCTGGGCGGCGAGGCTCACTCCCACGCCAACTCCACGACCGGCCGGAAACTTCCCACCGGGCGCCCACCTCCGTGTACAGCTGGTTGGAGAAAACGGTCGAGGACGGCGGCTTGCACCGGAGTTAGCGCTCCAAGGCTCTGCAAGGCGGACACGGCGGCGACGCCGGCGACGGTGTCCGACCCGTCCCAACACTTCACGCCGATCCCGTATCGATGCCGAAGGGCGACGCCGAGGGCCCCGGCCGCCCCCCGTTTGGCGCCAGCATCGAGCACTGTGGCGATCGCCGCGTCGGCATTGCCGGTCCCGGATACCAGAGCCGGATAGGCGTGCATGGCACCGAAGACCTCGCCCAGTTCCTCGTCGGACCCGAGCCGGGCGAAGGCCTTTGCCATTCGCCTCGCCGAGGTGGCAAACACCGGTGCTCCGCAACCATCGATTCCCACCGGTTGCACGTCACCGGTGAGATGTATCAGATAGTCGGCCATCCGCCGCTGCAGTGGGTGGTTGGCTCTCAGGTAGGTGGAGGTATCCCAGCCGGAGGCGACGCACGCGGCGAGCATCGCAGCATGTTTCCCCGAACAGTTGTGCCACAGCCGGCGAGGCTCGCGGGCTCCTTGGCGGACCAGGCGCCGCCCGGCCTCGGTTCGGAGAGGCCAGGAAGGTGGACAGCCGAGGTCGTCTTCTCCTAACCCGACCCCGCGGAGGATCTCGGAGGCCAGCGCCACATGCACCGGCTCGCCGTCGTGGCTGGCACAGGCGATCGCCAGCTTCTCGCCCTGTAACCCGGCTCCGGCCAGGTTGGCGACGGCAGCCTGGAAAGGCTTCGCCGATGAACGAAAATAGAAGGCGCGGTCGACGTCTCCGGTCCAGGCCACCAGGTCACCGGTCGGATCGACAACGGCGACCGCGCCGTCATGAACCGTTTCCACCAGGCCCGAGCGGACCTGTTCGGCGAGCACCCCGGATCAGGTGGACCGGAGGGCTGGATGGCCCAGGTCGTTCTTGTAACGGCTGATCACCTCGGCCTGGAGGCGGTCGACCACATCCAGTACCTCCTGGCGCAACGCCGATATTTCCGCTTCGAGCTCTGCCAATTCGGTCGAAGCCTCGGCGAGATCGGACTCGCTCAGCTCGGGTAGTCGGATCATGAGGTCGTTGCCGAGGATCCGATCGAGGTGGCGACGACCCTGTATGGGAAGGTCAGGCAGGTCGGTGGAGAGGTGGCGGGCGCTGCCAGCTCCGGTGCGGTCCCGTCCGAGCAGGATCTCGGGGAGGGCGTCAATCAACTGGCGATCCTCGTCTCCCCTCCGGCGCCGCTGCTCATAAGCCAGCAGATCCATTCGCCCGTGGAGGATCCGTCGGTAGTAGGACAGCTCTGTTTCCACCTCCTCGGCAAGATCCCGACGCGCCCGCAGCGCGCCAAGGGGCAACGTGTCGAGCTCTTCGATAAAGGTGGGCTCTCGGATCGTGTCGATTCGGCGGCGCTCTGGCTCCACGCGGGGGAGGTTACCGGCAGGCGGCAACAAGGGTTGGATACGGGTTGACCGCCGCCGAACCACGTCCGCCCGGGTGGATCTCGAAATGGAGATGAGGTGCTCCACCGGAGGCGTTACCCGTGTCGCCGTTGTAGCCGATCACGTCTCCCCGAGAAACCCTGGCGCCCGAACCCACGTTAAGCCCGGAAAGGTGGGCGTAGTAGAAGCCGGTTCCGTAGTCGGCGACCAGCCACACCGATTTGCCTCCTATTCCGCCGCTACCAATCGACACCGTGCCGCTGGCGACGGCATATAGGGGCGCTCCATATGCCCCCATCAGGTCCGTGCCGCGATGACGGCGTCCCCCCGACCGGGGTGCCCCCCACGAGTTGATGAAGGACGAGCCGGGGAAAGGACACAGGAAATTGGGCGTGGCCGCGGCCGGGACACCGGCGGCGGCCCCTCCCCGGGCGGCGGCGGCCCTGACCTGCTCGATCTCGAATTGCTTTTGCAGCTCCTTGCAGCGACCGGAGAGCTTCTGCCATGCGGCTTGATCGGCCAGCATCGCCGTTTCTTGTTGATCTCTGGCCTCGAGCCGCTCCTGTTCGACGGTTCTGAGGTCGTTCTCCAACCCGGTCAGCTGGCCGGCGAGTATGACCAGCTCGCCTTGGAGGGCAGCCAGCTCTCCGGCGGCGTCACGCTCATCGGAGGCACTGGCGGTGAGAAACTCGTTGGTGGTGATGACCCGGTCGAGTGATCCAGCCCCGAGGAAAAGGGCAGTGCCCGAGGTGCCGCCGCTCATGTACGCCTCCACCGCCTTCTCTTCGAAGCGGGCTACCGCCCCCGCCATCGCCTCCCTTCTGATCTCGATGGTGTCTGCAGTCCGTTCCTGGCGGTAAAGGACGTTGTCCACCGCAAGGCTGGCCGCCTCGTAAGCTTCGGCCGCTTCGCCAAATACGGCCGAGGCCGCCTGGTATTCGTCGTAGGCGGCGCGCGAGGACGAGCAGGCCCGCTCGACCTGGGACCTGCTTACTGCGGATGCGGCTGTGCCGGAAAAAGCCGACGCCAGGATTGCCAGGACGATGGCGATAGGCAGGCGCCGGCGAATGGTTCGGCCGGACATGAGCGCAGACAGGCTAGCCGCTGCCTTTGGTCGACCCGTCCCAAAGGCGTCGAAGAACCTCGCCTAGAGGACCAAGCCAACGATGGGGTAGTAGACAGCTGCGGCCAGGATGGCGCCGTCGAGGCCGGCCATGGCCCCGGGAGCCGACTCGGCCAGGGTGACGCGTCCGGTTCGAAGTATCGAACCCAGGCTGCGACCCGCTACCAAGGCGACGGCCAGGCCAAGCCCGATCAGCAGGTAGCCAATCAGATCTTGGTCCCATAGAAGCGCGCCAACCGCACACGCAAACACGCTGGCGAGGGCAGTCCCGGCGTAGGGGTCGAGAGGCGGGGCCCTCATCTGGTCGAGAAACCATCCGGTGATGGTGGCGGCGGTGACCGCCAAAAGGAAGATGGATATGGCGTGGGCACCAGGCTGGAAGACGGTCCGGGTGAGCATCAGTGATCCGACCGCCGCCCCTGCGATCAGTGAAACAACCATCGCCGGTGCGACCTCTTCGATTCTCCGGTAGGACGCAAGCGCCACCCCCCAAACGAGAGTCACCCCCACGGCCAAGAAAACCGTCATTCCGAGCCCGACACCGCCGAGGGCATGGGTCGCAATCGAAGAGAGAACGACCACGGCCAGCATCCCGTAGGTCGCCACTTGCCGGCCGCGAAGCTCAAGGCGCACCGACAGGTCGACTATCCAACCGGCGGCCACGGCGACCAGCGCCGCCGCCCACCAGGCCGGACCGTCGGCCACGTTGGTGCCCACCAGCAGCAAAAGTGCGATCACCCCGGTTAAGACCGATGGTTCGAGCAGTCCGCGCGCCATCACCTCGCCTCCCCCAGAAACCGGGGGAAGGACCGCCACCTCGTCGTCGGGCGCGACCACGTCTCCGGGGTTGGCTACTTCGCCGTTTCGCCACACCGCAGCCGTCTCGATCGAAGCCGCAAATCCGGGCCCAAATCGGACCACCGCAGCCTTCAACACCTCGTCAACCGTGGAACCTTCAATCTCCACCCGCGAGGCGCCGGCCAGTTCCCTTAGATTGGCGAACAACCGGAGCACAGCCATCGAGCCGAGAGTACCTCACCGCGTGCCGGAATCCGGCGAGGGCCCGTATGCTGTCATGACAAGCCAACGGCGAGGCATTTGGCCACGAAAGGACTGGGATGAGCGGTCCGATTGACGAACGGGCAGTCGACTGGGTCAATGAGGGCCAGTTGGGTATCGAGGTGCGCCAGGGACGGGCCAGCAACGTCGCCGGGTTTGAGGTGGTACGGGTGCTCCCGACCAAAGGACGGCGTACGGTGGGGGGATGGTGTTTTGTCGACCTGATGATTCCACCCGACGCCGCCAACCCGAGCCCTCTTGAGATCGGGCCTCATCCGCATATCGGCCTTGCCACCGTGACCTGGCTGTTCGAGGGCGAAGCCCTCCACACCGACTCACTCGGCACCGAGCAGGTCATCCGACCGGGGCAACTCAACCTCATGACCGCCGGCCACGGCATAGCCCACTCCGAGCTGTCATCGAAGGCAGGCCTGACGGGGGTCCAGATGTGGATCGCCCAACCCGAGGCGACCAGGCATGGCCCTTCCGCCTTCGAACACCATGCCGACCTCCCCCAAGTGGAGCTCGACAACGGGGTGGCGGTGGTCCTCGTCGGCGAATATCGGGAGCAAAAGTCACCGGCTCGAGCCGACACCAAGCTGATAGGCGCCGACGTGCGACTTCGCCCCGGCCTCACCGAAGTGGTTCGAGAGCCAGGTATTGAATATGCAGTCGTCCCGATCGACTTTCCGATCAAGATGGGCGACGAAATCGTCGAACCGGGGTGGCTCGGGGTAACGAGCCCCGGAGCTGGAGTACTCCGCCTAGAGGCCTCCGCCAGCGGCGGTCGCATGATGCTGCTGGGCGGGCTGCCGCTCGGCGAGCGGATCGAGATGTGGTGGAACTTCGTGGCGCGCAGCAAGGCCGAGCTGACCGCGGCGTGGAAGGACTGGCAAACACATAATTCTGCCCGTTTCGGCCCAGTCCCGACAGCTCTGGCCCGGATTGATGCCCCGCCGCCACCATGGCTTGGGATCCGCCCCGACTAGAGGTTGCCTCGAGCCGCCTGATCTCGCTCGATCGCCTCGAAGAGCGCTTTGAAGTTGCCCTCTCCGAAACCGGTCGCTCCCCGCCTCTCAATGATCTCAAAAAAGACGGTGGGACGATCCTGCAGCATCCTGGTAAAGATCTGGAGGAGACCCCCACCCTCATCGGTGTCGACGAGGATGTTCAGATCGCGCAGAGTCACGAGATCGACCTCCATGTCGCCGACACGGTCCGCAACGTCGGCGTAATACGTGTCCGGGACATGCATCATCATCAAGCCGCGTTCCCTGACCCCTGCCACCGCGGTGATGATGTCGTCGGTAAGCAATGCGATGTGCTGCACCCCGGGCGAACGATAGAAGTCGAGGTACTCCTCGATCTGGCTGCGACGCCTCCCGGTAGCAGGCTCATTGATAGGAAGCTTGATGAGGCCCGACCCGTCCCAAACCACCTTCGACATCAACGCCGAATATTCGGTTGAGATCTGTTTGTCATCGAAATGTCGTAAAAGCACAAATCCGAAGACGTCTTCATAGAACCGCACCCAACGATCCATGTCGCCGAGGGCGACGTTGCCTACGACGTGGTCGATCCGAGTCAGTCCGACCGGTCGGGCCACGGTGTCAACGAACGGCTCGAAATCGGGTGGTGGCCAGGTGAGATCCGACTGGACCAGCGAATGGATGGTTTCGCCGTATGTGCATATGCCGGCGCTCACCCAGGTCCGGCCATTCGCCTCCAGGACTTCCGGCTTGTAGGCGGCGTCGGCCCCTCGCCCACGGGCCAGATCAAAAGCGGCGGCGGCGTCCGGTACGGCCAGCGCAACATCATGGACCCCGGGCCCGTGTTCTAGGACGTGGCGGCTGATCGGATGTTCGGGCGACAAGGCACCGGTGATGATGAAGCGGACCTCACCCTGGCGGAGAGCCCACGAAGCCGTATGTCGGGAACCGGTTTCCGGCCCCCGGTATCCCTCTATTGCGAAACCCATCAAGGCCCTGAAGAACTGGGCCGACTGGTAGGCGTTGTCGGTCCAGAACTCGATGTGGTGAAAGCCGTTGATCGGGAATGGATCGGACGGAGTGCCACCCCTTGTCACAAGAGACTCCTTCTAATTCAGCTTGGGAAAAGCCTACCCGCCGTCGGATCGAGGGGAACTTCTCTGCCTGACCGGCACTCGGTATGGTGAACGTCATGGCCTCGGTGCTTGTGGCGGTGACCGTCCCTCAGCTGGGTGACGCCCGTCGCCGCCACTGGGCCAAGCTCGTCACCGCAGTCGACTCTTCGAAGAGCACCGGGTGGGCCTACCTCGGCGAGTTCGTCGCGGACGGCGGCCTTCAGGATCTGCCGGTCGGTGGGCTCCTTCTCGTGTACGGCGAGCGTGGCGGCCAGGCCAACCCCCAGCCGGAGGCTGCCCTCTACTCGATAGGCGCCGACGCCTCGCTCTTACTTGGGGCCACGGCCAGCGGTCGGGCGTGGGCCCGCACTTTGCGCGACCGCGCATTGGAGTTGCTCGAACTGTCAACAGTAGAAGGGCCCCTGGCCGGGGTCGCCGATCAAGCTCTCGCCGACGAGCTGCGGCGTCGCGGCTGGGAGCTGACGGCTCCCTCGGACTAACGGGCCTCGACGGTCAGATCAACACCCATTCGGTGAAAACGGTACGACTCTCCGCCGTGCGGATCGAGAGACGGACCCGACCAGGTCTGACCCCCTCAAAGCTAAATCGGCCAAGAGTGTCAGCGAGCCCAGCGGCCCTTCCGTCATCGGTCTCTAGAGAGACCTCGGCCGACTGGGGGGGGACAAGCTGACCCACCAGCCGGCGGGTATCGCCAACCACCATCACCTCGATCTCAACTCCGGGGGCTGCGAATGTCATTTGCCTGTCGGTTAGCTCGGCGCGCATCCCTGCCATCGACCCTGCCGAGGCGGAGTCGAATGTCAACTCAGCCAGCTCAGCATCGATGGTTCGCCAGCTGAGTGCGGCCCTCGCCGCATCGGTAACCCAGGTCGGCACAGGGTCGATCCGTTCCAGTGCACGGCCGAGGGTGCCCAGAACCCGGTCTGCTTGTAGCTGTGCACCCGGTTCGTCGGGCGTCGGTCGGGTCATGGTGCTTCTCCTTGATGGGATTCGAGGCTGTGATGACGTCCCATGTTTCGCAGCATCTGTTCGATGCAACGGCCCTTGGTCGGTCCAATGCTTCCCTGCGGTCGTCCCCACAGCTCGGCGATCGTCGGGTAGTCGAGGGGTGGGTCGGTGCACAACAAACGTAGGAGTTGTTGATGCTCCGGCTTCAACTGACGAAAGGCGCTCATGACTTCGACTTCGAGTTCGTCCTCCAGAAGCCGATCGTCGAGGTCGGCAATGTTCAGATCGACGACGTCCACGTCGAACTCGGTCGGCAACTGGCGTTGCATCGCTCTGTACACCCGGCTCGCTTCGTTGCGGGCGGTCGTGCAGAGCCACGAGCCAAGCTTGTCCGGTTCCCGTATCCGGGCACAGTTCTCGACGAGTCGTAACCACACCGTCTGGACCACATCGGCCGCCTGACCGCGATCAAGTCGAAAGCCCCGCACGACCGACCAGAGCAAACGTTCGTATCGTTCCACGAGAAGATTCCACGCTGACTGGTCACCGCCGGCAGCGGAACTCAACAGCTCGTCGTTCGAACGTTCCGACACGTCAACGAACATTACGTGGCGCCAGCCTGGGAAATCAGCATACGTATCAGTCACGCAAACTGCCATGGTGATCGGAGGCGGCCGGCTACCGACGAGATACATGAATTCCTCAATTGTTTGGTCTCAGGCCGATTCTTCTGTATCTAGCTGGCGATCTCCATATCTGGTTCGGTAACCCGGCACCATGGCCGCCGGGCCAGGGGAGAAGGGCGGGCCGGGAGTCCCAACCGGGGCGTTCTCGGACTCTCCCCGAGGCCGGAGGGGCTTACCGGCCTCTAGTCGGCGGGGTGCCGGCGGGGTTTTTGGTGGGGCTCCCCCGCCGGCCACCCCGTCGTTCGATCCTCACACGGGGAGGAACGGGTTAGGCCGCCGCCACCCTTGGGTTAGGAGCGGTCGAGAAATCGGGCGATGAGGTCAGCGGTGGCGGCGGCATCTTGCCGGTGGGGCAGATGCCCCGCGCCCGCTACAACCTGAAGCTCAGATCCGGCGATGGCGGCCTCCAGATCGCGACCCTGGGTCAGGGGAGTCACAGAGTCGATGTCGCCCCAGATGAGTAGGACCGGGGCAGAGATCGCCGATAGCCCATCGGGAAGAGTCGAAGCGGCCGGGGTGGAGGCCATGGCGGCCAGCGCCGAGGCCGTGCCTTCCACCGCCGCCGCCGCAGACCGCGCCACGAGATCCTCTCGGGTGGGGCACCAGCCTTCGGTATGACACCCTGAGGAATACGTAGAAACAGCCTGGGATCCTCCGCCGAGGAACGTGTAACTGGCCGCCTCGGCGACGATGGGGAGGCCATAGAGAAACGATTGCCACGAAGGTCCGGGACCGTAGATCTCGGGGGCGACCAAGACGAGTTGGCCGACGAGCTCGGGGGCGAGGGCCGCCATTTGGGCGGCCACCGCACCGCCGTAGCCCGCTCCAACCACTGCCACCTTGGTGATCCCCAACTCCTCGACAAAGCTCACCAAGGTCTCCGCCCTGCCTATAACCGTATGTAGGCGGCCGGGTTGGGAAAGCCGAGGGCTATATCCGAAATCGATCATGTCCGGCATGATCAGACGATGGCCCCGAATGTGGTCGATCAATGCGAGCCACTGGTAACTCCCGGCCAGATCGAAGCTGTGAATCAGCAGAACCGGAGGCCCGGTGCCCCGTTCCTGGAAGTGGATGTCGGTTTCCCCCGGGAGAGTGATGATCCGTCCGGGTGCGGCCAACGCCGGATCGACCGTCTCCTTCTCCGGGATGGAATTCCCGACGATGACCGCCCAAGCCAGCCCGCCAACCACGGCGGTTAGGAGGAGCATGATCAGAGATCTCCCCACGACCGTAAAGATCGGGGTCTTCTGTCGTTGTGGGGGCCGGGCCAATGACATGATGGGCTAGCGAATCACAAGGATGGCATGGAGATATTTGGGACCATGGACACCGAGGTTTAGTTGCTGCTCGATGTCCCCGGTGCGTGAGGGTCCGGTTATCACCACCAGATTCGAGCCGTCGCCTGCGAGTGTCTCCTCCGCCGCGAAATGCGCCAACGAGCGGAACACTCGGTCGACTGGGAGAAGGGCGATGTGGATCGGGGGGATGAGCGAAGCCATGCGGGGACGGCCTGGTCCCGACCGAAGGACAATGGATCCGGTTTCGGCCAACCCGGCGTCAACCCCGGTAATGCCAGCACCGACCTGTTGATAGGTTTGGTGATGGACCAGGCGTTCGGTCGCATCGAGAGGCGTCATGTGGCCGACCCGGAGGATTCCGCCTCGGACAAGGCGGTCGTGGATGGCTGGAACACCAAGTTCGTCCCAGCCCAGATAGTCGTTGGCGCCGCCTTCGCCTAAGAGTCTGAAAACCAATTCGGGCACAGCCTCGGCAACCACCGGGCCGTGAACCCGTCCATCCACCGATGTAAGGCGCTGGCGAAACAACTCGGTGAGATCTGTCTGCGGCAGTTCGATGTTGAGTATGGACGCGGCATCCCACGGGAGATCTGTGGGCGGCCCGCCGGGAAGACGGTTGAGGAAACGGGCCTTTTCCATCACCGCCTCCTCCGCACGAGGCGAGGAGCAAGGAGATCGCGGGACATGGTCCATCCTCGTCCCGGACCCGGCAAGGAACCTATCCACCCTTGACGGGCCAACGGTCTGGAAAACGCCCGCGCCGCCTTCCAGAACCACCGCCATCGCCAAGCGGAAGTGGCCGCTAGGTCAAACGCCCGCAGGCCCAGCACCACACCGGTGGGAAGATGTCCGGCGGCCGCCGATTCCCGGCGCAACGCCAGCAGCATTCGAGGCAAATCGATCCGAATCGGACAGACTTCGAGACAGGCCCCACACAAAGTGGAGGCATAAGGCAAGTCACCGTGGGTTTCGAGGCCAAACAGCGCCGGCGAGAGCACCGCCCCAACCGGACCCGGGTAGACCGATCCGTAGCTCAGACCGCCCACGTGGCGGTAGACCGGGCAGACGTTGAGGCAAGCCCCGCACCGTATACAGGCAAGGACCTCCTCGTATTCACCTCCCAGTAACGAGGCCCGACCGTTGTCGACCACAACGACGTGGAGTTCGTCGGGTCCGTCGGGCTCCCCCTTTCTTCGCGGCCCGGTGATGATGTTGGTGTAGACCGAGAGCCTCTGGCCGGTGGCCGAGCGGGCGAGGATTTCGAGCATCACAGCCAGCTCGCTCGGCCCGGGTACCAACCGCTCCATACCCATCACGGCCACATGGACCGATGGCGTCGTCGAACAAAGACGGCCGTTGCCCTCGTTGGTCACCGTGACGATGGACCCAGTCGCCGCCACCGCAAAGTTGACCCCGGTGATCCCAACTCCCGCGGAAAGGAATATGGGTCGGAGATGATGGCGGGCGAGGTCGTTGAGGACTAGCGGGTCATCGGTGTACGGCACCTGCAGACTGCCGGCAAAGAGTTGCCCTATCTCCTGACGGGTTCGATCGAGGGCGGGGGCAATGATGTGGACCGGCTTGGCCCCGGCTAACTGGATGATGAACTCGCCGAGGTCGGTTTCCACTACCTGGCGACCTTGGGCTTCCAGGTGGTGATTGAGCTCCAGCTCCTCGCTCACCATCGACTTTGACTTGATGACCGGACCGCCGGGCCCATCGGCCACGATCGCCTTGACGATTTCGACGGCTTCCTCGGCCGTGCCGGCAAAGTGGATGCGGCCGCCCGCCTGCTCGAGGCTCGAGGCGAACTGGCCCAGGTAGAACCCCAGATGGCTGAGGGTGTGATGACGGATCAGTCGGGCTCGATCCCGCAACGTGTCCATCGGCTGGTACTCGCTAACAGCTTGGCGGCGATGACTGGTGAAACGATCGGTGCCTCGCTGCACGGCCGCCACCCGAGGACCGTTGACCTCTGCGGCAGCCCGCTGGCGGAACCCCCCGATGTCCGGAGGAGTCACGTGCTCTCCGCGAATTCGCCGGGGTCGCTCTGGCTCGCCAATATTTGGGCAATGTGGCGGACCTCAATCCCGCTCCGCCGCTTGTGGAGGCCGCCACCGAGGTGAAGGAGGCAGGAGACATCGCCCCCGACCAGGACATCGGGGGCGGCCCGCTCGATTTGCTCGAGCTTCGACGCCATGATGGCGGTCGAAACCTCGGGCAGCTCGACCGAAAAAAGCCCGCCGAATCCACAGCACTCTTCGGCTCGCTCGATCTCGACAGGCGTCAAACCATCCACCTCGGCGAGCAGAGTCCGCGCTTGGCTGCTCAGTCCTAGGTTGCGCAGCCCATGACAGGACGGGTGATAGGCCACTCGGCCCTGATATCGCGCCCCGACGTTGCTCAGCCCGAGTTGATCGACCAGGAAAGAGGTGAACTCGAAAACCCTGCTGGCTAGCCGGCTCGCCTCTTCGCTCATTTTGGGATCGCCGGCGAGCAACTCGGGAACATGGTGAATGAGCATGTCGGCGCAGGACCCGGACGGAACCACAATCGGGTCGTCTCCCTCCCCCAGATCTCTCAGGACCTTCACCGCCAGCCGACGGGCATCATCGGTGAGCCCAGCGTTGAAGGCAGCCTGCCCGCAGCAGGTCTGGTTGCGGGCAACCGTGACCACGCAGCCGGCTCTCTGAAGAACCGCCACCGTCGCGTCACCGACGTCGGGATAGAGACCCTGCACCAGGCAGGTGAGAAAGACTTGCACCGTTGGCATGAGAAGCGAGCCCAACATAATGCAGGTAGCTTGACGGGGGATGCAGTCTCGCGAGACGAAGACCGAAGACCGCTCGCGGCTAGCAGCAGACTCGGTGGAGTTGCGGGTCCATGGAGTTGGGGGAACAACACCGGAGGTCCTCCTCGGGCATCCCCATCCGGTACAGGTCGCCGGCGACGACTCGGCAGGTTTCTACCGGGCACCGGAGGACGATCACAAGCGGGTGATCGAGGCCTATGCCTGGGGCGGCATCACTTCCCGATCCGGTAGCAGAGCGCTGTGGCTCCTGCTGCTCCCGTTCGCCCTGGCCAATAGCGCCGGCTTCATGCTGGAGAACGACAACTCGGCCAGGATGCGACTGGCTCGAGCCCTCCTTCGACTGTTGAGCCTGGGCATCACGGTCCTCGCCCTGCTGTGGGTGGGAGGGTTAGCCCTTGATCTCCTGGCCTTTCAGTGTGGTGGAGCCAATACCTGTATCAGCCGTCACTGGTGGCTGAGCTTTTTTCGTCATACGTACTTCGTCGACCACCCCGCCCACCGAATCGGCGTGGCGATGGCGCTTCCGGTCGGGGTGATCGCAATCCTGTGGCGGACTACGCGCTTCACTCGCACCCGCTACGAGGACGCCTTCGCCGATGAGCCGGTCGAAGAGACGGTCGTCGGGGCCGGCGATCCCGCCGCCAGCGCCGATCTGAGTACGTACGGGTTCTGGCACTCGTCGACCTTCACCGCCCGGCTCGCCTCTGGCCACCTCTCGGCGGCGGCGGCGGCGGTGGCCGGTTCCACCGCGTTTGCCAGCTGGAGGTTACGAACCGAAGCGGGGCTGGCGGCCTCGATCGACCTGGGTCTGGTGGTATTCGCCGGGGCGGTCGGCATAACCGCGGCGGCAACGGTGATGGCCGCCGGCCGGGGACCGATCGACCCGATCGGTTGGCTTTCTTGGGCTTCCGTCGCCGCAGTGGCGGTGATCAGCCTCATCCGACCCGGTCCACCCGATGGGGACCCGGCCGATCTGCCCGGCTACGGCCGGGCGGCCCTCGTCGCCGGGCTGATCTGCCTGGTGCTGACTGTCATGCTGATGATCGTCCTGGTTGGACGCCGGCCAGGACGAATGATTCCACCAGTCGCCACCGTCGCGCTGGGGGTGTACGCCCTGGCGATCATTCTCGCCGGCTCCCACGTTCGGCTGGCCGACTGGCTGGGTGATCGGATTGCCGCAGACAACCAGCCGGCGATCGCCTATTCCTACGCATACGACTGGTTTGTACTGGCCGCCGCGGTTCCCGTGGTCGTGGTTGGGGTGGTGGCAGCGGGTGTCCTGCTTTGGCTCCGGCGCCGAAGCTCCTCCGGACCTGTCCTCAATCTGATCGCCGCTCGTTATCAGGCATCATCCTCGGCGCCACCGCTCTCGTCGACGGAGGCAAGCACCTGGCTAGGACGGATCGCCCGGGCCGAGTCGGTCTCCCGCATGGTGGATCGTGCCGAAATAGCCCTCGTCTTCATGCTCGGCCTCCTTCTTGCCGGAAGCCTCCTCCTCTACTGGGAACGGACCGTTACGAGCGGCTCCCCGTTCGGGGCGATCGGCCCGGTGCCGCCGCCCTGGAACCAGTTTCTCCCGGCGGCGAGCTGGCTGGGGAGCTCGTTGCCACTGATCGGGCTGGGGGTGATGTATGCCTCGTTTCGCAACCCCGGCACCCGCCGGAGGGTGGGGATCCTCTGGGATGTGATCACCTTCTGGCCTCGCTGGTTTCACCCGCTGGCCCCGCCGCCCTATTCGGCCCGGGCAGTGCCCGAGTTGGGGATCCGGCTCGCAAGGCTGGTCGGAAGCGGCTCCCGGGTGGTGATGTCCGCTCACTCTCAGGGTTCGGTGCTGGCCGCCTCCTCGGTCGCCCGGCTTCCAGCCCCAATACGAGCCAACCTGGCCCTACTTACCCACGGCAGTCCGCTGGCGCGGCTGGCGGGGAAGTTCTTCCCCCTCTACTTCGGACCAGGGACCCTGACCAAACTGGCCGAGCGGATCGATCAGCGTTGGATCAACCTCCACCGGAGCACCGATCCGATCGGCGGTCCGGTCGATCTTCCCGGCGTCGACCAGCGGTGCCTCGACCCCGAGTCGGCGGCCCGCCACCCCGGCGATCCATTCCCTCCAATCGAAGGGCACACCTTCTACCGGGGTTCGTGTTATCAGGCGGCTGTCGACGGCCTTCTGCAACGGGGGTGAGGCTTGAGAAGGCCCACATCGCCGAGAACCGATGCCGTTCTGATAGGTGCCGGCCAGCGTGGGCATCATGTCTATGGAACTTGGGCCCTCGCTCACTCCGACCGGCTGCGGTTCGTTGCGGTGGCCGATCCTCGCCCCGATCGATTGGCAAGGTTTGGCGAGGCCCACGACATTCCGCCCAGCCGCCGCTTCACCGATCCGGAGGCGTTACTCGCCGAGAGCCCACTTGCCCCGGCTTGCATAGTCGCCTCTCCCGATCGGGACCACCACCGTCAAGTTGAAAGCGCCCTGGCGACGGGGTACCACGTGCTGGCCGAAAAGCCGATGGCTTCCACCCTGGCGGACTGTTTTGCACTGGTCGAAGCGGCTGCAGGCGCCATAGGGACCTTGCAAATAGCCCATGTTCTCCGCTTCACCCCGTTCTTCCAAACCCTCCATCGGGTGATCAAGGCGGGGCGACTCGGGGAGATCGTGACCGTTGCCCATCGTGAGAACGTCAGGTCCTGGCACATGGCCCATTCGTTTGTGCGCGGTAACTGGGGGCGGGCGGCGACGTCGGCACCGATGATCGTCGCCAAATGCACTCATGACTTCGATGTCCTCCATTGGAATCTCGACGCACCGGTGCGACGTCTCAGCTCTTATGGATCGCTCTTCGAGTTTCGAGCCGAACGCGCTCCCGAAAACGCCGCCCAACGCTGCACCGCCCCATGCCCGGTTGATGGCTGTCCGTATGACGCCCGCCGGGTCTACCTTGATCCTCGCCTGACCGGGTGGCCCGTTCACGTTCTGACCGACGATCTGTCCCCCGACGGCCGACTCCGGGCGTTGCAGGACGGACCGTATGGGTTGTGTGCCTATCGGGCCGGTTCGGACGTCGTCGATCATCAGGTCGTGGCAATGGAGCTTGGCGATGGTGCCAGCGTGACGCTGACCATGCACGGCCACTCACACGAGGAGAGCCGGACAATGAGGTATGACGGAACCCGGGCGACCCTCCGAGGCCTATTTGGTCATGCCCAGTCGATCACGGTGATCGACCATGCCAGCGGTGAGGCCGAGGACATTCCCATATCGGCTGCGCCCGGCGGTCATGGTGGCGGCGACGACGGGATCATCGAGGCGTTCCTCGAAACGGTGATACATGGAGCGCCGCCCGCCACCTCGGCGGCGGAATCGATGGAGAGTCACCTGCTGGCGTTCCTCGCCGAAGAAGCCCGGATTTCAGGGACGACCATCGCCGTCGACCATCGACGCAGGTTCTCCTAGTCGATCGGATCCGAAACTGCCTTGGCCCGCCGGGCGAGGGCGAGGAACGGAATCGCCCCCACCCGCAGCACCCCGGCAGCGAAGAAGGCCGCCGGATAGCCCGCGACGTCTGCCACCCGACCGAGTCCGGGTTGGATGAGGATCCCCCCGCTCGAACCCATCAGCGAGTCGAACGACAGGACGGTGGCCCGCTGCTCGGATGGGATCTGCCCATTGAGATAGGCCTGGCGAATCGGTAGGGCGATGGACGCCACCAGCGACCAGACCAACATGAGAGCGATCGCCAGCCCAATCGAACCAACCGCTCCGACCAGACCGATGGCCAACGCACTGACTCCTGCCGAAAAAAGCATGACACTGGTCTTCTTGGTAAACATCTTGTGGAGGTGGGGTACCAGCAGACCACCGACGATTTGGGCGCCGGCATAGGCGGCGGCGGCAATGCCCGCCACCCCGACGGCAGACTCGTCACCGTAGAGCTCGAGCAGGAAGGGCTGCATGGCGTAGAAGGCGTAAAAGCCGACCCCGGTGGAAAAGGCCGATTCGAGCAGCGTCCAACGAACCGGCGGGTTGCGCCAGCCGCTCTCAATCGAGGCGCTCAGGACCTGGCGGACGGCCAACATGGCCCGCCTCCCCTCCTTAGGAATGAAGCCGTAATCGCGCATTGCCACCAAGGCCACTGTCAAGGTGATGCCGAGCGCCAGCGCCCGCAGGAGATAAGGAACCCCGAGGCTGGTGAACTGGGCAATGAAGCCTCCGCCTAACGACCCGACCAGCATTGCTGCCCCGCTCCAGGTCTGGGTTCGGGCGAAAACGTGTTCCAGCTCCCCGCTGAAGCCGCAATAGGCAAGCCCGTCAACCAGCCATGCCTCGGTCGCGCCAGTGAAGAAGGTAAACCCGAGACCGATCATTATTGAGGCGATGGCCCATCCCCAGAGGGGGGCCTCAACTTCCCACATGACCAGATAGAGGACCGTCGAGATGAGCAGGGTGCCGGCTCCCAGCAGATATGAGAGCCGCCGGCCCCGGGTGTCGGCCACCACCCCAGTCGGTATTTCGAAAAGCACCTGGCCGACGGTGAAGAAGGCATTGGCGGCGAAAGCCTCAGTGTTGCTGAGGCCCGCGTCGAGCAGGAAGAGGGTGTTGATTCCCCAGATCAGGGAGGTCGCCAAGGTCGAGAGAACCGTTAACAGCAGATAGACGCGCTGTACCGAGTGGGACCGATCGGGGTCCGGGACCGGCAGAACATCAACGCGTTCAACCATGCCATGGGGACGGTAACCCGCATGATGGCCGGCGGGTAACGTCGGGGAATGTCAATTGATTTCGCCGTGACCGATCAGGCCGGGGAACCCTGGGTGTTGTCCAACCACCTCGACGCGGCAGTGCTGCTCGTCTTTCTCCGCGGAGATTGGTGACCATATTGCAATGGCCAGCTGGTCAGCCTGGCGATGCGTCACCACCAGTTCCTTGACGCCGGGGCTCGAATCTTTGGGCTGTCGATCGACAGCCCTGCTCGCAACAGTGCCTGGATCCAGAAACTCTCGCTTCCGTTTCCGCTGCTCTCCGATCCGGACCGGACCGCCGTCATCCGGCCTTACGGCGTCGCCGACGAGGTCGACGAACGGCAGATCTCACTCCCCGCCATGATCGTTCTAACCCCTGAAGGGGAAGAGGTTTTTCGGTTTGTGTCCCGCGACTACGCCGACCGCCTGCCGGAGGTGGATGTGATCCAGGAGGTGGAAGACCGTGGGTTGGCTCCCACCTCCCAGGCACCACCTCGGCTAGGTCCGGCAGATCCGGGACCGGGCTCATTGGCCCCCGATCGTCTCAAGGTCTATTTCCGTGGCGCTCGATTCGCGGCGTTGGCCTTGGGCCGGAGGCACGCCCATCTCGCCGACGAGATCAAGCAGGACTCGAAAGCTTATGTGGCAGAAATGGACCGGTTTACGACGGCGCTCGATTGGCTCAGGAACCAAAGAGGCGACTGAGGTCAGACCCCCAAACTCGTTGTATCAGTTCCACCCCGATCCGCCTCAGGTAGGGGATGATGACCAAAGAACGCCTCGGGAAAGATCCCATCCAATCGAGCGCCGACGAATTTGGTTCCTCGCTGCCGGTTGCGGCCCCCTCCGGCTTTGTCACCTTCTTGATCACCGACATCGAGCGCTCCACCCGGCTCTGGGAAGAACACCCCCGACAAATGCGCCATGCGCTCGAACGCCATGATCACGAGCTCGGCCGGATCTTCGAGTCGTTCTCCGGCTACGTGTTTGCCAACGGCGGCGACTCCCTGGCGGTGGCCTTCCAAGACCCCGTCAACGCAGTGCGTGCGGCGGTGCTGGCCCAGCTCGCCACCGACGAGTTGGTGGTGGCTGGACAAGGCCTCCGGCTTCGCATGGCCATTCACACGGGAAGGGCGGTTGAACGCGACTGCACCTATTTCGGCCCGGTGCTCAACCGGTGCGCCCGCCTCTGTGACGCCGCCCATGGCGGTCAGATCCTGATGTCGGCGGTGGCCGAGAGAACTCTTTCTGGCTCAGACCGGGGCATCGATCTCCTAGATCTGGGCGATCATTGGCTTCGTGACCTCGAACAGCCGGAGCGGGTATATCAGGTCGTCGCCCCGCAGCTCATGACGGCCTTCCCACAGTTGCGGGCAACCGCCGTCGCCGAGGTCCCGATCGAACCGGCGGGTCAGCGTCGCTGGCTTCCGTAACCCGAACCAATTGGTACGTTTGACGTAGTAGTACGTCTGACGTAATATCATTACATGGATCTCGGCCGCTTCTCCGGACTTGGACTGCTCATCATGGTGGGCCTCGCTGATGGCCCCAAGCACGGATACTCCCTGATGGATGAAATCGAGCGGCTGCGGGGCGACCGACCAGGCCCTGGGACGCTATATGGGGCAATCGCCCGCCTGGAAGATCGGGGCTTGATCGAGGGCCTACCCGAGCATGACCGGCGCCGGCCCTATCGCCTGACCGAGGCCGGTCGCGAGGTGCTCGTCGCCGAGCTGGCAAGACTCGAGCGCGTGCTGGTCGCCGGCACCGCCAGGTTGGGAACGTGAAGGGGCTGATCAACTTCAACCACCGCCCTTTCCTCAGCGTCTCGATTCGAATCGGGGCGTTCCAGGCCGTCGTCCTGGTCGTGGCCGGCCTGGTCGGAGCCCCTTTCCTGGGTTATGCCTTCCTTGAGAATTTCGTCGCCCGTATCTGATCCGAGTTGCGCGGGTCGGTAACCTTTCCCGTCTTATAGCCGGGCCAGCCGTAGGTTCGCCGTCGTTCTTGTTCGACCTTGACGGAACGCTGATTGACAGCGTCTATCAGCACGTTCTCGCTTGGCAGGACGCCCTCGATCAGATCGGACTCTCAATCTCCGTTTGGAGGATTCACAGGAAAATCGGCATGAGCGGAGGCTTGTTCGCCAGCGCCGTCGCCCGGGAAACGGGTCAAGATCTGACTCCGGAGCTGGCGGCCAGGGCCAAGCGTCTCCATGGCGAGGCGTATGCCGGTCGTTTCGCCCAGATCCGACCTCTTCCCGGGGCTAAAGAACTCCTCCGGTATCTGTCGACCATCGGAGTGCCTTGGTCGATCGCCACAAGCGGCTATTTGGAAACCGCCGGCCCGGTCCTTCGCCAACTCGAGGTCCCCGACGGTGTGCCGGTTGTGACCCGCGACCAGGTTGCCCGCGCCAAACCCGACCCCGATCTGTTTGTGGAGGCGGCAAGGCAACTCGGCGTCGACATTGCCGGGGCGATAGTGGTGGGTGACAGCGTGTGGGATCTGCTCGCCGCCCAGCGTGCCCGCGCTCTTGGCGTTGGACTCCTGTCCGGAGGATACGGCCAGGAGGAGCTGGATCGGGCGGGTGCGTATCGGGTCTACGAAGACCCGGCCGACCTCCTTGTCCACCTCGACGAGTTGGGAGTTCGCCTCCAAGTCGGTTGACCGCCCGGTGGCCAGACCGCACCGCTCGCTCACGAGACGAAACCCTCATACAAGGGCGTCAGCTACAACCCAATGAGTTCCCACAGTTGAGGCACTTGTAGCACGACCCGTTGCGGATCGTGATGTGCCCGCAGGTATCGCAGAGGGGGGCGTCACCCATCATTTCACCCAGGGCGGATTGCATCGCCGCGGTGCCGGCATCTTGGGAGCCAACCATCCTCCTCGGGCCCGCCACCAGATGGCGCCGGCCGGGGGGAGGTACCGGCGGCTTCGACTCGAGGAACTTCACCGCCGACGCCACTGCCACCACATCCTGCTCGGCCACGGCATCGGTCAGATCGAGCTGAACGCCGGTCTCGACGGCCAAACCTTTGGCAGGTTCGGGCAACTCACCATCCCGAACGGGCGGGACCTGTGCCAGCTCGTCTCTCTGCAGATACTCCACCGCCAGCGCCCGAAACACATAGTCGACGATGGAGTTGGCCATCTTGATGTTGGGATGGCCTTCGACCAGACCCCGGGGTTCGAACGTTTGAAAAGTGAACGTGTCGACGAACTCCTCGAGAGGCACCCCGAATTGAAGGCCCTTCGAGACGGCAATGGCAAAACAAGAGAGAATGCCCCGCAGGGTCGCTCCTTCTTTGGCCAGATAGATGAAGAGCTCGCCCAGGGTCCCGTCTTCATATTCGCCGGTCCTCAGGTACACCTTGTGCCCGCCGATCCGCGCCTCCTGGGTATAACCCCCGCGGCGGCCGGGCAGGAGGAAGCGGGGCGGGTGCATCCCCTGCGCGTAGGCCTGGGTGGGTGACATTCCGGCCGGGATCCTTCCCCATAGGATCTGTTGGTCGATCTCGTGGGACCGGCTGACCTCTTCCGGCTCCTCCTCGGACCGCCCGTCGTCTGACGACGCTGACAAAGGCTGGCTCGCCTTAGAGCCGTCTCGGTAGAGAGCCATACATTTGACACCCAGCTGATAGGACATCATGTAGCTCTCCTCGATGTCCTCGATCGTGGCTTCGTTGGGCATGTTGATCGTCTTCGAGGCAGCTCCACTGAGGAGGGGTTGGGTGGCGGCCAGCATCTTGATGTGACCGCCGTGGTGAATCAGCCGCTGGCCGTTGCGGCCGTTGCGGTTGGCAGTGTCGAAGACCGCTAGATGTTCGTCCTTGATATGACGAGCACCTTCGATCATCTGCTCACCGCATACCCATCTGGTCGCCTCTCTCGTTTCCCTGGCCGAGAACCCGAGTGCTGCCAGCAGGTCGAAGTCGAAGGTGGCGTATTCATCGGGGGTGAACCCGAGCCGTTGGATGGCGGCCTCGCCAAGGACAAAGGGATTGAAGGCATGCCGCAGTTCGAAGACGGCCGGTAGGGCGGCGTCAATCTTGCTGAGGTCTTCGTCGGTGAATCCTTTCTCGATCAGGGAGTCCCGGTTGATATGGGGCGCCCCTTCGAGCGAACTGGTCCCGACGATGTAGCGCACGATGTCCTCGCTCTGTTCGGGGGCATATCCGAGGTTTTCGAGAGCGGGGGTCACCGACTGGTTGACGATCTTGAAGTAGCCCCCGCCGGCCAGCTTCTTGAACTTAACAAGAGCAAAGTCGGGCTCGACCCCGGTGGTATCGCAGTCCATCTGCAGCCCGATGGTTCCAGTTGGTGCAATCACGGTTACCTGAGCGTTTCGGTATCCATGTCGTTCGCCCATGTCGAGGGCGAGATCCCAAGACTGGCGGGCGGCGATGAGGAGGTTGGCGG
>JBQTHI010000079.1:0-7962 GCA_052390035.1 Actinomycetota bacterium | reverse complement strand
TCGATCTCGACGAACCGCACCACCAATAGCATCGTCCCAGCGATCAGCGCCATCCGCAGGATGAAGCCGAAAAGTGCGGCGGCATGATACATGGTGAGGGAGCGCCGAATGCCCAGGCTCAGGAGCTGGCCGGCAAGCCACACGTTGCCGACGACCACGGCCAGCCCGATCGCCCCGGCCATCGCGCCGCCGGCGCCTCTGAACATCCAGCAGAGGCCGATGACCGGTACCGCCAGGTAAGTGGCCCGTCCAACCATGCGAAGAGCCATCTGCTCTTCCACGGGAGTCAAGGCTCCTGGGACTGGGACTCCAGGGACTGGGGCTCCGGGGGCTGGGACTCCAGGGACTGGGGCTCCGGGGGCTGGGGCTCCTGGGACTGGGGCTCCGGGGGCTGGATTAACGCTCACCTCGACCCCTTTCCATGCTCTTGGATAGGTGCCACATCCGAACGAACCCTGAAGAGGAGCCGAGCAGTATTCCGATCACCACCAGCCATGGCTTGGTGCCCAACCAAAGATCCGCCAGATATCCGAGAAGGGTCCCTGACAGAATCGACCCGAGAAATGTGCCCGCCGCCACCCACTCCTCGCCCCCCGAGGACGATCCCTTTTCACGAGGGCCGGGATCATGATCAGGTGACGGGTTCATCTTGTGAATCGTTTCACAAAGTCTACAGGCTGGGCGATATGCGGGCAAACCTAACCGCTATCCCTGAACCCTGGGCTCCAGTCAATGATTTCATGAGCTGGAGCCCTGGGTTCGCTGCCTTGAGCCTTTAACCGGCCGGGAAGACGACCTCGGCCATCACTCCGTCGAGGTCGGCGGAAATGGCGTCGAGTTGGGAAGGGCTGAGTGCCCCCTCGTTGCCGACGCAGGAGCCGGAGTCAAGCGAGGGGAAGTTGAAGATGCGGACCAGGAACTCGACTCTCACCGCATAGAGCAGGTTCTTCTCGACGACCCTGTCACCTTCGGTCTGGGAAAACCCGAAGGCGATGCCGGGCGAGCCGGCGACGGTGACCGCTCTTTCGGGGATTCGCTGGAAGGTGAGTTGGGGACACGTGGAGGTTCGGTCGGCCTCGAAGGTCGTCAGATAATCGGCTTCCACCAGCTGCACGGACTCGACTGGGTCATCGACGCCATCGAGGAAGTCGAGGGTGGGCACCGCCAATTTCAGGTGCTCGGCTGTCCCGATCCAGTTCCCATCCTGATAGAAGCAGGCCACTTGTTCGGCGCCCCCCTCGCACCCCTGCAAGGCGAGCCCGCCAGAGAATTCATGGGACCCGGTCCCCCACTGCAAGGGCGGCTGATCCGCCGGGGCGGCGCCACCTCCCCCGCAAGCAATCAGATCAAGGGCGAGAGTGACCGCGGTGACGAGTTGGAGAAATGCACGATTAGACACGGTGGGCCACCTTAGGTTGGTGCGATTCATACGTGCCCGGAGAAGTCCTGGGGATACGGAGGAAAGGAGGCCGCCAGGTCCTTCACCCGCCGCTCGACCGCGGCCATTTCCTCCGATCCGGGCCGGGCGCGCAGCGCTCGGCCGATCAGCGCGGCCACTTCGGTGGCCTCCCCCACCTTCATGCCCATGGTGGTCATCGCCGGGGTGCCTATCCGCAATCCGGAAGCCCGGTAGGGAGGGCGGGGGTCGTTTGGGATTGTGTTGAAGTTGACCGTGATTCCGACTTGATCGAGACGCCGGGCGCCATCCTTTCCGGTCAGATCCTGATCGATCGATCGGAGGTCGATGAGGAAGAGATGGTTGTCGGTCCCCCCCGAGACAACCCGGATGCCGTCGGCTTGGACTTGGTCGGCCATCGCCGCTGCATTGGCGACAATCTGGCGGGTGTACGCGGCGAACTGGGAGCTGGCAGCCTCCTTGAAGCAGACTGCCTTGGCCGCCACCTGGCTCATGATCGGGCCACCCTGGGCGTTGGGGAATACCGCCTTGTCAATGTCTGCGGCGAAGGCCTGCCGGCCAAGGACCATTCCTCCCCGGGGACCGCGCAGCGCCTTGTGGGTGGTGGCCGTCACGACGTCGGCATGGGGCACCGGGTTGGGGTAAGCCCCTCCCGCCACCAGCCCGATGAAATGAGCCGCGTCGACCATGAAGATGGCACCGATTTCATCGGCGATCTGGCGGAAACGCCCGTAGTCGAGCTTACGGCTGTAGGCCGAATATCCGGCGAGGAGGATTTTGGGCCGGTGCTCCTTGGCCAGCTTGTCGACTTCGTCCATGTCGATGATCTCGGTCGCCGGATCGACCCCGTAGGCCACGAAGTGGTAATACAGCCCGGAGAAGTTGACCGGGGAGCCGTGAGTGAGATGACCCCCCTGATCGAGGCGCATGCCGAGCACCGTGTCGCCCGGCTTGATCAGCGAAAAGTAGACGCTCATGTTGGCCTGTGCACCCGAATGAGCCTGGACATTGGCATGATCGGCGCCGAACAGTTCCTTGGCTCGCGAGATCGCCAGGCGTTCCATCTCGTCGACCACCTCACAGCCTTCGTAGTAGCGACGTCCCGGGTACCCCTCGGCGTATTTGTTGGTGAAGACCGAGCCCGAGGCGGCCATCACCGCCGGGGAGGCGAAGTTCTCCGAAGCGATCAGGTGGATGTGGGTGTTCTGGCGTTGGACATCTCGACGGATCAGCCCGGCAATCTCGGGGTCGATCTGTTCGAGGGGGCGGGTGTCGATCATCCGGGGGAGGTTAGAGGTAGGGGAAGGGAGGCATGAATGCGGGCTGGTCACGGACGGGGCTCGCTAACCTCGGGAGATGGATGCCGCGGCTCTTAAATCAATCCCCCTTTTCTCCCACCTGAGCCACAAAGAGTTGGACCTGGTAGCCCGGCATGCCGACGAGGTTGACGTCGAAACCGGCCATCTATTGACCCGGCAGGGTGGCTTGGCGTTGGAATTTTTCGTCGTTGAGGAGGGCACCGCCACTGTTGAGAAGGACGGCAAAGAGATCAACAAGCTCGGGCCGGGAGATTTTTTCGGCGAGATCGGACTGCTCCGCCACCAGCCACGCACCGCCACCGTGAGAGCCGATGGTCCGATGAAATTGATCGTGATGTTCGGACCCGAGTTCTCCGCCGTTGAATCCGACATCGCCGAACTCGATGCCTCCCTGCGCAAGTCGGTTGACGCCCGACTGGCCCAAGATTGACTGGCCCACATTTGACTGGCCCACATTTGACTGGCCGATGATGGACGGGCGAGCCGCTGGTCAGACCAAACCTAGGTCGAGAGGGCCCCGGCGCAACACCACGGGTTGGGACCCGCTCACATCGATGGTGGTAGAGGCCTCTCCCATTTGACATCGACCCGCCAGGTAGTAGGCGACCTCGTCGCCGAAGACCCGGCGAGCCTCCCTGTCGCTCACCGTTTCCTCCCCACCGGTCCGGTTGGCGCTGGTGACCGCCAGCGGGCCAACCACTCTGAGCAGCTGGAGAGCCGCCCGGTGATCGGGCACCCTCACCCCAACCGTTCCCCGCTGATGGTCACCGATCCCTTCGACGAGCGGTAACAGGGAATAACCGACCAGGTTCAGCGGGCCCGGCCAGTGTTGCTCCGCCCACCGACCTGCATACTCGGGAAGGCGGACGATCTTGAAGGCCGATTCGAGGTCGGCCACCAGAATCCCGATCGGCTTGGCCGCATCACGCCCCTTGAGCCCGAACAGCTTGGCCACGGCAGCGGATTGACCGGGATCGGCGGCCAGGCCGTAGACGGTGTCGGTGGGTAGCCCAACGACGTCACCTCCCCTGAGCGAGTTGGCGGCCCGCTCGATTGGCCCCGGACGGATCGACATGCCGAGTTGCTACCTGCGGTAGTGGACGAATCGATCTCGCCCGTATTGGTCGGAAAGGATGGTGACCGGGAAACGCTCCGTATACGCCCGTCCTTGGCTCTCCCCAATCTCGACCCAGGCAGCACCTCCGGGAACGAGCCAGACATCGAGTCCGTTGAGAATCCGTTCGACGACCTCTCTCCCCGTGGGCCCTGCTTCGAGTGCCATCCGAGGCTCGCGCAGTAGATCGGCCGGAAGGGTCGACCACTCGGAGTCGGCCACATATGGCGGATTTGCCACCAGGAGACCGACCCGGCCCATTAGATCGTCGGGCAAAGCGTCGTACAGGTCCCCCTGGCGCCACTCGACCTCGAGGGAGTGCTTCTGAGCATTGAACGCCGCCAGTTCCAGCGCGGCGCCAGAGAGGTCGGTGGCCACCACACGCGCCGACGGATGACGATGTTTCAGCGCTAGCGCAAGCGCCCCGGAGCCCGTGCAAAGATCCACCACCGGCCCGTTGCCGGCGACCGGGCCGACCAATTCGAGCAGGTATTCGGTTTCGGGTCGCGGAATCAAAGCCCGATGATCGACCGCCAACTCGAGACCTGCGAAGTCGACACACCCTTCCAGGTATTGAAGCGGCTCTCCCCCACGACGAAGCAGCACCAACCTGGCGACCTCGGCCTGCTGCTCGGCGGTCAAAACCACCCCGGCCCTAACCCTGCCGACGGGCATCCCGGTGACCGTGGCCACAATCCTCGCCAACTCGTGCGCGGGCAGGTTCGCCGCTTCTGATAACTCCCGAGCAACACCCGGCTCGTTCATGACCTGGTCATAAATAGGGCGCTGGTTGCCGGTGTGCATGGAATCTCGCTGCGATGATGCCGTGAGCCGAGAGATACAGGAGGAACGTGGAGCCCATCATCGCCCGGGTTAAGCGGGCGCTCAAGCTGGAGGCCGGGGTGTATCAAGAGATCGGGAACGATCAGAAGGCCACCCAGCAGGCGATCGTCGTCACCATTGCCGCCTCGCTCATCGGGGGTCTCGGTTCGCTGTTGGGCCCCGGTACCTTTAGGTTCGGTGGGTGGCTCTTCGGCGGAATCTTTTCCGTGCTGGGTCTGGCGATCGGTACCGGCGTCCTGTGGTTGGTCTCACGGCTGTTTCAGGGCACCGGCGAATACATCAACCTCTTCCGGTCCCTGGGCTACGCCACGGCTCCTCAGGCGCTCGGAATCATCCCGATCATCGGGGGCATCGTCGGCGCCGTGTGGTCGATCGTTCTCGCCATCAGGGCGGTGAAGGAGACTCAGAACGTGACCGATGGGGCGTCCGCAGCCACCGTGCTGATCCCAGTAGTGATCGGGTTGGTCATCGGGTTGATCCTGGCCGCCGTCATCGGCTTCGCCTTGTTTGGATTGATGAGAGAGGCCTCCAACAGCTAACCCTCGGCCAACCGCCGCGCTTCGTCCCGGGCCGACATCGCCTCGACCAGTTCATCCAGGTCGCCTTCGAGGACCTGGTCGAGACGACGGATCGTCTTGCCCAGCCGATGGTCGGTGACCCGCGACTCCTTAAAGTTGTAGGTGCGGATCTTCTCAGACCGCTCCCCGGTTCCCACCTGGGCGCGGCGAGCCCCGGAGAGGGCGTCTTGTTGTTCTTGCAGTTTCATCTGATAGAGCCGGGCGCGCAGTATGCGAAACGCTTTCTCCTTGTTTTGCAACTGGCTCTTCTCGTCCTGGCAGGTGACCACCAAGCCGGTGGGGAGATGGGTTAATCGGACCGCCGAGTCGGTCGTGTTGACCGATTGGCCGCCGGGGCCTTGGGATCGGTATACGTCGACGCGCACGTCGTTGGGGTCGACCTCGACATCAACGTCGTCCGCCTCGGGCAGGACGGCCACCGTGGCTGTCGATGTGTGGATACGCCCCGATGCCTCGGTTTTTGGAACACGCTGCACCCGGTGGACACCGCCTTCGAACTTGAACCGGGAAAATGCCCCACGTCCCTGCACGGCCACGGTGACCTTGGCGAAACCCCCTGCATCAGACGGTGTGCTGTCCATCGGTTCCACCCGGAAACGGTGCCGATCGGCATAACGCTCGTACATGCGGAGCAGGTCTCCGGCCCAGATCGCCGCCTCATCCCCACCGGCTGCGGCGCGAATCTCAAGGATCACGTCCTTACGGTCGTTAGGATCGGCCGGGCTTAGCAGGGTTCTGATCTCTGCCTCCAGCGCCGCTGCCTCCTCCTCTTTTTCGCGGGCCATCCGCCGGAACTCGGGGGCCATGGCCGGATCTGCCAGCGCCAGGTGCTCCGCCTCCGTCCGATCGGTTTCTGTCAGTGTCCACCGATCGAACAGCTCGACGAGCTGAGCCAGTTCGGCCCGCCGGCGACCAAGCTCAGCGATACGGGCCGGCTCGCCGGCGGCGATCGCCAACTCGTCATCCACTCCCCGGAGAAGCCTTGACATTTCTTCGAGCCGGGCGGTGAGAATGGGGTCCATCGGCCGCCTCTCAGCGGGCGCGGGCAGCGAGGGCAGCCGGCGGAACCTGGCCCCGGGCGAGCACCTCTTCAACCTGGTCTTCTTCGAGGGCGGAGAGAAGGCTGGCCACCGCCACCTCGATCTGATCGGTCTCCGGGTTCCGGGTGGTAAGCCGTTGCAGCCAGAGACCCGGTGCAGCAAGGAACCTCCCGATGATGTTGTCCTGGTTGGCCCCGGAAGCCTTGAGCAGTTCGTAAGAGATGCCGGCGATCACCGGAATCCCGATCAGGCGGCTTCCGATCAAAAGCGGCCATGGCAAACGCCCGAGCAGGCCGAAGATGATGATGGCAAGGATCATCACGATGAGGAGAAAGCTGGTGCCGCAGCGCGGATGTTCGGGTCGATGACGGGCGATCTGTTCAACCCCCAGCGGCTCACCGGCTTCGTAAGCGTGGATCGACATGTGTTCGGCGCCGTGATAGGCGAAGACCCGGCTGATCTCCCGCGACCTGCCCAGCAGCCACAAGTAGCCGAGGAAGATCCCCAATTGCACCAGCCCCTCGACGGCGGCGTAGAAGAACGAGCGGTTGGTGGTGAGAGCGCGGGCCGCAGCCGCCGGGGCGATGATGAACAGACCAGCGAAAAACAAAACGGCGAGGGTCATCGAACCGGCCAGCTGGCCCTTGGTCATCTCCTCTTCCGCTTCCCCGACCGCTTTCTGCGCCGACCAGCTGAGGGAGCGATATCCAAGGTTTAAGGACTCGCCCAGGACCAAAACGCCCCGGACGAAGGGAACACGCGCCCAACGCGAACGTGACGAAAGACGAGGAAGATGATGGCGGGCGGCTTCGATCACTCCATCGGGTCGACGGACCGCCACCGCCCAGGCCTGCGGCGCCCGCATCATTACCCCTTCGAGGACGGCTTGGCCACCGACCGTCAGGGCAGGATCGGGTTTGTTGGCGGTCACAAGGTGGTCAGACCGATGGTCGAAGGGCCGTGCGTTCAGTCGGCCGTGGTCTCAGCCTTCTTCTTACGTCCCGCGTAAGACGAGTTGGCGTAGCGCTTCTGGAACTTCTCGACCCGTCCTCCCGAGTCGACTAGCTTTTGGCGACCGGTGAAGAACGGATGGCACTCGTTGCACAGTTCGACATGCAATTCACCCGGTTTGGTCGAACGGGTGACGAAGCGATTGCCACACGAGCAGACCACCGTCGTCTCGCCGTAGGTAGGGTGAATTTCAGTCTTCATTACATCCTTCTTTCCACTCACTTGCCCATTGCCGGGCGCAGATGGGGGTTTAACACGCCGCTCGGCCTAGTTTCCGGTCTTGGCGACCTCGGCGAGGAACTCCTCATTGGAATTGGAGTTCTTGAGACGATCGATCAGCAGCTCCAGGGCCGCCCCGGGCTCGAGGGCGAGCAACACCCGGCGAAGTCGCCACACCTGTGCCAACTCCTTGCGCTCGAATAGAAGCTCCTCTTTGCGGGTGCCGGACGCTTCGATATCGATGGCGGGATAGATCCGCTTGTCGGCCAGCTTTCGGTCAAGCCGGACCTCCATGTTCCCGGTTCCCTTGAACTCTTCGAAGATCACCTCGTCCATCTTGGAACCGGTCTCGACCAGGGCGGTGCCGAGGATCGTCAGCGAGCCCCCCTCCTCGATGTTGCGAGCTGCCCCGAAGAAGCGC
>JBQTHI010000078.1:0-8504 GCA_052390035.1 Actinomycetota bacterium | reverse complement strand
CACCAAACGAGAGATCATCCGCTGCCTCAAGCGATACATCGCCCGAGAGATTCACAAGGCCATCCCCCGGCCCACCATCCAAAAGCCCCTCACCAACGCTGCTTGACAAACATAGGAGCATCGAACGCTCCCACCGCATCGACCAAGAAGAGTTCAACCGGATGCTCAACGGGGTCGTCATCGACGACACCGAGCTCTTCAACGACCGCCTCCAAGAATGCGAGAACTTCTACAACTACAGCCGACCCCACAGCAGCCTCGTAGGCCAAACCCCCTACGAACAGGCTAGAACAGAAAACCACCAGCCCTATGTAACTCACGACCGTGAGGGGCACACGATCGGTTGAGTCGCGTCGCGGCCTCTTGGTCGATGTCCTCGAACAGGTGCCCCCTAGGACGTCCCATTACCGTCCGCAGTGAGGTAGCCGAGGCTGCGTCCAGCAGCGGGTGCTGTGGCGAAGTGCTGCTTGAGACCAACGAGATGGCGCACCATAAGAATGGCCGCGTCTCGACCCACACCGCGGATCTAGCCGGTATCCATCAGTGTTGAATGTCTAATGCTCATGTTCCACAATCGGCGCGATGATCACCTCTAACGACCTCCCCGAGGGTCAGGTGACGTTTCTCTTTACCGACGTGGAGGGGAGCACGCGGCTTCTGGAGAGGTATCCGGCCGAGTACGGGCGGTCAATCGAAAGGCATTACGAGCTATTAGCGCGGGCCGTCCTCGAACATGGCGGCGTGGTCTTCGACACCATAGGCGACGCTGTGTTTGCAGCGTTTTCTGAGCCCGCGGCTGCCGTGGAGGCCGCTGGTGACGCCCAGCTCTCTCTCGAAGAAGAGGACTGGTCGCCGATGGATCCGATCAGGGTGCGCATGGGTCTTCACATGGGCGAAGTCGAACTCCGGAGCGCTCATTACTTTGGGCCTGCCCTCCACCTTTGTGCCCGGCTGATGTCCACGGCTCACGGTGGCCAAGTCGTCGTCAGTGGGGCGACGGCGCGGCTGGCTCGAGGGTCACTCGGTCACGAAAGGAGCCTGATCGAGCTTGGAAGTCACATGCTCAAAGACTTCAAGGAGCCCGAATCTATCTACCAGTTGGCCGGCCCCGGGCTTCTCCGCGACTTTCCGGCTCTGAGATCGGTGGGGGTCCGACCCAACAACCTGCCCTCAGCGGTCAAGTCCTTCGTCGGCCGGCAACACGAAGTCAGTGCTCTTCAGGACCTTCTCGCATCAAGCCATGTGCGGATCGTCACCTTGACCGGGGCAGGCGGGAGCGGAAAGACCCGGCTGGCGGTACGTACCGCAGAAGCACTTCTAGAAGCATTCAATGGCGGGGTTTTTCTAGTCGACCTGGCATCGATCGGGTCGGCTGACCTGGTACCGGCTCAGATAGCCCACGTGCTAGGGGTGCCCGCTGCCTCCGGTCGAAGTCTGGTCGAGAGTCTGACAACTCACTTGGCCACCAAGGAGCTGTTGTTGGTTCTCGACAACTTCGAGCACGTCATCGCCGCCGCCAACCAGGTAGCGGCGATTCTGGTGGGCGCCTCCAAGATTCGGCTTCTGATCACCAGTCGCGTCGCCCTCCGAATTCAGGGCGAGCACGAGGTCCATGTCGAGCCGCTACCGGTAGCGGATCCTGGCGGAAACGCCGAAGACGTGATGCGATCGCCAGCGGTTCAGCTCTTTGTCGAACGGGCGCGCGAACTGCGGGCCAACTTCGTCTTCCGTGACGACAACGCCTCGATCATCGCCGAGATCACCCGCCGTCTGGACGGCCTTCCCCTCGCCATCGAGCTGGCAGCTGCGCGTACCAGACTGCTCTCACCTCGGGCGATCCTCGAACGTCTCGACGACCGCTTAGGGCTACTCACCGGCGGTGCGACCGACCTTCCCGCCCGGCACCGCACCCTGCGCGACACGATCGCGTGGAGCTACGGCCTGTTGGAATCGCACGAACAACGTCTCTTGAACCGGCTAGGGGTGTTTCGGGGCAGCGCCAGCCTTGAGGCGGCCGAGGTCGTCGGGGGTGGCGATGTCCTGGCCGGGCTGTCGAGATTGGCAGAGCACAGCTTCGTATTCGTGCAATGGAATGAGCTGGGTGAGCCTCGCTACCACGTGCTCGAGACAGTCGCCGAGTTCGCGCGGGAACAATTGCGCCAGAGCGGCGAGATGCGCGACGTTGAGCGACGGCACGCCGAGTTCTTCGCCGCAATGGCCGAAGCGGCTGAGCCTTCGTTATACAGCGATGGGAGGGGGCCGTGGCTGCGGCGCCTGGAAGAAGACCGAGACAACTTTCGCGCAGCTCTCGCCTGGGCGGCTGAAAAGGACGAAGCCGAGGTGGGGTTGCGAATTCTGGCGGCGCCGTGGCTGTGGTGGTGGACATCCTTTATGGAAGGACTCGAGTGGGCAGGTCGTCTGCTGACGCTCCCCAGCGCTCTGGCGCCTACAAACGCTCGAACCGGAGCACTTTTCACTGCCGAGATCTGTTGGTCCGGAGCCGGAGACATGGCCTCTATTCGGAAGTACGCGGAAGAAACCATCGAACTCTCACGGTCCATCGGTGACAACCGCCGCCTCGCCCTTGCTCTGGCGCTCGGTGCCGGAGCCCTAGCCGGGATGACCCCTACCGGGGAATTCCCCGGCGATCAGGTAACAGGTCAAGCGAGGCTGCGCCAGCTGAGTGAAGAGGCCATCGAGATAGGAAGGCGAACCGGAAACGCCTGGGTAGCTGCCTGGACCAAGATGATTTCGGGTTTGATCGCAGTCCTGTCGGGTGACGCCCTCACAGCCCGAGTCTGGGCAACGGAAGCGCGAGACGAGCTTGGACTGCTCAACGACTCGTGGTCGCGGGCCACTGCCTCGGTAGCACTCGCCTTTGCCCTCTTCCAAACGGGAGAGCTGGAGGCGGCTCATCATGCGCTGGATGGCGCTGTTGAGGCGCTGATGGACGTCGCTGACTACAAGGTGGCCAGCAGCGCCCTGATTGCCCACGCCTTGATCGCCCGCTTCAGTGGTCTGAACGATGAGTCGGAGCGGAACTACCGGCGCGCCTTCGATCTCTGCGTGAGAGTTGGCGATCCTGCCAACTCACCGGTCTGTCTGGAGGGGATCGCCGCCATCGTCGCCCATCGAGATCCAGAGGAGGCGGTTCGCTTACTCGGAGCGGCCCGTTCTCTGTTTGATGCCGGCAACATTCCCGCCGTTCCTGGCTTCGAAGGCTTCTTCGGAATGACGTTGGCGGAAGTGTCAAACGCCTTCTCCGGAGACGTTGTCAAAGACCTCCTCGCCAAGGGGGCGGCCGCGGCTCGACACCGCCCGTTGGCGGAGTTGGTTTCGGTCTAGCCACTACCGTTGGTCGGCGACCTGCCGCGGAGCTAATTGCCGTGACCATGTCGGTTCTCAAACAGTGGCGGCATGCACAGCTCGAGGAGCGGATGGCATACGACGGCGAGTGGCAGGACACCGGGTTCATCTTCACTCGGAAGAACGGCCCGCTAAGCGACCCAGACGTCACCCACCAGCGCTTCGACAAGGTCGTAGCGCGACTCGGGCTCAAGCCGGTCAGATTCCATGACCTGAGGCACACCCACGCCACGCTGCTCCTATTGACCGGCGTGCCACCTCACGTGGTGTCGATGCGTCTCGGCCACCGGAGTGTGGCCTGCACCCTCCAGCAGTACGCACATGTGCTACCGCAATAACAAGCCGAAGCCGCCGCCCGGCTGGCGGAGAGGACTTTCGGATCTAAGGGCCGGCGCCGTGCAGACCCGTAAGCCGGCTCACCAGCACCTGCCGATGAGTTCAGAAACGGCCTAGCTCCCGCCCCCTCATTGAGCATCCTTCGCGAACTGTGTCAACACCTCGGTCAGGCAAACCGGAAGTCCCACGACGTACGACAACAGTGAGGCTCGTGACGGGCGTTACTGGTCAACAGCACGCCGACGAGGCTGACGCACTGTGTCTCAAGTCACCCCTCGGTGTATTGAGTTGGCTAGTTAGGGGCTATTCGCCCTGGTCGCCGAGTTCAGCGAGCCGACCCAACGCTTTGTCGAGCAAGCCGGCGTCGGTATCAAGCCCAAACATCCCCCATGTCGACGTGTGGGCCAACACGACGGACTGACTAGCCAAGCTGATGATGTCAATCAGAGCGCCAGGGTGCTCTTGTCCAGCAGCCAACGTCATTACACCTGCGTCTCCCATGGCTCGCGCATGTGCACGGACTATGAGTTCCATGGATGGACTGATCGCCCGTTTCGTGGAGCCACCAACCCTTCTCGATCCCAAGGCCTATCGCCTTCTCACGTAGGGGCGTTGTTCTTGATCAGGCCTTTGTTTGTCTTTCCCGAACCGTGTGTGGCCCGGTACTTCTCCCAAGCAGCCCGCTCGGATTCGAAGGTTTTGGCGAATTCTCTGCGGGACTCTTCATCTCCCACGCCGAGAGACTCGGCGCTATGCACCATCACGCCGGTACCGTTGTTGATCCCGTCGATATTCCAAGTAGCAATCGCGTCGATGCGCTCCGGCTCATCCATGTCGGCCATGACGGCGAGGCGCAGGGCATCCTCGAGCAATGGGCGGGCCAGTGCTGTCGCCTCACTCAGAAAGACACGCTTCTCCGCGAGCACGAGAACCGCCCGATAGAAGCTGATTGTCCTCAGATAGGTCTCCCCCACTGCCTGCATATGGCGGGGAGCTTTCCTTGGGTCGCCGAAGGCGTTCAACTCTGTCGACAACTGCTTGGCGATGCCGAACCCGAGTTTCAAGGCCTCCTGAAACCTATCCTTCTGGTTATTGGGGGTCGTCACGTCTGTGACACTCGACTTGCGCTCCATAGCAGTAGTCCATGGTCTCATATCGGATGCACGGCCAGGCTGCCATCGGCCAGCATGTTCAGCCACCCGGCGACCGAGCCGAACGTTTCCGATCTCGATGGTGAAAACGCATCTCCCAATGGGGGCCATGCGGATACCGTCCGTGTCGTGACCCTGATTGTCGTCGCCATGAATTCGGACTATCTGGTGCAGCTATCGGATAGACGATTGTCCCCGGGCGGAAGACCCGTGGAGGAGGAGTCGAACAAGTCCCTTCTGGTGCACCTGTCCGACGGCCGGATCGCGGTGGGGTATACCGGGTTGGCCACGTATGGCGGATTCGAGACAGCGACGTTCTTGACCGACGTGATACTGGAAGCGGCCAAACCAGACTTCGAAATAGCCGGCCTTGTGGGACGACTGCCCGCCGGGGCGACTTCCAAGTGGCATGAGCATCGTGTGCCATCACGTGTGCCTGTCAACGATCGGCGGGTGACGATCTCCGCTTTTGGCTTCGGACCGGGTGTGCATCACAACCTCCGTCCGGTCCCTGGGGGTTTGCTCCTTTCCAACGTGCGTTGGGCAGGCAACGATTGGGAGACCCTTGATGAGTTCAAAGTGGTTAAGTCATTCTCAGCCAAACCCGGGATGGACCTCGATTCGGAGACGCTCATCTACTCGATTGGCGCAACCGGGAGCGTTACCGAGCAAGCCGTAGCGCCGATTCGAGCGGTGCTGCGCGAGCACCGCCCGGCCGTGGCGGTGGTCAATAAGGGAGTCGAGCTGATGCGAGCTTGGGCCCGGGAGTCGCCAGCGGCAAATACGATCGGCCACCAGATCTCGTCCATCGTGTTGCCTGCTGCCCTCAACGACGGGTGGACTTTCGACTATCACACCGCCCATCCAACCGCAACGCTTCATCACCCGATCTTCGTTGAAGCAACCGGTAGAATGAACCCGTTCGCGCATCGACTCGAACTCACTCAGCAGGATGGGGCGTACATCGTGCAGAAGGTCGGACGCAATGAACCCTGTCCATGAGGGAGCGGTCAGAAATACAAGCGATGTCATGGCTCGCGTGCGACCAGTAGCAAGGGTGAATTGATCTAGGCCCGCCAGCGTTAGCACCAGCCACACCTCGTGGTGGTCGTCTGCCAATTCCCCCGAATAGCCCTGAGCCGATTCTCGTAACCACCACCTGGGTAGACCTGATCCCGCTGATACCGGCGAGTACTGCACCCCGTGCGTTTCACCTCGATAAGGTTGCGACAGATCTTGACCTCGCGGTCGGGCCTCGGCTAGCGGTCGCCTCTTGAGGCGCGTCTCTTCTTGAGTTCCGCTCGCAGAGCCTCATTCACATCCCGGGGCGTTTTGAACACCTCCGCCACGTCAGGATCAAGGACGACGACGTTGGACCCCTCAGCGAACCGGTCGGCGTACTTGCCCCGCACACCTTCACTGAAGTCGTACTCCTCACGCATCTGATTGTCTGAACGGTCAACCTTCATAACAACGTCTCTCATTCCTCGTGGCCAGCCTAGCGCTGATGATCCTCAACCGTTCCCCTCGCTCGGTGAACACCACGACGACCAGGCGGCCGTGATAGGTCTCACCCATGAGCACGAAGCGGTCCTCCTCGCTGGAGTGGTCGGGATCGGGGATCGTCAATGACAGCGATCAGCGAATGCAGTGGCCGCCTCATGAAACGAGACATCGTGCTTCCGGAGATTCGAGTCGGCCTCGTCGGGATCCCATTCGAACTCCACCCATCCAGCGTAAACCGTCCAGGTCTCACATTGGAGACGGCTGCGTGGCCGCACAGCGCCATCTATGGGTCCTGGCACTCCTTGATTACCGCATCGACCACAACTGGTCCGCGACCGCTCGGAGCAGATCACCTGGCAGGGGTCAGTTCATCTCGGTGAATACAGCACGACTTCGGTCTCGCCACGACTGTTGACAAGGGCCACGCTTTCGGCCGGTAAATCTGAGCTGATTTGCACCTCGCCAACCTCAAGTCCATCCATCCGACCGACCGATTCCAGCTCCGCCCTTGCCCCGGCCGCGGCCTCGTCGAGCGTTGGGTGGATCCACGCATCAAGCTCTGGGCCCCGGGGTGGAAGAAGAAACCTGCCAAAATCCAGCAAACTCGCCGGTGCAATCGAGAGGCCGCTCGGCTGCTGAGCATTCGTGAGTACTGCGCTTGTTACGAACCCAACAAGTAGAACGCCCACTACGACAAGACTGCGTCTCATTTAGAGCTTTCGGAACAATCCCGATTACTCAATCACTCCCCTAGCAAGCCTACCGGTGTCGCCGCCAGTTCAATACTGGATCTCGACCGCAACCTGAGCGGTCAGCCATCAACCGTGATGTGCGCGCCTGATAGCCGCGACCGGCGGTGGTAGATTCGATTTCGTTCAGCAGGGGTGCCCACAAGCCCTGGGTCAAGCCGTCCGATCGACCCGGCTATGTCGGGGACGTGTCGTCCAGGCCCGTTATTTGCTGGTCCACCGACCCGGGCAGCAGTCGCAGTCCTGCCAGATCTGTCGCGGTGGGTCCCCGGCCAGCAGCCGTTCGGCTTCATCTCGGATGAGGACTCCTAACAGGTCGCCTTGCGGCGTGGTGACGATCACGTGTTCTGCGTCGCGGTCGTGCATGCGTTGGACGAGGGGTTGGAGCAGCCTGTCGGGTCGGACGGTGCTCGGACCGGTCTCCATTGCGTCGACAACGAGACGGTCGGCGTCGAAAGCTGCACCTCTAATCCGGCCGATGGCCCTACCGTCACAATCGGTGACCACGCAGAGGTCCCATCCGGCGTCGGCGACCCGGGATCTGATTTCGCCGATGGTCTCATCGGGCCGACAGGTGGGGACATCCGTCCTGGTGGCGTCGATTACACGCTGCATCGGATCGGCCGTGCCTTCGGTGGGCAGACCGGCTGCCTTCCAGTCGGCGATCCCGTTGACATAGTCGTAGATCCGCTGGTATCCGAGGGCTTCGAGCCGGCACGCGGCTCGTGGCGACATGTCTCATAATCCGTCGTGGCAGTAAAGAATCACCGGTCGAGTTGGGTCGAGGGGGGAAGCGGTCTCGGCGGTGAGCTTCTTGAGGGGAATGTTGACCGCCCCGGGGAGGTGCGCCTCGGTGTATTCGGTTTCGGGGAGCACGTCGACTATTTGGGCGTTCTCGTGTTCGATCAGGCGGAGAACCTCGTCGCGGTCGATGCCTGCAAACATGTCAGCTCCCTTCCCGCACCGCGGTTATGGCCTGGCGTAGTTGGCGGAGCGATGGGCTGCCGGCGGACCCGGCTTCGGTTCGGTAGATCCGGCAGGCCAGACCGACCGTTTGGTTGTCGTTACCGAAGGGGTCGACGCCGTCGATGAGGACCGTGGGAGACCCGCGGAAGCCTCGGTCGACGGCAGCGTTCTCGCTGTCGATCAACTCAAAGGAAATTCTCGCCAACAGGCCTTGGTCGATGAGGCGGCTGAGGTCCTCGGCCGTCGTCTTCCAGTTGGGGCATGCGTCGAAGTATTGAAGGGTGATGTCCATCAGCGGACGCCTCGCTCGTCGTGGTCGATGACGGCGCCCATGCGGAGGCGGTTGGTGACTCGTCCCAATTCGAACGCCTCCTCCACCGTCACGGCGAACAGGTCGGGCCGGCCGTCGATCCACGTTGCGGCCGACTCA
>JBQTHI010000077.1:0-9934 GCA_052390035.1 Actinomycetota bacterium | reverse complement strand
GCCGGTATGCGTCATGACGCAGCACCGGAACTGGTCGACAGATCGAACGAAGGACACCACGGTCATACCTTGACCAGAGTCAGACCAACCCCGATGCTGCGTCACCGCGATATTCACACACCTTGCCCTGGGTCTGTGGGTGGTAGGGGCGTCCATGACGGTGGTCGACACCTAAGGCTCCGGCCGCACTGGCGAGGTTGATCTTGTAGGCCTTGGCGTTGTCGGCGAGAAACCAGGCTGGCCATCCGTAGACCCCCGCAGCCGTGGCCAAGGCATCGAAAGCGGCTTCCCCATTGACTGTTTCCACTGCTTTCAACTCGGGGCAGAGCCGGCTGCAGTCATCGACCATGGTGATCACCTTCACCTCCGTATCGTCGGCCAGCTCCCGGGTGATGTCGTCGATCTGCCAGCATTCGTTGGCCCGCCCCGCGGTAAACGTCCGGTGAGCATGTTTGGGCGCCTTTTCCGGTTGCGGCCTGATGAACCCTCGGCGGGTCAGGATCCGCCAGATCGTCTTCTCCGAAGGGACCACATCGGCGTCGAGGCTCTCCGAAAGGTGATCCCAGATAGTCGCCGAACCCGCATCCCAGCCAGCATTCTCCAGCTCTTAGCGTTTCTCAACGATCAGATCCTCGACCCAGTCCGGAGTCCGGTTAGCCACCCTCTTTGGAGCCCGAGAACGAGGCGCCAGCCCAGCCTCACCCTCAGCGGCATACCGTTTACGCAGCTGATAGAAAGTCCAGGTCGAAACGCCATGTTGATTGCAAAACTCGGTGACGTTCAGATCCTCCAAGTCGACTTCGACGATCAAACGACGGACACTCATAGGCATTTCCCTTCTCACAAACCCAGATGGTCATGTCCTCACCATCCGTTGTGAGGTATGTCCCGCGACATGTGTGAGGGAAGCGCCGCACCAGGACACGCACCAGAACGGTCGGTTTTCCTTCACAGACCGGGGGGTTCAGTCGTTCACGTAGCCGTTGCAGTTGGCGACGGCGCCGACCGACCCTGCCACCCAGATCACCGTCTCACCCCGGCGGACCCCGGCCTCACCCAGGTGGACGTTGACGTGCAACGGATGCTGGCGGTTCTCAGCAAAGGTGTCGGCATGGGGCAGGCTGACGTACTTCTCGCCGCCATCGGCCGCCAGGATGACGCAGGCGCCGTTGCCGGTCATGCGGACGTGAGTGTGATCGGCCGCGGCCGGAGCGGCGGACCCAGCCAGAGCCAGCGACGACAGTAAAGCCACCAGAACAGTCGTGCGGATGTTCCTCATATCACTCCTCTCGAAGGAACACCCCTACTGACGGTCTGGAGCGCGGATCGGGTGACCTCACATATCGGCGATCCCGATCACCAGCATGCCGATCCCTATCAGGATCACCCCAACCGCCAGACCGGCCAGGGCCCAGACGATCAATCGAGCTACGCGCTCTGCCGATTCCGCCCGGGCACTCGCAGCAGGTGCCCCTCCTCCCGCCTCCGTCCGTCGGGCTCTCCGAGTGGTGGCGGCGAAGATGAGCCCCGCTACCGGCAGCACGACGATGGTCAATGAGTGAAGGATGCCCATGGCGAGGAGGAGTCCGGCAAGCCGGGTGGTTGCCTCAACGGCGAGTCCTCCGACCATGGCCGGCGCCCCCAGCCGGTCGAGGTCTGCCCCGAGGAAGATCAGCCCGGCAAAGACCAGGTAGTACGCCAGGTCGAGCAGGTCGAGGAACCGCCGGCCGGTCTCAGGCTGGATGTGGAACACGTCCCCGGCGTAGGTCGTCCCGAACCGTCTGATCGCCGGACCCATCACGACTGTGAGCGCCCCCAGGACTACCGTCTCGACTAGCTCGGCAGCCCACCTCGGCATCACGATCAACCCGCCCGATTCATGCGTCATCGCCAGGACAAAACCGGCCAGGGTGGCCACCGCCGCGCCGGCGGCGGCCATCACCTTGACCACCCGGACCCGGTGGGCTCGATCCTCGGCGATCGATCTCTCCACACGGGCGAAGAGATCGGGGCTGGCCGGATAGGCCTCGGCCTGCCGGAAGATGTCGTAAAGGCGGGTCTCCAGGCTCACCGTAGCGCCCCCAGCTCAATCCCAAGCGTGGCCATCCCCCGCCGGCAATGTGTCTTCACCGAGTTGGGTGAGATGCTCAGGGTGGCGGCGATCTCCCGCTCGGTCATATCCAGGTAGAAACGGAGCACGAGGCATTCCCGCTGCCGCGGCGGTAAGGCATTGAGGGCATCAAGGACCCGGACCTGACTCTCCGTGCGAACAATGCGGTCGTCGAGAGCGTCTGAGCAGGCCTCGGGCGTAAGCGCCTCCTGATGGCGAAGCGACATCAGGCCCCTCCGGTTATGGTCGCGAGAGAGGTTGACAACGATCGAGCGCAGGTAGGCGGCCGCCCTGTCTGGGTCGCGAATTCGATGGGCAGAGCGGTATAGCCGGATGAATGCCTCCTGAACCAGATCCTCGGCGGCGTTGCGGTCGTCCGTGAAGATCCGGGCAAGCCGAACCAAGGCTGCTCCCTCCGAACGGAAAAGCGTCACCACCAACGACGCCGGATCGGCGGCGGCCATGCCGACAGCAATCGTCGAGCGGTCGGAGGCCTGCGCCACCATCATCCAGATCACGGCGTCAGGCCGGGGGCAGGTCTTCTTCGAGGTGGCGTGTGAGGCCGAGCAGCCGGCCGACCAAGGGCAGGCTGAGCACGTTGAGGCCGTGGAGCAGGCCCATGACCAGGAGCATCCCGCCGATCCGAACGACCTCGGCCTCCAGCTGGTTGCCGACCAGCCGCCACTCGACGGGCCGGCTGAAGCTGACCGTGAAGAGGATGTAGGCGAAGAAAATCAGGTAGTAGGCGATGTCCATCAGGATCAAGTAGCTCTTACCGGTGCGAGGGTTGGCCCGGAAGATGTCGGCGGCATAGCTACGGCCGAACCGCTTGATGAGCGGCCCCAGCACCAAGACCACCCCCACTAGGATGAGGTTTGTCGCCAGCTCGATCATCCACCAGTCCATCGGTCCTCCCATCGTGCGTCCACGTCGGCGGTGTGGGCCCGAGCCCCGACTCGCCTTTTCCTACTGACGAGGCAGGCCGCCGCTCGGGTGACCGCCCGTCTGTGAAGGAAAACGCACCAGAACGGTCGGTTTTCCTTCACAAACAGCCGATCTATTCGGCAGCGTCGGTGATGCTCTCGGAGAGGGAGGGGTGGACCATCAGCGTCTCGGTCAGCACCCCCACCGTCACCCGGGCCTGAACGGCCAGGGCGAGGATCCCGATCAGCTCCGATGCCCGGTGACCGACGATGGTCCCGCCCAGCACGATCCCGGTGGCCGGGTCGGAGATCACCTTGACGAACCCCCGCGGGTTGCCCTGCAATACGGCACGGGCGTTGGCGGCAAACGGGACCTTGGTGGTCCGCACTTTCCTGCCCCCGGCGGCGGCCTCGGCCTCTTCCAGCCCGACCGAGGCGATCTCGGGCTCAGTGAAAACCGCCTGCGCTACCTTCGAATAGTCGAGGGGGGTGACCGGAAGGCCGAGAGCATGACGGGCGATCTTCCGTCCCTGCATCGCCCCCACCGAAGACAACAACATTTGCCCGGTGCAATCGCCGGCACCGTAAATATTGGGGAGCACCGTCCGCTGGAATTCGTCGACCTGGAGGTAGCCTCCGTTGGTGGTGATGCCGGTCTCCGAAAGCCCCAGACCCTCGGTCAGGGGGACCGACCCGATAGCCAGCAGGGCATGAGTGCCCGCCACCCGCCTCCCGTCGTCGCATGAGACCACCACCCCGTCGTCGGATCGCTCGATCCCGGTGGCCCGTGCACCAATGACCAACCGCACCCCTCGTTCGAGGAAATCTTCCTCCAATACCGCCGCCACCTCCGGGTCGCGGTGGGGAAGGATCTGCTGGCGGCTCACCACCAGACTCACATCTGAGCCCAGGCTTTCAAAGATGTGAACGAACTCGACGCCGGTGACCCCGGAGCCGATCACCACCATGTGCTTCGGCACCTCGACCAGGTCATAGGCGTCGCGGGTCGTCAGGATCTGGTCCCCGTCAACACTCGCCCATGCCGGCACCCGAGGCGCCGACCCGGTCGAAATCAGGCAGTGGTCGAAACGCACCTCACGGACCTCGCCCGGCCCTTCGACAATTGCCGAGTTGGCGCCGGTGAGACGGGCAGATCCTTCGATGATCTCCACGCCTTGTGAGGCGAGGAGCGTTAGCCAGCGTCGGTTGATGTCGCCGGATATGGAGCCGATGCGAGCGGCCAGCTGCTCGAGATCCACCTGTCCGGGAGCCGACAACAAGCCGAGCCGGGCGGCGTTTCGCATCGAATCGATTCGAATGGCCGTGGCGGTCATCGTCTTCGATGGGATGCAGTCCCACAGGTGTGCGGCGCCGCCCACTATTTGGCGCTCGACCAAGGTCACCTTCGCTCCCAGCGAGGCGGCGGTGGTTGCCGCCGTCGTACCGGCTGGCCCTGCCCCGACGATCAGGAAACGTGGCGGGACCGAGGACGTCACGGGCGATGCGTCCCGAACACCGAGCGCAGGGCGTCGGAGATCTCTCCGACGGTCGCCCCCACTTCGAGGGCTCGTTTCATCGGATACAGCAGGTTGCCGCTCCCCATGGCCGTCCCGGCCACCTCGTCCCGTGCCCTGAGGACCGACTGCTCCTCACGGTCCATCCGCCATCGCTCCAACCCCGCTCGCTGATCCAGTTCAAGCTGGGGGTCCACTACCAGCACCGGAACCTCAGCCGCCCGCTCCATCACATAACGATTAACGCCGACAACTACCGACTCCCCCCGCTCCTGCCGACGCGCCTCCTGATAGGCGGCCTCTTCGATCTGGGATTGCACCCACCCGGTCTCGATGGCAGCCACCGCCCCACCCCGGGCATCGACCGCTTCGATCAGCTGGCGGGCCATCGCCTCCAACTCGTCGGTCAACGCCTCGACGAAGTAGGACCCAGCCAGCGGATCGACCGTCGCCGTCAGCCCCGATTCATAAGCCAGGATCTGCTGGGTCCGCAGCGCCAACCGGGCAGAGTCGTCGGTGGGAAGGCCCAGGGCTTCGTCGAAGGAGTTGGTATGGAGCGATTGGGTTCCTCCCAGGACTGCGGCCATGGCCTGCACGGTCGTGCGGACGATGTTGTTCTCCGGTTGTTGGGCGGTAAGGGTCGACCCGGCGGTCTGGGTATGGAAACGCATCGCCCACGAACGGGGATCGCGGGCACCCATCCGGTTTCTCATCAGATCCGCCCAGATCCGGCGGGCAGCGCGGAATTTGGCGATCTCCTCGAAGAAAAGGTTGTGGCTGTTCCAAAAGAACGAGAGCCGGGGGGCGAAGGCGTCGATGTCGAGGCCGGTACCGGTGGCCGCCGACACGTAGGCAAGACCGTTGGCGATGGTGAAGGCGAGCTCCTGGGCGGCGGTCGACCCCGCCTCGCGGATGTGATAGCCGGATATGGAGATGGTGTTGAAGGCGGGCAGTTCTTCCGCCGCATAGGCGAAGAGGTTGGTGACCAGGCGCATCGACGGCCGCGGCGGAAAGATGTAGGTGCCGCGGGCGGCGTATTCCTTGAGGATGTCGTTTTGGACCGTGCCCCGGATGGCCCCCGCCGGCACTCCCTGCTCCTCCGCCACCAGCTGATAGAGCAACAGCAGAATCGGAGCGGTGGCGTTGATCGTCATCGAAGTCGATACCTCGCCGAGTGGAATGTTGGAGAAGAGCCGGCGCATGTCGTCGAGGGTGTCGATCGCCACCCCAACCTTTCCCACCTCACCGGCAGCCAGCGGGTTGTCACTGTCGAAGCCCATCTGAGTGGGCAGGTCGAATGCCACCGAAAGACCGGTCTGTCCGGCATGGAGGAGGCTGCGAAACCGGGCGTTGGTCGCCTCGGCCGTGCCGAACCCGGCGTACTGGCGCATCGTCCACGGGCGACCTCGATACATTGTCGGGTGGGGGCCGCGGGTGAACGGATACTCCCCCGGCCGGCCGATCCGTTGAGGATCGGCCACGGTTTCGTAGACCTCTTTTATCTCGATGCCGCTGGGGGTGCGCAACTGATTCCAGCCGTTCGGGGGTAGGCTTGATCCTACCGGGGGCATCCCCCGACCACCTTCATGGCTAACCGTTCACTCATCCACCAGATGGAGGCGCGCGAGCGCCGCGGCCGGTGGTTTCCTGCCCTGGCCGGTCTGTTGTCCATTGCCTTGCTGGGCAGCACCTGGATTGGCCTGTTCACCTTCTTGGGTGCCAACTCAACATACGAAACGCTCGACAAGGTGAGGGCCGAATACGTCCCCGCAGTCGAAAGCTTGACCCTTTCGCTCCCCGACCTCTCGCGGGTATCGCGGGTCTACGAGTTGGGCGGCCAGTTGCTGGCGGAGCTGCACGACGGCCGCAACTCCGAGCCGGTGCCGATCTCCGAGGTGCCCGAAGTGGTGAAGATGGCGATCTTGGCGGCCGAGGACAAGGGCTTCTACGAGCACGACGGTGTTTCGTTCCCGGCAATCGCCTCGGCGGCTCTCGACAACTTCCGAAGCGGCAACACCCGCGGCGGCTCAACGATCACCCAGCAGGTGGTCAAGAAGGTGTTTGTCGGGGACGAGGTAACCATCGAGCGGAAGATCAAAGAAGCATTCATCGCCGCCGAGTTGGAGCGTCGCTTCGACAAGGACGAAATTCTCGAGTTCTACATGAACTCGGTCTATTTCGGTGCCGGCGCCTACGGGGTCAAGGCGGCCGCTCGCGAGTTCTACGGGAAGACCCTGGCTGAGCTCACCCTGGAGGAGGCGGCGACCATCGCCGTGTTGGTCCGCAACCCTACGCTCTATGACCCCCGCCGGCGGCCCGACAACGTGCTCGAGCGCCGCAACGACGTCCTCGACACCATGCTGGAGGAGGAGTGGATAACCACCCTTCAGGCCGAAAGGGCCAAGGCCCGGCCGCTGGGGGTGATCGAACACGTTGAGTTCCGGGGCGAGGCCGAACACGTCACCGCTGAGGTGCTCCGCGAGCTACTCGATCTGACCAACCATCGGTTCGATTTTCTCGGCACCACCCTCGAGCAACGGATCATCGCGGTCTTCGGCTGTCCCGCCGACGACACCAACTGCGACGGAGGCGGTGGGCTCCGGATCGAAACCACGATCGACCTTGGCCTCCAGCAAGCGGCCAACCAGCTGCTTCTCTCCTGGATGCCCTTCTACCCCTACGACGAGAACCTCAACCTCTGTACCCAGATCTTCCCCACCACCCCGATCGAGCAGCTGAGCACCTACGCCGAGGCCAACTCATGTGCACCGACCGGCGCCCTGACCATGGTCGATAACACCACCGGGGCGGTGGTAGTGATGGCCTCGGGGTTGCCGTTCGAACAGTCGCAGTTCGATCTCGCCGTGCAGGGCCGGCGCAACCCGGGTTCTTCGTTCAAACCTTTCGGCCTGGTCGCCGCCCTCGAGAACGGTCTAACTCTCGGCAACACTTTTAGCGGGGCCAGCCCGATGATCCTGACCTGTCCAACCATCTGCTCCGACGACGGCAACACCTGGACGGTCAACAACGCCGGCGCCTCCACCGGACGCATCACCCTCGAAGAGGCCACCTCGCGGTCGATCAACACCGTTTATGCCCAATTGTCGCTCAAGGTCGGGCCCGAAAAGGTGGTCGATTCCGCTCATCGGATGGGCATCACCTCCCCGCTTCCCGCCGTGCCGTCGATCGTGCTCGGAACCGGGGCGGTATCGACCCTAGAGATGGCGTCGGCCTTCTCCTCATTCGCCACCAACGGGCTGTGGGCCGAGCCCTACCTGATCAACCGGATCCTTGACGAAAACGGCCAGGTGCTCTACCAGCACGCCGTCGAACACCAGCAGGTCATCGCCGCCCCCATCGCCGAAGCGGTGCGTACTCCCCTTCTCAAGGTGCCCACCGCCGAAGGCACCGCCGAACGAGCGAGCATCGGCCGGCCGCAAGGAGGGAAGACCGGCACCCACCAGGACTATCGCGACGCCTGGTATGTCGGGTTCGTGCCCCAATACACCGCTGCGGTGTGGGTGGGCTTCGAGCGGGATCAGGTGCCGCTGCGCAACGTCCGGATCAACGGGACCCGCTACGAGCGAGTCTTCGGGGGGTCGGTGCCTGCACCGATCTGGGCGGACTTCATGAAAATGGTGCTGGAGGAAGTGGAGCCGCTCGAGTTTCCCCATGTCACGCCGGAGGAACTCGAGCCTTATCTCAAGCCGCCCACCACGATCGTGCCGGCGCTTCTCGGCCTCACCGAAGCGGACGCGGTGGTCAAGGCCACGGAGGCCAAGCTCACTCCGGCCATCCGCCCGATCCCCTCGCTCCAGCCGACAGGGACAATTGTCTTCCAATCGCTCAGTGCCGGCGCCGAGGTCGAGGCGGGTCTGCCCATCACGATCTACGTGTCCAACGGGCAGGTGCCGGTGGGCGCCCTTCCCTCGGTGGTGGGGCTGAGCCTACGCGAGGCGTACAACACCATCAACCGGTTCATATACAGCACCGGAGTGTGGGTCGACGTTTACGTCTCCTATGTACCGGTCACCGACCCTGCTCACCACGAGCTGGTGTTCAACCAATCCCCGGCGGCGGGACAGGCGATGAACTACAAAGACTCGGTGTATCTCACGGTGGGAGAGCCCGCCCCTGTGGCACCGCCCGGGTAGGTCCTAAGAGCGCGAAAGATTGATCTAACACGGCGGTTGACGATCGATAACGTCTTTCGATATATGACAACGTATGCGGAGCGTCTCGCCTGGAAGACCCGATGCTCGTCCTCCCACTGCATCAAATGCCGCACCGTCTTCGGGCGAGGCGCTCCGACCCACTGCTCGCCATCGTCCCTACATGCCAGTCGAGGTGATTGGAAGATCGGACGGGCTTCCGCCCACCGACCTTTACGTCCGTCGGTTCTGGACCGCGGTATTGGGCCCATCCGTGGTGGCCGACCTGTTACGGATCACCCGGGCGGGCCAACAGGGGACGGAGATAAGAAGGCCTTTGGGACTTCAGGATCTGCTGAGAGCCGGTCTGGCCCACGTGGAGGGAGAAACCATTGTCGTGGCCGATCGGGTACCGACGGTTCCGGTCGATCAGCTGCGTCGGCTCACCCCGGCGATGCGCTTGGCGCACGATCAGTGGCTGGCCGGCTCAACGAGCCCGTGCTGTCCGCCAACCGGCCAGGGCGAGGGCGACCAGCTCACCGACCAGAAAACCTGACGCCACCCGGATTTCCGGCGGGCCACCGACCATCGCCATGGTCACCAACCCGGCGGTGAGGCCCCCGACCCAGGCACCGGCCAGCTCACCCGTCGACCCACCGGCCACCAACGCCTGACTTAGAACCTGGGTCACCGACGCCGCGATGACCCCGGCCGCCGCCAGCGCCGCCACCAGCCGGACCGGCATGAATTCTTCACCGAACAGCACGCCTACCACCTGGGCGCCAAGCATCCAACCGACCAGCGCCGCCATGGCGATCAGAACCAGTCCGCCCATTCCGACCCTCTTCGCCAGGCGAGCCAAGTTGTCCTTGTCGCCCAATCTGACCAGGAGCGAGAGGACTCTGCCCTGCAGGTTGTAGATGAGGGTAAGAGGTGCCCGGTAGAGGGTGAAGGTGACAAACATGACGCTGCGCAACTGGTCGGTGCCACCTAGGGCAGCGATGCCGAGCGGCGCCCCGGCCAGCAAGAGCTGCGAGGCCGAGCTGCCCAACGCGTAGTTGACCAGGAACCCTCGCGCCGGGGTGGCCACCACACCCTCGACAGTGGCGTTGTCGAACCGCCACGGCCGCACCAGGAGCGTGCCCAGCGGGGCACACACCATGGCCCATCCGAGCACTGCCGCGGTGGACGAGATCGAAACCGCCACCACCGCCGCCGCCAGCCGCACGATCCCCT
>JBQTHI010000076.1:0-12002 GCA_052390035.1 Actinomycetota bacterium | reverse complement strand
CCCGGTGCCCGACGCCCACCCAATGATGAGCCCGGGCGCCCTCGGGGCCGGGTCGCAGCCCGTGGTCGCCGCCGACGGCAACCCCTGCGAGCGCTTCGGGGTGCAGGTGGCCGCCCTCCACCAGGCCTTCATCTCCCAGGTGATCGGCTTCAACCAGGGCACCACCACCGTCCACGCCGTGGCCCGGGCCTTTCTCCCCCCGCCCAGCGGCACCCCCATCAACCTGCTGATCCTCGACCGGTTCGGATGCGAGACACTCAAGGCCTCTGGGAACGGCGGCATCATCGTCGACGCCATCTACGACCCCGATACCAACTCGCTACTCCCCGGCGAAGGGGCCGCCGACTCGGATGGCAGCATCGGGTGCCCGGCGGACGGTGGCGTCATCGACATAGACGGGACCAACGCGATCATGCGGGCCGACGGTCCCCCCGGCTGTCCGGGTGAGGAGGTGGTATCGCCGCCGGACACCGTCAACGGGTTGCCGAAGGGGCGAGGCTGCGGCTTGATCCGGACACTTGCCCCCGGAACCCCGGGTTGCAACTGGCCGGCCTGCACCGCCAGCGGCGGCGCCAATCCGAACAACCCGAATCCATTGCCGACTGCCATGCCCTCCCGCCTCACCCGGGCGCCCGTCGACCACCGATACAACTGCCGAGCCGACTACTCGGCTGCGCTCCCCGGGTCGGTCTCGTGGGCTGCCGACCCGCTCACCGCCGCCAACGAGCAGGACATTCCGGGGTGCGCCGGGCCGGGCTCCGACTATGTCCATCAGCTCATCGCCAGCGTGGGATCGGCGGGTCCCCCGTCGGGGCTGTGGTCGCAGTGGACGAACTTCTACCCGTGCGATCTCCCGTCTTCCCAGCCCCCGATCTCGATCTCCGGCAACTGGTGGATCGACTGCCCCAACCCGACCCCATGGAACATCCGCACTCAGGTCACCATTGCCAACGGGAGCGTGGTAGCCGACGGCAATGTGGCGGTGACGTCGAACGACGGCCACCTGACTCTGAACAACACCGGCGACCCGGGGTTCATGTTCCTCCGGGGCGGCGTCTTCTCCAAGGACGGGCAGGCGTCGATCTCACTCCTGGAGACCATCGTGTACGCGTCCAAGGCATCGCGGATCTTCATGGCAGGTGGGGGTATCGGCACGCTCACGTGGATCGCCCCCGACGACTCCGGCCATCGCTTCGACGACCTCGCCCTCTGGTCGGACTCGACCGTCACCACCGTCACCCACTTCTGGGCCGGCCAGGCGGCTCTCACACTGGAAGGGGTCTTCTTTGTCCCCATCGTCACCGTCGAGTACGCCGGCCAGGGTTCCCAACAGCAGACTAAGGCCCAGTTCATCGCCGACCGGCTCCATGCCCGCGGCCAGGGCGTCCTGGTCGTCTCCCCGGTCGCCGACCGGGCGGTGGGGATCCGCCCGCCTCCCCAGACGGTGCTGGTCCGTTAGTACTCGACGTCCATATCCTTGACGGCCGCCGCCCATTGCATGATCGCTGCCTGGTGCATCATCAGCTTTGCCAGATTGCCTCCCACCTTGATCTTGCCGGTCATGAAGGCCGTTTGGGTATTGAGGTCACCCTTGGATATCGAGGAGGCGGTCTCGTAGTTGCTGTTGACGGTGACGTCGGGGTTCTCGATCGTGCCCAACCTGAGGTCGGCCTCCCCATCTGCGGTCCGGAGGTAATAAGCGACTTCGCTATCTCCGGGAGTGTCGTTGACGTTGAAAGCGACTCCGAGACTGGCGTTGCCGATGGCGTTCTTGAAGCCGGCGTGCGAGTTGAGCCTGGCCGAAACCTCCGAAGCCCACTCGTCGCTAAGGAATTTGACGGACACTAAGCGCACTCCTTGACGTGGAGGGCGGAGGGTAGCACCACAACCTTAACTTTGAGCATTTGGTCAACATTCGACCGGGGCGCTAGCCCTTGATCAGACGCACCGCCTTGGGGAATCCCTGCTGGAATTCTGAGAAACAGTTCCCTCCAACCTCTACGTCCGGCGTGAAGACCACCTTGACGGCAGCAAGGAACTTGACCTGCTGCCCCGAACTGAAGAAGTCGTTGGCAGGTGTTCCAGGCGGACCCGGTCCGTCGGGCGGCTCCAGGCCGTTGAAGTAGGGGCGGAGTAGGAAGATTGGCTCGAAGCCACTGATGCGGGCGCTGCATTTGTTGACCTGGATCGGGTCGTCGGGATCCGAAATGGTGCAGTTGGCGGTCGGGAAGTTGTCTACGGTGGGGATGCGGGCGAAGCGGGGGCATTCACAGTCCTCGATCCTGGTGATGGTTACCACCGGCGCATCGCCCGGTCCGGTCCACGAAAGCGAGTCCTCTGGTGTCGGACATCCGCCCACGCAGTCCGCCATGTCTTCGAGCGTGTGGCTGTCGTAGAAATCGCCTTGATGGTCGTAGACCAGGTGGTGTTTCTCCAGATAACCAATTTCCGATTCCGGTGGGTATTGGTTGTATCCGGAGATGAGGCCGTTGTAGATCTTCGACGGATCGCTTCCCGAGACAGTGGCGACCCGGTTGCAAGGCTCCGGTGCTCCTGGCCCCGGCGTCCCTACGGTTGGACACAAGATGTCTTGGGTGCTCGGGAAAGATGTTCCAGGCGGAAACAGCCGCCAGTTGATCCCCGACACCATGTTGGCGATGTAGTTCTTGGAAGTGGTGATTCCGAACTGGGATCCGTTCGGATCGTCGTGTCGAGGCATGGCGAGACCCGAGCACTGGCTGTTGTTGTCACCGTTCAACGTGCAGTCGTTGTTGTCGTAGTTGATGATCCCGCCGGTGAACCCAGAGAGGACCCCAAACGGCATGTCGGCTCCGCCGCCCAGGGCCGAACCGACTTCACAGTAGGCCTCCTGGTTGATCGTTACGGTGCCCGCTCCGATGGCCCGGCCGAAGTGAGTGCCGCGCTCTTGAGACACGGAGACTCGCATTTGCGTCGAGTTGCCGTTGGCGGGGGTTTCGATCTCGATGGTGAAGGCGCCGAGGACGTAGGTGTTCAGCCCTGCGGCCGGTGGAGCAGCGGCGGCGGTAAGGGTTGGATCAAGGGTGGCGAGGGCGGGATGGTTAGGCCGGAGGAAACCAGCCGCCTTCTCGACCGCCAATGCCGGATCTTCGGGAAGTTCCTGCGCACCAGCGAGACAGGCCAGATCGGCTACTCGTTGTTCGGCCCGAGCCTGTTGAAAGAACATCGAACCGTCGACAGCCATTGCCGCCGCCCCCAGCAGGAAGAGCAGGGCGACGGCGGTCATGATCGCGGTGTAGCCGGCCTGTGATCGAAGCCGGGTCACGGCTCCAGCCTCGCCACCGCCTTGGCCGACAGGTCGACATCGATCGTGAAGTAGACGAAGGCAAGGGGGTAGTCCTGGATCTCGACTTGGACTTGTACCCGATCATCCGTAGTCGGGTCTTCGCCAGCCGTCAGACACAGGGTGTTGCCTCCGCTGTTGTTGTTCACGACTCCTGAGTCGACCACGGCCGCGCAATAGAGGTCGACCTCGCTCCAGGAAATGGCCGAGGCGGCGAGTTCCCCCTGGGCGATAATTTGAATCTCGGTATGGGTCGGGTCCACTGCCCCGTACCGGGCGGCCTCCCGGGCGGCGTGGTCAAGGACGTTATGGACATTCCACGCTCGAGCCGTCGTCCAGATCCCGAACAGGAGCATGACGAAAAGTGGGGTGACGATGGCCGCTTCGGTTAGGACCGCTCCGCGGTCCCGAGCTCTCCCCTTGAGGCAGCCTCCCAACATTGCCTGCTCCAGACACGACAAACCAAGGTGGTTCGCAATAGGCCGCCCGCCCTATGCCGCCACTCAACGCGGGAGCCTAACCACCGTGTGTGGGAGCGACAAGGGGAAAATCGCGGTTTAGGAGTTGACCAACACCCGTCGGGAGGGCGGCAAAGCGTGACGGCCCGGGACGATGGCGTGCCGGGCGATCACCCGTCGGGAATACCAGATGCCGGGAATCGCCAGGATCAGCAGGGGAAGCGAGAAAAGGCTGCGGGTGTCTAAGACAACCGCCACCGATAGACCGACGGCGATTATGGCGACGGCGAGCACCACCTTGGCCAGAAGACCGACGAACTTCTCCACCGCAGACCTCCGGTTTCTCCTTCCCGGATAGATCGGCAGAACCGGTCGAATCTTGAGCTATCCGGGTGGCAGAAGAGCGGCCAGGTCGGAAGCCTCAGACGGGCCAAGGGCCTTCAAAGGCAGACGCGGGTGCCCTGAGCGCAGACCAGCCGCTTGGGCGGCTGCCTTGACGCCGGGGATGCCCAGGGCCTCCACGGCCATCGATATTCGTGATATCTCCTGCTGAAGTTGGCGAGCCTTGATCGGCTGTCGCCGGGCGGCCTGCACTGTTTGAAGCACCTTCTCGGGGAGGTAGTTGGTGGAGGCTGTGATCGCACCGTGTGCACCTGCGGTCATCGCCAGGGTCACGGCCTGGGTCGAGCCTGTGAAGACCATAAAGTCGTCGGGGACCGAAGCGAGGATTCGCTGCAACCGCACTGGATGTCCACCCGAGTCTTTGATCCCGACGATGCGGGGATGTTGGGCGAGCCGGATCACCGATTCGTCGGGCAGCTCGAAGGCGGTGACGGCCGGCACCGAATAGAGCATGAGCGGCAATGGACTACGGTCGGCGAGATCGGAATAGAAGGCTTCCACATTCAGAAGACTGTTCCTGGTGAGGGTGGTGGGGGTGAGGACCAGCACGGCGTCCGCTTTGGCAGTCGCCACTTCGTCGATCATGGCCAGCGCCTGCCGTTGGGTCTCGGCGGAGACGCCACCGATCAGGTGCGCCTTACGTCCGAACGCCTTGCGGGCCGCTTTCACCAGCAGGTGGCGCTCGCCTGGCTCGAGATAGGGGCCCTCGCCGGTCGAACCGCCGATCAGGAATCCACGGACACCGCGGTCCCAAAGCACGGAGAGGTTGTATCGATGAGCCTCGAGGTCTACGTCGCCCGCCTCGTCAAAAGGAGTGATGAGGGCCGGTAGCAGGCGAGGGACCACCAGTTGATGGTAGGGCCGGCAGGGTCCGGCCCTACTCGACTACTTGATGAGGTTGTAGACCAAAGTCCCCGGTCTCGACGGCCAGAATTCGGTGATACTTGGGTCGAGCATGTCGAGGGTGAGGATGAACGAGGTGAGGGCCCGCATATTCTTGTTGCCGTTGGCCGGGACTCCGCAGGTGTTGACGAGCGGGGTTATTGGTGACGGGCAGGGACCAACACTCGACTCGCCCGGGCTGTGAACCACATCGCAGTCGTTGGCGCTGCAGCCGAGATAGATCGTCTCGAGATAGGCCGGCACGAAGGCGAGGATGAGGTAGTTTCCCGAGCCGTTGCTGGGGTCAAAATTGAGCGAAGGGACCGCAGCGAATCTCGGCGAGCCCAGAACGTCGGCGGTGAAAAGAGGTGGAGGATTGGGGGTGATGAGTGCCTTGGTTCTCCAAGCGATCAGACAGGCTTCCATTTCCTGTCGGTTGTCTACGGCCGAACAGGTGGGCGCAGTGAACGCAATACCGGGCCCGGTGAGAAAATTCCAAAGGGGCGTGTCATCCACGAACTCCGGGAAGTTGTTGACGACATCAACACAGGCTCCGCCGGAGGTTTTGGGGATACGCCCGATTTCCTCCGGGTCGCCGTCCTTACACACCAACCGGCCCTCGGCGAGGGGAGAGTTGATTCCCTTAAACAATCCGTTCTCGAGACCAGTGTTGGAACCACCCGTTTGTGTAAGCACCTCGTTGGGCTGGGCAGTGAAAATCTCACACTCAAGGCGATCGTTGTGCACCGGATCGCCCAGTTGCCAGATGCTTAGCTCGTGATCGGTACCGAGGGCGAGGTTGGTGGCCAGGTTCCCCTGAGTGTCGCCCGTGCATTTGGTGATAGTGGGGAAGATGTCGTTTCCGTATAAGGAGATATCGAGGAAGCCAAAGTTGCCTTGGACCGGCCCGTTGCATGGTGCAACGTCGAGATTGGCGGTTGGGTTGGCGAACAAACAAGCCTGACTCCCCCCAGTACCCGTCGGGCCGAGCGCAAATGGAAGGACATCCGAGGACGATTGGATGTCGGCGCCGGCCTCGGCCATGGAGGAGATGTCGATGCTGGTTGTTCCAAGTACCCGGCCGAACGAGGTCGGCACCTGGGTGGTCGGAAGCCAGACTCGGCCCTTCTTGAGGTTGGACGTGAAGCTGATGCAGTCGAACAGGGGTGTGACCCCATCGGCCAGCACTGCACCCACCGTGTATTGGGCGGTGTCGTCACCCGTATCGGTGCATCCTGTCCAGTCGGCCAGGCTGAACCGGCTGTTCAGACCACCGGCTACGACCCGCATCGCCTCAAACGAGCCTCTGCATGCGGCCCGTTGTTTGAGAGAGCCGAAGGCGCACTGGGCGGGCATGGGAAGGTCGTTGAGGTTGGCGTATTGCACGGCCGCCAGCGTGCCGGCGTCGACCGCGCTCTGTTGCTGGCGACGGTCGTCGAATGCGCCGCCGACGTCGACTGCGAGGGCGGCGAATCCGATCAGCAGCAATAGGCAGAGCGCCACCAGCAGCGCGGTTGCGCCGCGGTCCGACGGGTGGTTGGTGCGCTTCATGGGCAGGCTCCGGTGCCGGTCCAATAACCATCGGGAGTTTGTTCGGCCCGGATCTCCACGGTTGACGACAGGTTGGTGAAGGTGCTCGGGAAGGCCCATTCCATCAGTCCGGTGAGACTGGTCCTCGGCTGACTCACGGTTACTTCGATCCCGTCTCCCGGTTCCATCTTGGTGACGTCGTCGATGAGGGTGCGGTCGACACAAAGGGCGACATTGGGAGAAGTTGAGACGTTCATCCTCGAGATCGTCTCGGCGCTAAGAGCCGAGGTGTCGGCCCCGAATGCGACCGCCGCCAGGCGCGCACCTTCCCGGGCGCCGTGTTTCACCGTGAGGTCCTGGGCGAACACCCAGGCGAACTCGACGATCCCCATCAGGAGAAGAATCAGGAACGGAGCGACCAGTGCGAACTCAACAAGGTTCGCCCCCCGCTCGGGTTTGCGTAACTCCGCCATCGCGACCCCATCCCTTCCTCAATAAGAAAAGTCGCCAACCTTGGGTATCGGCGGCAGCCGCAAAAAACTTGAGTAAGGGCTAGTTACCGGGTCAGCGGGAGTTCGTCAGCCCCGGTTATCGATAAAGTTCGGGGGCGAACGGGGTGCTCCCTCCAGGAAACGCGTTCTTCACCTCGTCGGGGATCGCCGTTGTCGGAAGAACCCAAGCCGAGAATTGGTCCAGGCTGAGTGTCTGGCAGCTGGCACCGCCGCCTGGATCACACAACTCGGAGGTTTGATCCTGGTCGGGGTAAAAGACCACGTCGCAGGAACTGCCCGAACAGTTGAAATATGTCCCGCCGATGAAGACCATGCGGAAGGACATAATGGGCTCCCAGGACAAACCCGTCGTGGGAAGGTCGTACCAGTACTGGGGCGCCCAGGCGAAGCGAGGAGAATCGCCAATGAGGGGATCGAACATGACCGGCCCACTGGATCCATAAGCCGCCAGGCAGACATTGAACTGCGCTGCTTTCTGAAGCTCATCCATGGCACCGGTGAACTGTGCCGGAAGGCAAGCACCCGGTCCGCTGCCATTTAGGTAATCCCATGGTCCATGGTTATCAAGCGGCCACAGGACCTCGTTGGCGCCTTGCCGTCTTCCAACCACGATCCTCGTCGAGTTTGGAGCCGAGCCTCCTCCGCTCGGATGAAGGCCCGGCTGCTGGAGCCTTGATTTCTCCCCGAAGAAAAAGTTATTGGAAACGAGCCCGGCCTCCATTGCGTTGGAGGGAAACCCCGAATCGACTCTCATGGTATTGAGGGGAACGCTGTCGGTGGCGACTGCGACGCCGCCGACATCATCACAGCTGTCGCGATTGATGTCCGCCATCGCCAAGACCGCGCCATCTCCGGGGTGGGAATCTCCTGGCGATACCGCTCCGCCTGGATTCGGCCAGAGGCCGACGAAGTGATCAATTCCAAGTGCGGTTCCGGATTCGATCTCGGTCTGGCCGGGGTTGCCGCAGTCGACGGACCCGTAGAAATCGCCAAAAAACTCACTCAGCAATGTCCCGAATGTGCCGGCACTCGGACCATTGCATGGCGGGAAGGCGGTACCGCCGGGTGCCGAGCCAAAACAAAGCTCCCCGGTACCCGCACCACCGGAGATGCCGTAAGGAACCACCGGTGCGTTCTGTTCCCCCGGGGACACAATGGCGACGGCGATGGCGTGGGTCTGAAGACTGTTCACGCCCAGCACTCGTCCGAAGGAGGTAGGCACGAGCTGGTCGGGCACCCGTACCCGCAGGAAACTCGAGCTGCGGCTTATGCAATCGACTGTGCCCCCACCGCCCCACGGGTCGGGAAGAGGAATGAAGTCCGGGGTTCTTCCAGTGTCGGTGCAATTGCGCCAGATCGTCTGATAATCGGGGAGCGCAAAGGTGGTGGTCAGATTGGGCTCGGCAAGGATGACAACCATCTGGGCGACAGCCTGATTGTCCGATGTAAGGAACGACGCCTCGAGAGCTCCCGACATGACGGCCATGTCGGCGGAGGTCTGGTCCTGGCGGCGCTCGTTGAATCCTGCGCCGACATCGATGGCGATGGCTGCGACACCCATGAGAAGGAGAAGGCCGAGGGCTACTAGCAGTGCGGATGCTCCCCGTTCTGAATCGGGTCTGGGCTTCATGGGCATGCCAATCCGGTAGCACCGCCCCATTGCGATGACGGTTGTTCGAGTCGGAAGGTCACCGTTGAGCTGAGCTGGCTCGGGAGGAACGTTGTGATGAGGGGCAGGCCGGAAAGTGAGGTTATGGTGGCGGTCACGGTGACGGTCGATTGTGTTCCGACCGTGGCGCTGTCGGTCAGATCGATGACGATCGAGCTCATGCCGGCGCTGAGACCCTCCATAGCCGTGCAGATCGAATCGCGGACGGCGTTAGTGTCGCCCGCGTCTACGGCCGCAAATCGAGCTCCTTCCCTCGCGCCATGACGCACGTCGTTGTACTGTCCGAAGAGCCAACCAAACTCGATGATGCCGAATAACAGCAAGATGAGAAGCGGTGCCAGGATGGCGAACTCGACGAGGTTCGCGCCGCGTTCGGACCTTCTAGAGAACTGTTTCACACCCCACCCATAATTGACACCCTCGAGTGGGGCAGGTTACCACCCCGACCCGTGGAGGAGACGGGTCAGAGTGGCTCTCTGCCGTGGTGACTAGTTAGGCGTTGGCGTCGACCAGGCGCCAGGTCTTTATGGACCCATCGGTGTAGGTAGTGGTCGAGCCGTTCGGGCCGACACAGCGCGCATCCGGTCCGAACCACATGATGGTGGCGTCGGCTTCCTTCAGCTGGCCGCTGCCCTGGAAATCCCCGGCACCGTTGGGGTTCTCGAGGATTCCACTGTGAATCCCGATCACCCGCATGTTCTTACTGCCGCCGTTGGGCCAGGCGGGGAATGGATCGCCGGCCTGATACCTGGCATCGCTCCAATCCATCTCGCTCGACACGATCGGAAAGGTGATCAGGCGGGGTGAGTCACACTTGGCAATTACGTCGTTCCAATACCGATGGTTGGAGATGTCGGCCGTGGCCCACGGTCCGTGGATCCATTCCTGCCAGGTCGGAGGTGGGGATCCGCCGAACGCCGCCTGCAAAGTTGACGGGTTGCCGCCGAGGACCTGGCTAACGGTGTCCCCGTCGTATTGGTCGCCGCCGAAGGCAAAGGTCTGACTGGACCCCGAGGTGTCCGAGAGACGGCGCAGAAACCCGTCACCGAGCGTGCCGGCGTTCACACCGGGGTCGGTCTGGACCACGTTGCATGGGTCACCGATTGGGGTGCTTGCGCAGTCGATCAAGCTGGGATACACACTCGGCTGGAGGTCAGCGTCGATGCCCTCGGCGATGTTCTCTTCGAAGACCGGCCCGCCGTTGCCGTTGACGTCACTGTTGGGGATGTAAAGCTGGCCGCAGTTGCCGCTGTTCTGTCCGCAGGGGTTGACCTGTTGCAGACCTCCATCCCACCCGCCGGGCATGGCACCGAACGGAACGCCACCGGTGCCGCCCGCAAACACCTTGCAATAGGCCTCCTGCGTCACCGGCACGCTGGTCGCTCCGATCACCCGGCCGAAGGTGGCCGGGTCGGTCTCGGTGATGACCACCTGCATCTTGTTGCCATCTCCGCCGAAGGGGGTGGTGACGGTGGCGGTGGCCCCCAACCCGTCGGTCAAGGTCAACGTCGAACCGCTGGTCGATGAGGTCGCGGCAGCCAGGGCCGGGTAGTTCTGTTGGATGTTCCCGGCGGCTGCTGCCCGGGCCGTGGCGGCGTCCTGCGGCAAGTGGGGCACGCCGGCGAGGCAGCCGAGGTCGGCCGTCGTTTGATCGGACCTCGCCGTCTCGTAGAACCCGGAGACGTCAATGGCGAGGGCGGTCGCCCCCATCAAGAAGAAGAGGCACACCGCCACCCAGATGGCGGCAAAGCCTGAGTCGCGTTCGATCGGTTTCATACGCCTCACCCCTCGTACCTACCGACGGCCTCGACGTTGAGGTCGACGTTGGTCGTGAAGAAAAGGAAGTTGAGGGGGTAGTTGGGGTATTGGATCTGGACGGCCACCTGGTCATAACCCTGGGCGGTGGCGGTGAACCCGCAAGGATTGGCGGAGTTATCGATGCAGATCGTCGACACCGAAGCCGAGGGAATGGCTGAACTCGCCAACTCGTCGTCGATGACCTGGCGGACATCGGCGACCGAGCTGCCATTCCAAGGGAGTTCGGTAGCGGCGAACCGCACCCCTTCCCGGGCGGCGTGCTCCATGGTGTTGCGCACGTTCCAGGCCCGCGCCAGCGTCCAAATTCCAAATGTCAATGCCAATAAGAGAGGAAGGACGATTGCTGTCTCGACCAGCGCCGCGCCTCGTTCCCCAGCCCCTTGTTTGCCCACTATCACTCCTTAGCCCGTTGACCACACAGAGTGGCAGGAGGAGCCCTTAGGAACAGGGGTCGGAAGACCTATAAAGCGCAGCGAGTGGTATTGGTTAGCACCGTCAGCTCCGGGCGAGCATCCGCCGGTTGACCACCTTGGCCTTCACGTAGTCGCGGTTGAGCAGGGCGATGAAGTCGATCGAGATCTCCTTGGGGCAGGCCTTCTCGCACTCGCCGTGGTTGGTGCACGACCCGAAGTGGGCCTCCATGGTGTCGACCATCCGCTCGACCCGAATGAAACGCTCAGGCTGGCCTTGAGGCAGGAGGTTCAGATGGGCCACCTTGGCGGCGGTGAAGAGTTGGGCGGCGCTGTTGGGGCAGGCGGCGACGCAGGCGCCGCAACCGATGCAGGCCGCGGCGGAAAAGGCGGTATCGGCCACCACTTTCGGGATCAGGGTGAGGTTGGCGTCGGAGGCGGCGCCGGTAGGAGCCGAGATGTAGCCGCCGGCGGCGATGATCCGATCAAAGGCCGAGCGATCCACTATCAGATCGCGAACGATCGGAAAACCCGCCGCCCGCCAGGGCTCGACGGTGACCGTCGCCCCATCGGCGAACTTGCGCAGGTGTAACTGGCACGTGGCGGTTCCGGGTTGGGGACCGTGGGCAAATCCATCGATCATCACCCCACAGCTGCCGCAGATCCCTTCCCGGCAGTCGTGCTCGAAGGCGATGGGTTCTTCACCCTGTGTGGTCAATCGATCGTTGAGGACGTCGAGCATCTCGAGAAACGACATCTCGGGCGAGAGATCGTCGACCATGTAGGTGCGGAACCCTCCTGGACGGTCCGGGCCCTCCTGCCGCCAGAGCTGCAGGGTTATGCGCATGTTCGCCCGTTCACTTGTAGCTCCGGGTGGTCGGGTGGACCTCGTCGAACACCAGCGGCTCCCGGTTGAGGACCGGTTCATCTGGGGTCCACTCCCAGGCGGCGACGTAAGAGAAGTTGGCGTCGTCGCGTTTGGGCTCGGCGTCTTCAAAC
>JBQTHI010000075.1:0-1532 GCA_052390035.1 Actinomycetota bacterium | reverse complement strand
GCACGAATGCATAAACCAGAAACCCTGACAGCATCCACACCGCAAGGGCGAAGATTGCCAGAAGCCCGGCGGACAGCCACCGTCGGCGCGTCACGGCTGCCCACGTGAGACTAAAGAAGGTGGCAGTCCCAACGGCGTAATACCCAATGGTACTGATTCCATAGATTAGCGTAATCGGTGGCCCGCAGAGCCACACATAAGCCCATCCTAGTTCGACGATGATCCGAAATGCGGGAAGATCGTGCGCAAGAAAGGCGGCAATCGAAAGCAGGCCATATATTGCCGTCCCGACCCACCAGATCACACCGACACGGCGCCTATGGACCGTGGCTAACCCCACCCGGATCATAGTAGATGGTGTAGTTGCTGCCATACCAGAGGTGTGGGAGGACGTCTTTCCAGATGTGCTTGGGACTGTAAGGATCGGTTGCGTAATTGAAGGTACCAATCCCGGGCAACAGATTCCCCTTCGCCGTGTAGTAGCACTCCGAGCCATCGTCGGCGCGGTACTTCTTCGGACCAGGCCACCAGTCCTGTGTCCACTTTCTGTGGTCGGAACTCTTCGGCTGACCTGGTGGTGGTGTCCATGGGCAACGATTGTGGCTATTGCGATTCAGATGTTCGTCCTTCGTTGGGAACCCTGTCCCGCGATCGTGGTGCCCCCGCAGGGGGGCACGGGGTGAGGAGGTTGTCGGGCCGCCACAAGGGCTTTGGAATTCCTACGTTCCTACGCTCTCATCTCGCCAGCCGTCACCCCCTCCGACATGCGCTCTGCCAGCCAGCGGCCCACCACCGTGAGCTCTTCCTCGGCGCTGTCGAGAACGCGGAGCAGCGGGTCTGGCCCGTTGAACACGGAGATCGTGCAACCTCGCTCCTCCGTGTTGCCGTCCACGTCGGGGACGTGCGGTTCCCGCAGCGGGTCCGCCTGCGGCCAGATGTGGTGCGACGTGCGGTAGTTGATGCGCAGCGTCCCCCGACCGGCCGGGGATGTCCGCGCCGGGGTTGGCCGCATTGAGCTGCAGGTCGAAGGCGGTGGTCTTGACCGCGTTCTGCTCGTCGCCGGTCAGCCGCGCGAGGCTGTCCGTGAAGGCATCGGCGATGCGGAACTCCATGGCGCCGCCGCTCACGCGATCAGGGTTTCCGGACGGGAAGCACACGGACACGCGAGGTGAGCTCGTCGATGCTGATGATGGCGCCTTCGTTCAGCGCCGCGCGGTGGTTCCGGAGCACCCGCACCACGTCCGCACCGATGGTGTCGGGCAGGACGTCCTGGCTCCTGACTTGCACCACGCTCGGGCCGACCGCCTCAGTGAACGCGAGCAGGGCAGAGAAGTCGAGGTCGTGGGTGATCACCACGAAGCCGCGATCCCGCGCCCACCCCATGATCACGGCATCGGTGGCGGTGGGCTCGCCGATGGTGCTCCAGTGGGCCGCCTCGAACCCGTTCTCCTCCAGGAACCTGACCCACGTGGGCGACAGGTTCATGTCGAGAAGCAGCTTCATGGAAGGGGCAGTTCGACTTCCTCGGTGCG
>JBQTHI010000074.1:0-18440 GCA_052390035.1 Actinomycetota bacterium | reverse complement strand
ATTGCCCCAGATCGGCGCGCCAAAACGGGGAGTTGGTCACGCCGCCTGGCGCGCAGATCGCGCCTTCCACCACTCGCGGGCGATGGGTACGACGGAAAGGGCAACGATGACGGCGACAATCGGCAGCAGGTAGGTGTCGATATCGGGGATCAGCTCGCCGAGCAGATAGCCGAGCAGGGTCACGCCCACAGCCCAAAGGAATCCACCGACGACGTTGTAGGCGACGAATGTTCGATAAGGCATCGAACCGACCCCGGCGAGGATGGGGGCGAAGGTACGGACGATCGGCACGAAGCGAGCGAGGACGATGGTCTTGGAGCCGTATTTCTCGAAGAAATGTTGGGCCTTGTCGACATACTCCTGGCGGAAGAAACGCGAATCGGGCCGTCGGAAGAGGGCGGGTCCGGCCTTGTTGCCGAACGCATACCCGACTTGGTCGCCTACCACCGCCGCCACGAAGCAGCCGATGAGGATCAGAGGCAGCGACAGGGTGCCCTGGGCGGCGAAAAGACCGGCGGTGAACAGCAGCGAGTCACCTGGGAGAAAGAAGCCGACCAGCAATCCGGACTCGGCGAAAACGATCAAGAAGAGCCCGATGGTGCCAAAGGTGACTAGGAGGTCGCGAGGGTCAAGGAACACGGTGCCAGGGTATCGGCGGCTCCGGGCCTTTACTTCAAGGAGTTCAGGATCGCTTGGATCTGGCCCCGGTGCTCGGCTTCATGCTGGCGGAGGTGGTGGAGCACCCACCGTGGGCTCACCGTCCCGCTCACCGATACGCGAGGCCGATCGAAGTCCTCGACCGGCTGTGTGGCAAGCACGGTGAGCAGCTCCCGGCGGACCCAGCCCAGGGTGGCGAGATGTTCTTTCAGGGTCATGGTCGGGCGGACCAGTTGGCCGGCCTCGTCGCGGTCGTCATCGGGAAACTTTTCGGCCACCCAAGAGGGGTAATCGGTGCCGATGATGTCTGCGTAGAGCCAGTCGGTCTCGATGAGAGCGATGTGATGGAGCAAGGCCCCGATGCTGTTGTCTTGGCCGGAAGGGATCAGGTCGATGATCCCCTCATCGAGTGAGCCGAGCGCCTCGAGGGTGCGCCGGCGGGTGTCCTCCAGCTCCCAGAGCGACTCGGCCCACCCGGCGGCGAATCCGGGAAGGGGCTGGATCACCATCTCAGACACCGTCACAGCCTAAGGCCAAGACTTCCCGGGCAAGATTTCCCGGGCCGGTCAACGACTTCCTATCCTCGCCCGCTGATGAGCAGCTGGCCGGAGGAGACGCAGGCGAAGGCCCGGGCCATCGTTGCCCGCTACCCGCAGCGCCGGTCGGCCGTGATGCCTCTCCTCTACCTGGCGATGGCGGTGGACGGCCGCCTCACCGAAGAGGGTATGGGGGAAGTGGCCGAATGGGCCGGAATCACCCCGGCCCAGGTGCTCGCCGTCGCCTCCTTCTACACGATGTACAAGCGGCAACCCCCCGGCCGCTACCTCATCTCGTGTTGCACCTCGATCAGCTGCATGCTGCTCGGCTCCGACGACGTCCTCGGGGCCCTCGAGGATGAGGCGGGAGTTCCCAGCGGCGAAACCGACCCTGAGGGCCTCGTCGGGATCGAGCACGCCGAATGCCTTGGTGCCTGTGGCGGGGCGCCGGCTGTCCAGGTCAACTATGAGCTGATCGAGGGGGTGACCCCGGCCAAGGCTCGCCAATTGGTGAGGTGGCTCCGCTCGGCTCGGCCGGAGGTGGTAGGCACCGACGAGATGCAGGAGCTCTTCGGGGGTGTGCGGTCCTTTGATTGGGCGGTCCGGGAGGAGACGGGGGCCACCGGCCCGGTTCCCGCCTTCGAACCCCTCGGCACCGCTGCTGCCACCCGGGGCGGGAAGACGTGACCGAACACCCGTTGATCGTCACCAGGCGGATGACCGAGCACCCCACCGATAGCCACACGCTCGACCGCTACGAAACGACGGGTGGTTATGTCCAGGCGAAGCGAGCCGTCGGAATGACGCGGGACGAGCTGGTCGAACTGGTCAAGGGATCGGGGCTTCTCGGGCGGGGTGGGGCAGCCTTCTCAGCGGGGCTGAAATGGAGTTTTCTTGCCCCGGCGCGGCCTTCTTACCTAGTCGTCAACGGAGACGAGTCCGAGCCGGGCACCTTCAAAGACCGCCAGTTGCTCGAGCGGGACCCTCATCAGATGATGGAGGGAATCATCATCACCGCGCTCGCCAATGAGGTGCACGAGGCCTTCATCTACATCCGGGGCGAATATCCCAAACCGGCCAGGCGGGTGCAGCGGGCGGTGGACGAAGCCTATGCCAGTGGCTATTTGGGAAAGGGGATCTTCGGCACTGACTACGACCTCGAGGTGACCGTGCATCTGGGGGCGGGTGCCTACATCTGCGGTGAAGAGACCGCCCTCATCAACTCGCTCGAGGGTCTACGGGGCGAGCCCCGGCTCAAGCCACCATATTTCCCGGCGGCGGTGGGCCTGTACGGCAAGCCCACCATCGTCAACAACGTCGAGACGCTCTCAAACCTGCCCCACATCATGGCCGACCTTGACGGCTACAAGGCCGTCGGCCACGCCGCCGACACCGGAACATTCCTCTTCTCGGTGTCGGGCCATGTGCGCAAGCCGGGCAACTACGAGCTGCCCCACGGCATCACTTGGAAGGAGTTGATCTACGACGTAGCAGGTGGCACACCCGGGGGTCGGCGATTGAAGACCTGGATTCCCGGCGGTGCGTCGGCGCCTTGGTTCGTTCCGTCCGACCATCTGGACCTCCCCATCACCAAGGACGACACGGCCAAGGCCGGGTCGATGCTCGGCTCGGGAGCCGTAGTGGTGATGGACGACACCACCTGCGTGGTGCGAGCCGCCGAGCGCGTCGTGCGGTTCTTCTCCCACGAGTCATGCGGGCAGTGCACGCCCTGCCGGGAGGGCACCACCTGGCTCGAAATGATCCTCCGGCGGATCGAAGCCGGGGAAGGAAGGCTGATCGACTTCGATCTGCTCCTCGACGTGTCCGACAACATCTCGGTCGGCCTGGCCTGGCCGCCCAAAATGACCACCATATGTCCGTTGGGCCCGTCGGCGGTTTCCCCGATCATCTCCATCACCAAATATTTCAAGGACGAGGTCATGGCGCACATCGAGGGTGGAGGCTGCCCGCTGCCCTAGCCGGGGACGCCAGCCCTGCTATCGGGAACATAGGTCGGTCCCCGTACCCAGACGGTGGCAAGCGAGGGTTGGAAGGAGCGGGCCACCACATCCTCCAGGCCGGCCGTGATTCCACCCAAATCGGATTCGGCACGAAGTCGCCCGGCGAATACCTCGACCAGTTGATCGGCGTCGACCCGGGTTCTGTTGAAGCGGCGATCGACTGCGATGTGTACCCGGCGGCGCACCGGGTTGAAGAGGGCGGCTACCGCCAGGGTCGAGCCGGCCACCGCCAGATCACCGGTAGCGGGCACGACCCGGGTAAGGGCGAACACCCCGCCGGCGTAGACCACAGCCAACAAACCGGCCACGACCGCGTAAGTGACGGTGCGGGAGACGATCCGGTCGATTTCGTACAGGCGGTAGCGCAAGATGGCAACGCCCGCCGACAACGGGACCGCCATAAGGATCAGCGAGAATCCGACGCCTCCAAGTGGATCGGAATGCCCGAGCAGATCCACCCAGACGACCTCCCCGAGAATCGTCCAGAGGATCAGGAGGATCACTGAGAACATCAACCATTTCAGCTGGAGGCGCTCGACTCGGTGAGCGCGCCGGTATCTCCACACGACCGAGACCATGGCGAAGACGCCCGCAATGACTCCAAGGGTGAGCAGGCCATTGCCGAGTTCCGAATTCTCCGGGTGGGGCATGCCGCGGACGCCGATCGGGTTGCTGAAGCTTGAGAACTGGCCTTCTAAGGTTGGTTGCAACACTCCCAGCCCGCCCACTGCCAGCAAGGCGGCCATTCCTACCCACCCCACCCATGCCCAGCGTTTCGAAAGGGCGTGACCGGTCGGATAGATAAGCGGCACCACGACGAAGAACATGCCGAAGAACGGATACCAAAAGCCATTGTCATAGATCAGCATCGCCATCGCCAGCGGTGATGGCTGGCGACCGGCGGTGACATCCGCCACGACCCCGGGTACGGCAGCCTCAGCCCATCCGGTGGCCATCGCCACAACTCCTATCGCCGCAAAGAGCCAACCGACCCGGTTGGAGGGCCGTTTGGCCACGATCAGTGCCCCCACTACGCCATAGCTAGCGAAAGCCAGGCCGAGGAGCGGTCCGTCATCCGTGTCCGAAGCGACAGTGACGGAGTAGACAATCCCTCCGACCATCAAGCCAAGGATCAAAACGGCAATGGTGGTCGACCATCTGGATGGCTTCTTCATGGTCGGAGACACTATCGAGGCGCATGAGACCGATGATCTCGTTCGGGGTGGGGCCCAGGTCGCCGGAGCTACGATCGGCACATGATCACCGCCATGCACACGCTCGTCTACGCCGATGACGCCGAGAGGGCCCGCGCCTTCTTCAGAGATGTGCTCGACTTTCCTTACATCGACACTGGGCATGGTTGGCTGATCTTCCAGACGGGGCCAAGCGAACTGGGGGTTCATCCAACCTCTGACCCCGAATCGGGTTGGTCGACCGAACAGAAACACGAGATTTCGCTGATCTGCGACAACCTCGAGGCAACGGTGGCCACCTTGCGGAAGAAGGGAGTCGAGTTCACCCGGGAAATCCGCGACGACGGCTTCGGGTTGACTGTCGACCTGCGGATCCCGGGCGGGCTAGAGGTGATGCTCTACCAGCCCCGGTACCAGCCTCCCGCCTTCGGCGTTTGATGGAGGGTTACGGCAAAGAGACCTACGGGGCGGCTTAGGCCGCCGAATACGACCAGACCTTTCCACCGCCACCCGACGGGGCGGCCGGGCTGACACCGCGTGGCGTCCTCCTAAGCTGCCGGGCCGATGCCCGAACCCGTCCGCATCAGCTCATCGCTCAGCCGGTCAGGCATCATCCCGGTAATAGGCGCTGAGAAGGTCAAGCTCATGATCGATGGGAGGGAGATTGAAGCTCCCCAAGGGCAGATGCTGATCAAGGCCGCCCAGGACAACGGCACCTACATACCCCGGTTCTGCTGGCACTCGCGGCTGCGGCCGGTGGGGATGTGCCGGATGTGTCTGGTTGAGCTCGAAACCCCGCGAGGACGCGCGCTGATTACGGCGTGCACCAACCCGGTGGCCGAGGGAATGGTGGTCGACACCCAATCGGATGTGGCAAAGAAGGCTCAGGAGGGCGTGCTCGAGTTCCTGCTGATCAACCATCCGCTCGACTGTCCCGTTTGCGACCGGGGAGGCGAATGCCCGTTGCAGGACCACACCATGGCGTACGGGCCGGGCGAGTCGCGCTTCGTCGAGGAGAAGCGGCACTTCGAGAAGCCGATCAAGATCTCGGAACTGGTGTATCTCGACCGCGAGCGGTGCATTCTCTGCGCCCGCTGCACCCGTTTCACCGACGAGGTGTCCGGCGATCCGCTCATCGAGTTTCTCGACCGCGGGAACTACACCCAGGTGAACGCCTTTCCCGAACTGCCGTTCAGCTCCTACTTCTCGGGCAACACCGTCCAGATCTGCCCGGTCGGCGCCCTCACCGCCAAGCCCTACCGGTTTCGAGCGCGGCCCTGGGACCTGGTGGCGGTGGAGTCGACCTGCCCGCATTGCACCGCCGGTGATCGCATCTCGATCCAGGCCAGCCAAAACGAAGTCCTCCGCTTCCTCGGAGTCAACGCCGAAGCGACCAACTGGGGATGGCTCTCGGACAAGTGCCGGTTCGGCTTCCAGTACATCCAGTCCCACGATCGCCTCACCTCGCCGCGCATCCAAGGAGAGGATGGGTCCTTCCGGGAGTCGAGTTGGGCGGAGGCGCTCGATCTAACCGCCCGTCGACTTTCCGAACTCAAGGGCCGGGTGGGCGTGTTGGGAGGCGCCCGCGGCACCAACGAAGACGCCTACGCCCTCTCCAAGTTCGCTCGAGTCGTCTTGGGCACGAACAATGTCGATGCCCAAATGGACGACGGACTTGACCCGCAGTTTCTGGCGGCAACCGTCGACCGGGCGCTCATCTCAGACCTCGATGGAGCCAAGACGATCTTGGTCTGGGGTCCCGACCTGAAAGAGGAGCATCCCACCCTCTATCTGAGGGTGCGGCATGCCGCTCAGGAAAGAGGCGCAACGTTGGTGGTGGTCCATCCTCGCCGCACCGGACTCGACGACCGGGCGGCCTACAAGCTGACCTACCGGCCGGGCGGCGGCGCCGACATCTTGACCGCGGTCAAAGGGGGCGACCACCCGGCATTGATGGAGGCTCTGCGCCAGGGTCCGCTGGTGGCACTGGTCGGGCGGACCGGCTACACCGAAGACCCTCGTCTCGCCGAGGCCGTGGCCGCACTGGTGCGCACCCTCGGCGGGAAGGTGCTGCCTCTGGCCCGTCGTTGCAACGTATACGGCGCACTCGACATGGGTCTAGCCCCCACCCTTCTCCCCGGGCGGGTGGGCGTGGGCCAATCCGATCTCGATGGTGCCTGGGGCGAGCTCCCATCGACTGCCGGCAGAGACTGCCGTTCGATTCTGGAGGGCCTGATCGGCGGTGAATTGGAAGGGCTGATCCTGGCTGGAGCCGACCCGGTGCGCGACACCCCTGATGGCTCGCTGGCTCGCCGGGCGATCGAATCGGCTGGCTTTGTGGTGGCGATCGACCTCTTCCTCACCGATTCATCCCGCCTAGCCGATGTCGTGTTCCCGGCGGAGGGGTTCGCCGAGAAGGAGGGGACCGTCACCAACCTCGAAGGGCGCGTGCAGAAGGTGAATCGGGCAGTCCCCGGACCCGGGCAGAGCCGCCCGGACTGGTCGGTGGTCGACGATCTGGCCGAGAGAATGGGCCAGCCCATCGGTCTCGACTCGCCGGAGGCGATAGCCAAGGAGATGGCCACCGTCGCCCCCGCCTACGCGGGGGTCACATGGGACCTGGTCGACGAGGAAAAAGATGGCGTCCTGGTGCCGGTGGGCGGACCCCCGCCGCTCGTCTATTTGCCGGCCGACACTCCCGGCAAGGGCGGCTCCAGCAATCTCGTCCTTCACTACGCCCGCACCATGTTCGACGACGGGGTGTCGCTGCGCCACGGAGGGTCCCTGGCCGGCCTGGCGCCGGGAGCGGCGGTCTTCTGCCATCCCGACGACGCTCGCCGGCTTGGTCTGCTCGAAGGACATACTGCCGAGGTGGCGACGGCGACGGGTGCAGTGCGGTTGCCGGTCGGCTTCGACGACACCCTGAGCCACGGCGTGGTCTATGTCCCGTTCAATCAGCCGGGGACCGCGTCCCTGGGTAACGACCCAGTCGTGACGGTCTCGAAAGCCTGATCACCGCTCCCGGCGGCTCGAAAGCCAGGCGCCGGCCAGGACGATGGCGCTGCCGAGAAGCGACACGGGGTGCACGTCCTCGGCGAGGAAGATCACCCCGAGCAGGACCGAGACCACCGGGATGAGATAGGTCGAGACCGAAGCCCGGGTCGCCCCGACCTGGCCAGCCAGCCGGCCCATGAGTATGTAGGCGACCCCGGTTCCGAACACTCCCAGCACAAGGATCGCCGCCACCGGCCCCCCTTCGAGGCGTGCCTCGCCGAGCGTCGGTATGGCGACGGGGACGGTGAGGGCCAGCCCGACCATCTGGGCGCGGCGAAAGACCGGGAGGGAGCCATATTTCTGCTGCAGCGGCACCGCCACGTTGAGCGCTATCGCGTAACAAAACAAGGCTATGAAAATGAGCCCGACCCCGATTGCTTCGGAGCGACCCTCTCCCAGCGAGGGGAGGGCGATCAACACGGTCCCGACGAAGCCTGCCAGCAGTCCCCACCGCTGGAATGGTCCGGGTGGACGCTTGAGGAGCATCCAGGTGACCGCCGCAGTGAAGATCGGGTTGGCACCGTTGAGCATCCCCGTGAGGGCCGAAGAGACCCGTTGCTCGGCGAAGGGGAACATCGACAGCGGAATAGCCATCCACACGGCGCCAAGCAACGCCACTCGCGGCCAGTCGCCGCGTTCGATCGGTCGTCGGGCAGCCGGAAAGAGTGACAGAGCCGTCAGGCCGAAAGCCAGGCGCATGGGTGTGATCAGCGCCGGTGGGAGGCTACGTAGGCCAATGGCGATGAGGAAGAACGACGAGCCCCAAATCAGCCCTGGTCCCAGAAATAGGAGCCATTCCGTGGGGCTGAAGGCGCCGGCGGAGGTGCCTTCAGCGGTGGTGATCAAGCGGCGGGTTTTGGTCATGGGAAGAGCGACAGCGGTTTCTGAAGGCGATCGGTGTGGTTCAGCCCCACCCCAAACCTTAGGTAACGGGGTGGGTTTGTTGACCCCATCCGGCTCTCCCTATGCTCCGGAGCCGGTATGAGTGTGCGGACCCGCTGATGGACGGCATCGACCTCATCATCGTCGTGGGTCGGGTTCTGGGGGTCTTTGTTCTCCTCTTGGGCACCACGGTGTTCAACGTCTGGTTGGAACGAAAGATCGTGGCCGATATGCAGAACCGGGTCGGGCCGGACCGCGCCGGTCCCTTCGGCCTTTTGCAAACGGTGGCCGACGGCCTCAAGCTGTTCTTCAAGGAATCCGTGATACCTCGCAAGGTCGAATACGGCGTGTACGTGCTCGCCCCGTTCCTGGCGATCCTGCCTGCGTTCCTCATGTTTATGGTCGTGCCCTTCGGACAGCCCTTCACCATCGGTGACCGAACCGTGCTGGTGCAGGGCACCGACCTCAATGTCGGCCTCCTCTTCGTCCTCGCCATGTCATCGATGGCCGTGTACGCCGTGGTGCTCGCCGGATGGTCATCGGGTTCCAAATATCCGCTGCTGGGTGGCGTGCGGGCGACGGCGCAGGCCATCTCCTACGAGGCGGCGATGGGCCTGGCGATGGTGGCGGTGGTCATGTTTTCCTCGACCACCGGGGACGGTGGGACCCTGTCCCTGGCCGGGATCGTCGAACGCCAGAGCGGTACCTTTGCCGACGTTTTCCCCGGTCTCGGTGTGGCCGCCTTCATCCCTCGGTGGAACCTGATTCCCCAGTTTGTCGCCTTTGTGATCTTCTTCCTGGCCATCATGGCCGAGACCAACCGGGCGCCATTTGACCTGGTGGAGGCCGAGCAAGAGTTGGTGGGCGGATTTCACACCGAATATTCGGGAATGCGTTTCGCCATGTACCAGCTGGCCGAATATTGCAACCTGTTCACGATGTCGGCGTTGTGCGCCACCCTCTTCTTGGGAGGTTGGAGCGGACCCACCTTCGGCACCACCGGCCTGATCGCCGCGGTGCTTCCCACCCTTTGGATGCTGGCCAAAACCTATCTGGTCATCTTCATGTTCTTCTGGATACGGAACACGATGCCCCGCTTGCGGTACGACCAACTGATGCAACTCGGATGGAAGCGGCTGATCCCTGCCGCCCTGGTCTGGCTAATGGTGTCGACCGTCGTGATAAGCGTCCGCCAGTTCGGTTTGCCCTGGAGCTCATGAGTGGGAGCCATAGCCGAATTTTTACGAGGGCTTCGGGTCACCGGGCGGATCATGGTCCAGACGGTGGCCGGCGACGGGTTGGTGACTACCAAGTACCCCCACGAATACCGGCCAAAGCCGCAGAGGTTTCACGGTCGCCATGTTCTCAACCGTTACCCGGATGGGATGGAGAAGTGTATCGGCTGCGAGCTGTGCGCCGGCGCGTGTCCCGCCCAATGCATCTACGTGCGTGGTCTCGACAACCCTCCCGATGCACCGGTCAGCCCCGGTGAAAGGTACGGCTTCGTCTACGAGATCAACATGCTCCGCTGCATCTTCTGCGGGCTTTGCGTCGAGGCCTGCCCCACCGAGGCGATCACCATGACCCACCTCTTCGAAATGTCATCCTCCAAGAGGGAGGACGCCATCTACACCAAGAACGAGTTGCTGATGCATCGGGACGGCTCGGTTCCTCATATGTTCCCCGACGATCCCCTGGCGCGGCATACCGAACTGGAGACGGCCGACGGGTGGCTCCGAGCCACCGCTGACGGGGGGGTCGCCGCCTACCAGGGCGTGCTGGCATGGCAGGGCACCCCGGGGACGGCTTCGTGGGATCCCGAGCCCGCCCAAGAGATCCGGGATGCCTGAGCGATCCAACCTGATGCCAGGCGCCGTTTGATGGTCGAACTGGTCGTCTTCGTTCTGATGGCGATTGCCACGCTCTTCGGTGCGGTCACTGTGGTGATGGCCCGTAACCCGGTCTATTCGGCGCTCGGTTTGCTCGCCACGCTGTTTTCGATGGGGGTGCTGTACGTGATCCAGCTCGCCCACCTGGTCGCCGCGGTCCAGATCATCGTCTATGCGGGCGCGGTGATGACGCTGTTCCTCTTCGTGATCATGCTGATCGGGGTAGACAGAACAGAAGACCCCCAAGAGAACATCCCCCATCAGCGCCGGCTGGCCATGGCTCTCGGTGTCGTGATAGTGGGAGTGGTCGTGGTGGCCATCGCCCGGGGAAGCTTCTCGTGGGTGCCGGCGGCGTCGGGCCCCGTCGATCCTCAGGCCACCAACGGCACCGTGCAGGCGCTGGCCGTGCCGATGTTCACCGATTGGGTGCTCGCCTTCGAGGCCACCGCCCTGTTGTTGACGATCGCCGCGGTGGGGGCCATCTCTTTGGCCTCGTCGCGCCGTCGAGTTGGACGGACCGCGGAATGAGCACCCCGCCCGGAGGCGACCTTTCGTGGACTTAGCCGTCACCTCCGGGTGGTACATGACCCTGGCGGCGCTGGTTTTCGCGGTCGGGGCGCTCGGCATCCTGATACGAAGAAATGCCCTGGTCATGTTCATGTGCATCGAGTTGATGCTCAACGCCGTCAACTTGACGTTTATCGCGGCGGGCCGAGCACTTGGTGGCCTGGACGGTCAACTGGCGGTCTTCTTCGTGCTGGTCGTGGCTGCCGCCGAAGTTGTTGTTGGTCTCGCCATCATCGTGGCGATCTTCCGCCGGCGCCAGACCGCGTCGGTGGATGAGCTGTCAGAAATGCGGGGATGACCGACTACCTCTGGCTCATCATCGCGCTGCCCCTGGCCAGCGCAGCCTTCCTCCACTTCTTCGGTAAGAGGCTTGGCGAGCCGAAGGCCGGTCTGTTTGCCACCGCCGCAGTCGCCGGCTCGTTTGCCCTCGCCCTTGGCGCCTCCCTCCCATTCTTCCGAGGAGGAAGTCATGGAGTCATCGTCCCCCTCTGGGAATTTATGCCCGCAGTAGGCGCGTCCTTCGAGATCAACTGGGATCCGCTGGCGGCGCTGATGACCCTCGTCGTCACCGGGGTGGGGTCCTTGATCCATCTGTACGCCGTCGGCTACATGCATGGCGATGCCCGCTTCTCGCGTTTCTTCGTCTATCTGAATCTCTTCGCCGCCTCGATGCTCACTCTGGTGCTCGCCGGGAACTACGCCATGCTCTTCGTGGGCTGGGAACTGGTCGGTCTGTGCTCGTACCTGTTGATCTCCTTCTGGTTCACGAAGCCGGTGGCGGCCGCCGCCGGCAAGAAGGCCTTCATCGTCAACCGGATCGGAGACTTCGGCTTTCTCGTCGGCCTGATGCTGATCTTCGCCAGCTTTCACACCCTGTCGATGAACGGGATGGCGGAGCGGGCGCCGGAGGTTCTCAGCCCGGCCCTGGCCACTGCCATCGGCCTGCTGATCCTCATCGGTGCGGCCGGGAAGTCTGCCCAGATCCCTCTCTATGTGTGGCTTCCCGACGCGATGGAGGGTCCCACCCCGGTCTCTGCGCTTATCCACGCCGCCACCATGGTTACGGCCGGCGTCTATGTGATCGCCCGCTCGGCCGCCATTTTCGAGGTGTCGCCGATCGCCGGACCCGTCGTCGCCACCATCGGCGCCGCCACTGCGCTTTGGGCGGCCACCATCGCCGTGGCCCAGACCGACATCAAGCGGGTCCTCGCCTACTCCACGATTAGCCAACTGGGCTACATGTTCCTGGCGGTGGGAGCCGCCGGTTATGTGGCGGGGGTTTTCCACTTGATGACCCACGCCTTCTTCAAAGCCCTCCTTTTCCTCGGAGCCGGAGCGGTGATACACGGGATGGCCGATCAGCAGGACATGCACAAGATGGGCGGGCTTCGCAAGGTGATGCCTGTCACCGCTGCCACCATGGGGATTGCCACCATCGCCATCGCCGGAATCCCTCCGCTGGCTGGTTTCTGGTCCAAGGACGAGATCCTCGGGGTTTCATTCGCCCGCGGTGGCTGGTTCTGGGTCCTGTGGATCGTTGGGCTCGTCACCGCCCTCCTCACCGGCTTTTACATGACCCGCCAGTTCGTGCTGGTCTTCATGGGTAAGCCGCGATGGGGCGAGGGCGTGCATCCCCATGAGGCGCCGCGGGTGATGACCGTGCCTTTGATCGTGCTGGCCGTCCTGTCGGTGGTCGGTGGGTTCCTCAATACCCCCCTCCGGGCGACGCTCGAACATTTCCTCGAGCCGTCGTTCGAAGGCGTCAGTCTTACCCACCCGCCCGCAGGGTGGGCGCTGTTCGCATTGCTGGCGGGTGTAGGGGTGGCGGCCGGGCTGGCCGGTGTGGCGGCGGCGGTGCTGGCCTATAACCGCCCGGTGGATCTCTGGAGGCGGTTCGAGGCCTCTTTCGGAAAGCTGTGGCAATGGTGGGGGGAGGGTTATCGGGTCGATGACCTGTACGGGTCGACCTTGGTCGAGCCGGGCAAGAAGCTGGCCGAAAAGGCCGCCTTCGCGTTCGACCTGGGTTTGATCGATGGGGCGGTGAACGGGGCGGGGCGGCTGGTGCGGGAGTTGGCAAACAGGTCGCGGCCCCTGCAGAGCGGGTTCGTGCGCGCCTATGGCTTGATCCTGGGCGCAGGGGCGGTCGGGGTGATCGCCTGGATGCTGGCCAGGGGGGGCTGACAGATGCTGACCGCCATCATCCTGCTCCCGGCGCTGGCGGCGGTGGCGGTCGCTCTTCTCCCGCCACGGCGAAAGGAGCTCTACCTGCCGGTCGGCATCGCCCTATCGCTCGCCCCACTCGGGGTGGCGGCGTTTCTCTTCACTGCCTTCGCTGCCGGCCAGCGGGGCTTCCAGATGGTGGAGCGATCCGTCTGGTACGAGCCGTGGGGCATCTCCTGGTATCTCGGGGTCGACGGGATCTCTCTGCCGATGATCGTTCTCACGACGCTGCTGGTTCCCATCGCCCTCGCCGCCTCGACCGGCATCACCTACCGGCTCAAGGAGTTTGTCGTCTATACGTTGCTGCTCGAGGCCGGTCTCGTGGGGGTGTTCCTGGCCCTTGACCTGTTCCTTTTCTTTGTCTTCTTTGAAGCGATCCTGGTTCCCATGTATTTCATAATCGGGATCTGGGGCGGCGAGGGGCGAATCTACGCCGCCGTCAAATTTTTCCTCTACACCGCTTTCGGCTCGGCCTTGATGCTGGCCGCCATCATCGCCCTGGCCGTCCTCCATCAGCAACACACCGGCACGCCTTCTTTTGCCTTCACCGAACTGCTCGACGTGCCGCTTGCCCAAAGCGCCGAGCGTTGGCTGTTTGCCGCGTTTGCTCTCGCCTTTGCCATCAAGGTGCCGATGTTCCCGCTGCACACCTGGCTGCCCGACGCACACGTCGAGGCCCCAACCGCCGGGTCGGTGCTGCTGGCGGCGGTGCTCCTGAAGTTGGGCACCTACGGGTTGGTGCGCTTCAACCTCGGCCTGTTTCCTCAAGCCTCTGTCGACTTCGTTCCGGTCATGGCCGGGCTGGCGGTGGTGGGCATCGTGTACGGAGCCGTGGTGGCGATCGTTCAGCCCGACCTGAAAAAGCTCGTGGCTTATTCGTCGGTGTCGCACCTTGGTTTCATCGTCTTAGGCACCTTTGCCCTTACTTCCGCCGGGGTGGCCGGGGGGGTGGTGCAGAACGTCAACCACGGGATCACCACCGGTGCCCTCTTCCTTCTGGTGGGGATGATCTACGACCGCCGGCACACCAAACAGATCGCGGACTTCGGCGGTCTGCAGCAGGTGATGCCTGTCTATGCGGGCATATTCCTCTTCACCTCGCTCGCTTCCATCGGATTGCCCGGGCTCAATGGCTTCGTCGGCGAGTTCATGGTCCTGATCGGGAGCTTTCCGTCGCTGCCGGTCCATGCGATCCTCGCCGCCAGCGGCGTGGTGCTGGCTGCCATTTACCTGCTGTGGGCCTATGAGCGCACCTTCACCGGAGTTCCGGTCAAGCCGGAGAACCAAAAATTGGTCGACCTCTCGTTCCGCGAAGTGGCGCTGTTGGCTCCGTTGGTGGCTTTGATGCTGGTACTCGGGCTGTATCCCAAGCTGCTGCTCGACAAGGTTCAACCTTCGGCCGAGGCGGTGCTTGACCGGATCGAAGCGGCCACCGGTTATGTTGCACCCGCCCCGGCACGGATCGAGCAGGTGATCTTGGCGAGGGCCGAAGAGTGATCACCCCGCCCGAGATCAACTGGCTGGCGATCCTCCCCGAGATCTTGCTCGGTGGGGGAGCGGCCCTGATCCTGCTGCTCGACATCCAACTGAAACCGCCCCCGCGCCGGCTCGCCGCCGCCGCCGGGCTTACATTTGTGTTGGCCGGGGGAGCAACGGTCTGGCAGGGAGTGTGGTTGGGAGGACTCGGAGCGAACCCGGAGACCGAAAGCACTCTCCCATTCGGGGGAATGGTGGTCGTCGACCGCTTCGGGGTGTTTGGTCATCTGCTGCTGATCCTCATCGGCCTGCTCGGACTGGGAGCCGCCTCTAGGTTCGTCGACACCTTGGGACGACGGGCCGCCGAAGCACTCGCCCTATTGCTCCTTGCCACCGCTGGATTCGCCTTGATGACCTCCACTCCCCACCTGGTCATGATGTTCCTTGGACTCGAGATCGGCTCCATCAGCCTCTACGTGCTCGCCGGATTCTCTCGGCAGGAAACCCGTTCCGAGGAGGCCGCCATCAAATATTTCCTCCTCGGCTCGTTCGCGTCGGCCATCTTCATCTACGGGGTTTCGCTGCTCTACGCCGGCACCGGATCGCTCCACCTCCTCGATCAGCGGCGATTTCTCGACTCGCAGATCCTCCTCAAACCGGCGGTTCTTCTCATCGGGCTGGCACTGGTTGTTGTCGGGCTGGCTTTCAAGGTGACCGCCGCGCCTTTCCACGGCTGGGCACCGGACGTCTATCAGGGCGCTCCGGCCGGCGCAGTTGGGTACATGGCCGCCGCCGCCAAAGTTGGTGGCTTTGCAGCCTTGACCAGGGTGCTCGTCTCCGGCTTTTCGGACACAATCACGGTGTGGGCGACGGTGGCGGCCGGGATCGCCATGCTTTCGATGTTGGTCGGCTCTTTCCTAGCGATCGTTCAGGACGACCTCAGGCGGCTGTTGGCATATTCCGGGGTGGCCCACGCCGGCTTCATCCTCACCGGGGTGGTAGCAGGCGGGAATGGAACCGGATCGGTCTGGTTCTACCTGGGCGTTTACACCATCCAACTGGTGGGAGCGTACGCAGTAGTGGCAGCCGTTAACGGACCCGCCTCGGCCGGTGCAGCTCTATCTGACTATGCCGGACTCGGCAAGCGCCAACCAATGCTTGCCCACGGCCTGACCGTGCTCCTGCTGGGAATGGCCGGGATACCCCTCACCGCCGGGTTCATCGCCAAGTTCGGGACCTTCCAGGAAGCGTGGAAAGCCGGATTCGCCTGGCTGGTCGTCGGGGCGGTCCTCGCATCCGTGGTCTCGTTCTTCATCTATCTGCGAGTGATCGTCGCCATGTACATGGACGAGCCGGAGGGTGAGGAGATTCCACCGGCGCCCGCCCCGATCCGCGCCGTGCTGGCGGCGGCGGTGGGGGTGACTCTCTTTTTTGGGATATTCCCGGTACCGCTGCTGCGGCTGGCGGCCGATGCCCTACCCCTTTAGCAGTACTGCTGTTTTGGCGGCGGCGATCCTCGCCATTCCGTTGCAGGCAGTCGCCGAGCTCACCCAATCCGACCTTGTGCTGGTTCGCCAAGAGGAGGTGGTCGAGGAGGACCTCTATGCCGCCGGGAATCGAATCCAGGTCGACGGCCGCATCGAAGGGGATCTGTTCGCCGCGGCTTTCGACGAGATACTGATCTCGGGAGAGGTGACCGGTGATGTCTTCGTTATCGCCGGCCGGGTGGTGATCACCGGCCGGGTGGGCGGCTCGGTGAGGCTGGCGGCCACCAACCTCCGGATGGAGGGATCAGTCGGCGACGATGTTGCCTTCGCCGTCTGGGAGGCAACCGTCGAGGGAAACGTCGGCCGGGACCTGCTGGTCTGGGGGCGCCGGGTACTGGTGAACGGTGAAACCGCTCGGGATCTCAGGGGACAGATGAAGAGTCTCGACCTGGATGGGCACATCGGTGGAGCGGTCGATGTCGCAGTGGATCACCTCCGAATCGGCCCAACCGCCGAGGTCGTGGGAGAAATCGCCTACCGGTCATCACGGGAAGCCGTCGTCGAACAGGCGAACCCGGAAGAGTCGCTTGTTCACCGCACCCCACTCCGGCCCAATATCCGGATTCGGGCACTGCGGCTCCTGACACTTGGGCTCGCCTGGCTCCTGCTCCTGGCCGGGGGGCTGGTCTTTGGCCGGATCCGGCCGGAGAGGCTGGAACGGGCGGTGGTGGCGGCGAGCCGCGGCTGGCCTACCTGGCTGGCGGGTCTCGGGCTGCTCGCCTCGCCGCTGGTCGTCCTCGGCCTGCTCTCCATCCTGTTGTCGCTGGCGCCGCCTGCCGCCGGTATCCCGCTGGCCCTGGTGTTTGCTCCGCTGATTATCGGTCTGATCGGGGTGGCGCTGCTCGGTGCCTTTTTCGGTGTGGTACCGGCGGCGGGCGCCATTGGGAATCTGGTCATCCGTAACCGGTCGGTGCCGGCCCGCCTCCTCGTTGGGATGACAATATTGGTGGTGATCGGGCTGATCCCCATTCTGCGTTGGGCGGCGGTGGCTGCGATCGTGCCGCTTGGCCTCGGGGCCTGGACCGGTGGGGGCCGTCGACGATGACATCAGTGTTCCCACGGGGCGAGTCTTTGGGGGAGGCGGTCGCGGCCGCCGGGTGCTGGGTCACCGATCGAGCCGGGCGCCGATACCTAGATGCCGCCGGGGGAGCCATCGTCTGCGGGGTTGGACATGGCCGGGCCGAGGTCATCGAGGCCATCGCCTCGCAGCTGGCCAAGGTCGACTACGTTCACGCCACCGCCTTCACCACCGAGATCGCAGAGGACTACGCCACAGCACTGTCGACCCGCATGCCGGTCGACGGTGGGCGGGTATATCCGGTTTCGGGGGGAGTGAGGCGATGGACACGGCGCTGAAGCTAGCCCTGGCCTATCACCTGGCGCGGGGCGACGCCCATCGGACCGCGATCGTCTCCCGTTTGGGCAGCTACCACGGCAACACCCTCGGCGCCCTCGACGTCTCGGGGCGGACCGCCCTCCGAGCCCCGTATTTGCCATGGCTGGGAAGAGCCCTACATGTACCGGCGGTTTACGAATATCGCTGCCCGGCGCCGGATCATCCTTCGGGTTGCGGCCGATGGCATGCCGATCAGCTGGAGGTGTTGTTCGCCGATCGAGGAGACGTGGCGGCCTTTGTCGCCGAGGCGGTGGGAGGGGCCACCCTGGGGGCGACCGTTCCGCCCGACGACTACTGGCCGTCGGTTGCCGGGGTCTGCCGGCGTCATGGCGTGCTTCTGATCGTCGACGAAGTGATGACCGGCTTCGGACGAACCGGGACATGGTTCGGCATCGAGCACTGGGGAGTCCGGCCCGACATCCTCGTCGCCGGCAAAGGAGCCTCCTCGGGGTATTGGCCGCTTGGACTCTGTGTGGCTTCCACCGAGGTTTACGAAACGGTCGGTTCCGGTTTTATTCACGGCTACACCTACTCCCACCACCCCGCCGGGGCAGCGGCAGGCCTTTCGGTGCTGGAAATGCTCGAATCGGAGGGGCTGGTCGAGGCCTCCGGCATGAAAGGCGCCAAGCTGCTCGAGGGTTTGCGGGCGGCCCTTGGTGATGATCCCCGAGTGGGTGACATCCGCGGGCTCGGCCTGCTGGTGGCGGTGGAATTGGTGGCCGACCGGCGCGCCAAGACACCTTTCCCCGCCGCTTCCGGCCTGACCCGCAAGGTCCTTCAGGCCGCCAGGGAGGTGGGGTTGCTGCTTTACCCGGTGCGGGGCATGGCAGACGGTTTGAATGGCGACGGATTCCTTTTGGGCCCGCCGCTCACGATCTCCGATGTCGAGCTTGACCAAGTTGTCGACCGGGTGGCGGCAGCGATTCGAGGGGTTCCTGCGTAAGAATCCGCTGCTATGCAGCGTTCGGCTCAAGTGGTGACCGCGACACCGACCTGCGACGG
>JBQTHI010000073.1:0-2504 GCA_052390035.1 Actinomycetota bacterium | reverse complement strand
CGGATTCACTCCCCAGGCGAGCGGAGGCGTGAACAGGTCACAATTGTGGGTTATGAGCTGGACCTGTCCTGGCGGCGGCCGCAACCTTTGCCGGAGTCGGTAATCGCATAAGAGCCGAGGCCGAGGGTCACTCATTGTTCACTCGATCGACTTCTTGACCTGTGGGTTCGAAATCGCACGGCCCACGTCGAGCTCGCACTCGGTTTGAGGACGAACATCGGATGACAACCGGCCTCCTCGATCCATTCGGGGAGCGATGCGTCGAACGGGATGGCGACGTACCTGCTCAGAACTCGTCGAGCGATCGGGCCGACTCCGGCGAGGGATTGCATCAGCAGGGGTGCAGCTTGCTCTGGGGTCAACTCCCTACCTTCGACGCGGGTGGTGCGGCCTCTTCTGATTATCTCTGCGGCCCCTGCGGACCGGAGGTTTTTACCCAATCAGTCTCTCCAAAGGGAGAGCCCAGGCTCCACCCCTCGCCGTGGGGAGTCAACGTCACCGGCGTGCGGCGGGGCAGGCCGCTGCGCCGGCCGGGGACGGCCAGCAGAGCCATGCGGCCCATCGGGAAGCCGCTTCGAAGAAGGGCGACTACCAATCGGTTGGCTCCGCGGATAAAAAGCGCTTGGTGACTGTGCAGCCATTACGATCACCTCTCTAGAACGATACTCGTATCTTATGCTGGCCATATTATATGACACCCGTCCAATACTGGGATTGAAGTCTTGACCGAGCGTGCTGGGCTCATCCAGCAGGTGCGAGTGGCGCTGCGGACGGTTTCACCCAGCCTGGGCAGGCTCAACAACGTGGTCGGTTCGAGAGTGGATCTGATTGGTACTGATATCGAGGTGCTTGATCACATAGGCCGTATCGGACCGGTTTCGCCCGGTGACCTCGCCGAGTCGCTGCGAATCCATCCTGCCACGATGACCGGGATTCTCGATAGGCTGGAAGAGGGCGGTTGGGTGGTGCGGGAGCGGTCCGCTCAGGATCGCCGGCGGGTGCACCTGAAAGCGCTGCGGACCCGGGGGCCGGAGCTGGTTCGCCTCTACGCCCCAATGAACAAGGCCATCGAGAATGTGTGTGCCGGCCTCAGCGACGATCAGCTGAGAACGGTCATCGAGTTTCTCGGCTCGGTTTCAGATGCGGCCCGTGAAGCGGCTGCAGACGTCGACCTTCGAACCCAACGCTGAATTCGCTCCCAGTCGACGCGCATCAGCCACCTGGGAACGAGGTCTCCTTAACCACGCGCCCGTTGCGATCGAACGTGCGCCAAACACCGATCTGCTTTCCCCGATTGAAATTGCCAGCTCGCATCAGAGTGCCGTCTCTGCGGAAGAACTCCCACTCGCCATGCATTTTGCCCTCAAGAACAAAGCCGCGGTTGCGAACGCCACCGTTGGCGTAATGATCGACGGTCGGCTCTGGCTCTCTGGACTCGCCCATCCCGAGAGTGTGCCTCCCTCGCCGGTGGCGCGCCAAACTTCGAGGCCAGTTCAGTCGACAGGAATGTGCCCGTTTGGGGCCGGCCCTCTTCCGCTAATGGCGACCACCCTGCTGCTAATTGCAGTCGTTAGCTCCACATTGCGTGGTCAAAGGAGGAGGAGTCCAATACCTCAAAGGTGAGGATCACTTCTTTGCGCCCGCGGTGAGCGTCGCCAGGCACCATGCTTACGCAACCTACAAAGGTGATGAAATCCGGTCGCAGCGACGACATCGATCGACTACAGACATCCGACCCGTCTGACGATGGTCAGAACCCCGTCGGTCTCCGATTACTCAGTCGGTGTGGACACGTAACGATCTGGGTAAGCGGACGGAGAATTCGGGGGAGGTGGCGCTGTGCGGCTTTCGACCGTCGGTCCCCGAGGGCCAGCACGGCTTTCACAAATCTCCGAGCGGATCCGCCTCAAGTGAGATAGCGGTTCCTGCGAGCTCTCGCTGACCACATTCTGACCACATTCGCTCCGACATCGTCCGGCACTCCGCCACCTGCGCTGATATGACGGTTCCGGAAAACCCAATAAGAAGGCAGCTTTCGACATGAACCGTCACCCTCGAGCATGGGCCTGAACTGACTTTTAATCCCAAGGTTGAGAGTCCGATTCTCTCCGGGCCCACCAGTACTCCCGCCCTTACGCAGGAAAGGCACGCAGCATGAAAATCACGCCGCACGGATCCGAGCCTCGTGGTTTCTCATCCACCAGTCCGGACGGGGCCGGGGGAAGTCGGAGCCTCCGCCTTACCTAGCGGATGGGCCGCGACTGTGGTTCATAATGGGGGCTATCGCACCCTGGTGGTGGCTTACGAACAACTTCAAGAGTCGATCCACAAGCAGGGTTACAGAGATGGGCCGGGGCCCTGGGAATGTATGTCGACTTTCCCAGGACCGTCGAGAAGGGCCAGGTCCGCACGGAGATCTACTGGCCGACTACACCAGTGTCGGGTCCCTGATTCAGCCTCGACCAAGCGTCTAGCCGCTTGTTGCTTCGATCTCGTCAAGCGTT
>JBQTHI010000072.1:0-3617 GCA_052390035.1 Actinomycetota bacterium | reverse complement strand
GCAGGTCGGTGTCGCGGTCACCACTTGAGCCGAACGTCGGTATACGCCCGATTTCTACGCAAGAATCCCGGTGGCCGGGCGAAAACCCCGGTTCCGCGCTTCGATCAGGGTGTCGGGAGCGAAGGATTGGAGTTGATTGGCCATGTCCAGGCCCAGTTCGGTGACGGCCGCTTCCAGCGCCGTGAATTGGGCGGGGTCGTCGCAGTCGAAGGCAACCATTCGATCACGCCGACCGATGATCCGGTGATCGGGGAAACGGCGGAGACGGCTCACTGGGGCTGCTCGGCCTGCAGCCCGGTGTTGACCTCGGAGCCGCAGTTGGGGCAGCGGGCGGTGGCGATGGCGCCGACAATGAAGCTGAAGTCACAAATTGGACATGAGATCCGCGGCGAGGGCGGGTCGGGGGGGCGGGGCGGGGGCGGAGTTGAATTCCCGGCGGCCGGCGGCTGATTGGGAGCGCCTGCGGCGTTGCGAACCATGTTCACCGAGCCACATACCGGGCAGGCGAACCTACCAGGCCCGGGAACGTCGAATTGATTGCGGCAAGCACCACATCGGACAATCACTCGGCTAATCCTCCTGCCTCTGCTCCGATCGCACCGATCGACTGTAGATAGGCCACCTGGTGGGCCAGCACGGCGCGAATGTCTGACTCGAGGTAGGTGTGACCTTGCCGGCGACCGATCTCTCGACTAATGAACTCGACGGCCGGCCCATATGGTCCAGCCACGGTCTCGACCGGAGTTCGACGGTTCTCCTGGGCCAGACCCTGGAGGTAATAGATGTCCCACTCGATGACCCGGCGCACCCCATCCATCCGGAGCCGCTGGGCCGTGTCGCCTTCGAGGCGGGAGTAAACGAAAGCCACGGCATCTTCGACACCAAACGTGACCTCCCCCGGTTGTTCACGTCTCGCATGCTGCCACAGCAGGAGGGCTGTGATCAACAGCAGAAGGGCGATCAGGCCGACGATCAAAGACATGGCAAGACGTGCTCAGAACCCGAGACGCTCGGCGAGTCGGGCACGGTGGTAGGCGGGATCGCCAAACAAGAGCTCGGAGCTTTTGGCCCGCTTGAAATAAAGATGGGCGTCGTGCTCCCAGGTGAATCCGATGCCGCCATGGATCTGGATGTTTTCGGCGGCGCAGAAGTAATACGCCTCTGAGCAGTAACTCTTGGCCAGGGGTGAGACGACCGGAAGCTCCTCGTTGTCCTCCGATGCAGCCCAGGCGGCGTAATAAGCGGCGGACCTGGCGGACTCGACCTGAACCAGCATGTCGGCGCACTTGTGTTTGATCGCCTGAAACGACCCAATCGGCCGCCCGAACTGATGACGGGTCTTGGCGTATTCGACCGACATGTCAAGACATTGCTGGGCCCCGCCGACCTGCTCAGCGGCTAGTGCCACCACCGCCTTTTCGAGGACCCGCTCCACTATCTGCCACCCCGACCCGTCGGGTCCAACCAGCGACGTTTCCGGCAGCGAAACCCCTTCCAGGGTGACTTCGGCTTGCTTGCGGGTTTGGTCCATTGTTTCCAACAGGTTGCGGCTTACTCCTGCCTCGTCCGGGTCGACGAGAAAGAGGCTCACCCCCGCCGGCGTCCGGGCACCGACGACCAGGACATCGGCAGTGTGTCCGTCGATCACGAAGCTCTTGTGCCCATCGATCTTCCAGCCGGAGCCATTCCGCGCGGCCGCTGCCTCCACTCCCGTCTCGTCCCAGCGGCCGTTGGGTTCGGTCACGGCGAGAGCCATGATCGCCTCGCCGGCGGCCAGCCTGGGCAGATACCGGCGCCGCTGCTCCTCCGAACCCGCCTCCAACAGGGTTCCCGCTCCGAGCATCACGGTTGAAAAGAAGGGGGCCGGGAGCAGGTTGCGGCCCATCTCCTCGAAAAGGATGGCCAGCTCGAGGAAGCTGAAACCCGCCCCCCCGTATTCCTCTGGTATAGCCATCCCCTGCCAGCCGAGCTGGGCCATCTCCTTCCACAAGGCGACGTCATAACCGGTCTCGGACTCCATCAAACGACGTACCACCGGCGAAGGCGCCTTATCGGTGAGCCACTTCCGGGTGAGCCGGCGGAGCTCTTCTTGCTCGTCGCTGAAGGCGAAGTTCATGGCCAGACCCTAGACGCCGAAGGAGTCACGCCGGATGGTCAGAAAGACCCGACTGGAAGGTCCATAAGCGCACCGTCCTCCAATTCGGCCGCTGCTGTTCTCGCCGAGACCTTGGGAGCGCAATGCCGCACAAAGAAACGAGCCGACGCCACCTTGCCAGTGAGGAAGTCGTCGGTGCGAATTCCCCGGAGGGCGATTTCGGCATGACGCAATAGCTGCCACGCGATCACCACCTCAGCAATTGACTCGAGCAACGAGTTGAGGTGCAGACCCGCCCGGTAGATCTCACCCGGCACTTCCCGGCATTGGAAGACATGACCGACGGTAACTCCGAGGTGGGCCTGGGTGTCGGTGAGCATCTTTCCCAAGGTCTCCCGTTCCACGCCCAGGTGATCATCGGGCTCGCCCGCCTTGACGAATTCTGTGATCTCGGCGGCGAGTTCCGCTACCGCTTGGCCCTGGTCGCGGACGATCTTCCGGAAGAAGAGGTCGAGCGCCTGGATGCCGGTCGTGCCCTCGTAGATGCTGTCGATCTTGGCGTCCCGCAGATATTGCTCGATCGGATAGTCCTCGGTGTACCCGGAGCCTCCGAAGACCTGCAACGAAACTGCCAGGAGGTCGTAAGCCTTCTCCGACGAATATCCCTTCACTAACGGAAGCAGCAGCTCGGCGCGTCGTTCGAGTCGGGCTTGGCCGGAAATTTCTGCCTGATCGCGAGTCCAGGCGGCGTAACTCCACAATGCTCGCAACCCCTCGGCATGGGCCTTCTGCAGCATCAACATCCTCCGCACGTCGGGGTGCGAGATGATGGCCACCCGGGGTGCGGTCTTGTCGGCGGCCATCTTGAGGTCGGCCCCCTGCACCCGGGTCTTCGCATATTCGAGGGAGTTGAGATAGGCCGTGGACAGGGTGGCCGCCGACTTGGTGCCGATAGTCATTCGGGCGTGTTCGATTACCCGGAACATCTGGCGGATCCCGTCTTGGACTCCACCAACCAAATATCCAATAGCCGGTGTGTGCTCGCCCAGGGTCAACTCGCAGGTGGTCGAGCCCCGCAGACCGACCTTGTGCTCGAGCCGAGTGGCGACGATGCCGTTGCGCCGGCCGAGGCTGCCATCGAGGTTGACCAGGTATTTGGGTACCGCGAAGAGCGAAAGACCCTTGGTGCCGGGGCCGGCACCATCCGGCCTGGCCAGGACCAAATGGATGATGTTCGCGGCGGCGTCGTGCTCACCGCCGGTTATGAAGCGCTTCACACCTTCCAAGTGATAGGTGTTCCCCTCGACATGATGGGCCTTGGTGACGCCGGCCCCGACGTCCGAGCCGGCGTCTGGCTCGGTGAGGGCCATCGTTCCGGCCCAATGGCGGTCCACGGCCAGCTTGGCCAAGTCTTGCTGAGCCGGAGTCCCCTCCTCGAATAGAACCCTGGCAAAGAGCGGCCCGCTGGCATAAAAGGTGGCAGTCGGATTGGCGCCCAAGAACAGCTCCTGAGTCGCCCAAA
>JBQTHI010000071.1:0-3921 GCA_052390035.1 Actinomycetota bacterium | reverse complement strand
ACTTCTGAGGCATCTCGCTCGGAGAACAGGATGGCACCGGAAAGCAGCTTGCTGGCGAACTCTTCGATCACGCCTTCCTGGCGGCCGGCGGCGATGACCGTGGCGAGATCTTCGGCGGTGTGGGTGGTCTCCAGCTCATCTCTTGGTTCGACGCCCAACAGGCGCAAGAACCCGTTGGCAACGAAGTTGAGGACCTTCACCAATGGACGGAAGACAGCCATGTATCCACGAAAGGGGAGCCCGAGCCATAGGGCCAGGCGCTCGGGGCTGGCGATGGCCACGTTTTTGGGCGCCATCTCGCCTATCACCATGTGGAGAAACACCACGATCAGGAGGGCTATCACCAGGGCGATCGAGTGCAACAAACTGGCAGGGATTGGTAGCCACCCAAAAAGCAACTCGAGCAGACCGGCCACACTCGGCTCGGCCACAAAGCCGAGGAGCAAAGTGGCGAGGGTTATTCCCACCTGAGCGCCGGCGAGCGTTTCGGATAGCTCTTTCATCGAAGCCACCGCCGCCCCGGCAGAGCGGCTGTGCATCTCCTCCAGCACCGGCCGTCGAGCGGCCGTGAAAGCAAATTCGGCCGCCACGAAGAAGCCGTTGGCCAAAAGCAATATCACCATCCACGACAAGGCGCCCAGGTTCATGGTGTCGCCTCAGGTGCGGTAACCGCCACCTTGTCGACGCGCCTTCCGTCCATCTCCAGCACCTCAAAGGACCAACCGCCGTAGCGGACCACTTCCCCGGGGAGGGGGAACCGTCCCAGTTGCGATACAAGGAATCCGCCCAGGGTCTCGAAATGCCCATCCGGCAGGACGAGATCGAGTTGCTCCTCGACGTCATGGCGGTTGAGGAGACCGGCCACCTCGTGGCGGCTGCCCGTGCCGGTGGCATCGGTGGTGGAAAGGGGAGAGTCGTCATGTTCGTCGGTGATCTCCCCCAGAATCTCCTCGAGCAGATCTTCGATTGTCACTATCCCAGCCGTTCCCCCGTATTCGTCAATGACGATGGCAAGTGCCCGACTCTGTCTCTGCATCTCGACCAGCAGGTCGTCGAGAGGCCGAGAGTCGGGCGCGACCAGGGCCGGCTTGGCGATGTGACCGACGGGGGTGATCGAGCGACGGTCAGAAGGCACTCTGAACGAGTCCTTGACGTGCACCACCCCAATGATCTCATCGAGGTCCTCCCCGTACACCGGAAAACGCGAATGACCGGTATCCCGGGAGAGGCGTCGCAGATCGGCCACAGAGTCGTGGCGGGAGAGGCCATCGACCGAAACTCGGGGCACCATCACGTCGGATGCGACTTTCTCGGTGAAGGAGATCGCTCTGGTCAGAAGCGACAGCTCGGCGTCATCTAGTCCCCCCTCATCGCCGGAGGACCTGATCATGAGCTCCAGCTCCTCGAGAGACCTCACCCCGGCGAGATCCTCCCGAGGCTCGATCCCCAGCTTGCGGACCGTCCAGTTGGCGGCGTGGTTGAGGAAGAGAATCACCGGCCCGAGTGCGCGATTGACGAGCGACATGGGGATCGACGCGGCCACCGCGGTGCCGAAAGGTTTGGCGATGGCGAGGTTCTTCGGCACCAGTTCGCCGAAGAGCATTGAAGCGAGGTTGGCGACGAACAGCGCCAGCCCCACCGCGGCGACCGGTCGGTCCGTTACTCCTTCCCAGCCGATCCCTCGGAGGAGGGGCTCGAACAGTCCTGCCAGCGCCGGCTCGGCGATGGCGCCGGTGAGCAGCGAGGTGACCGTGATGCCCAGCTGGGCTCCCGACAGCTCAAACGAGAGCTTGCGGAGCGACCGCTCGAGCGATGCCGCCCGGCGGTCGCCCTCGCTCGCCAGACGGCGCACCCGGCTGCGGTCGATGGCCACCAGGCCGAACTCACCCGCGACAAAGAAGGCGGTGAGGAGAACGAGAATCGCTACGGCCGTCAGGCCGAGCCCAGTACTAATAGAGCGGCTCCCAGGGGGGCACGATGGCGGCGAAGCCTACAGGCTGTAGGGTCCCGGCCGCACCCAGCCTGCGGCCTTCTTCGCGCTAGCCAGCCTTGTTGAGAGCGTTGGCAAAAGCTTCGGCCGATCCCTCCACCACGTCGGTATTGACCGAATGGCCGGCGTAGGTTCTTTCGCCGATCCGGACCACCACGTTGATCTCCGCCATGGCGTCGGCACCAGAGGTGACCGGTATTACCCGGTAGTCGACCAGCCTCGCCTCGCTTTCGAAAGCAAGACGAAGGGCGGCAAACGCGGCGTGAACCATCCCGTCGCCCTGGCCGCTAAACGTCTGCTCAACCCCGTCCTTCATCACCCGGACGGTGGCCGTCGGGGTCACCTCGTTGCCACCGGCCACGTGAAGGCCCACCAGTCGGACCTTTTGGTCGGTCTCGAGCGTTCGGTCGTCGACGATCGCCCTCACCTCGTCCTCGCCGATCTGCACCTTCCGATCGGCTAGCTGTTTGAAACGGCCGAAGGCGCGGGCGAAGGCCTGGTCTTCGAGGGCAATTCCCATGCGTTGCAGAGCGTCGGCGAAGCCGGCGCGGCCCGAGTGTTTGCCAAGGACGATTTGGGCGGCCTGCTGGCCGACGGAGGCAGCGTCCATGATCTCGTAGGTCTCTTTGGCGCGGAGCACCCCGTGTTGGTGGATCCCTGACTCGTGGGCGAACGCATTGCGGCCGACCACCGCCTTGTTGTATTGCACCGGGTAGCCGGTCAGCCGTGAGACCAAACGCGAGGTGTCGTATAGGTGGGCGGTGTCCACTCCCAGTTCGACGCCGAACACGTCCTGGCGGGTCTTGATCGCCATCACCACCTCCTCGATCGAGGTGTTACCTGCCCGCTCGCCGATCCCATTGATCGCCCCTTCGATCTGGCGGGCACCAGCCGAGATGGAAGACAGCGAGTTGGCCACCGCCAGTCCTAGGTCGTTGTGACAGTGCACGGACATGACAACGTCATCACGATCGCCTTTGACCTCTTTGAAGACCCGTTGGAGCAGCTCGACGAAGTCGGTGGGTGTGGCGAATCCGACCGTGTCAGGGATGTTGATGGTGGTCGCTCCCGCCTCGACGGCCGCCTGGCATACGGCGATCATGAAGTCGGGGTCAGAGCGGGTGGCGTCCTGGGGCGAGAACTCGACGTCCTCGGTGTAAGACCGGGCACGCCGCACCCCTGCGATCGAGGCCTTCATCACCTCGTCGGGGGTCATCCGCAGCATCTTCTCCATGTGGATTGGGGAGGTGGACATGAAAACATGGATGCGGAACCGGTCGGCGGCCCGCAATGCGTCGTGGGCCCGGTCGATGTCGTCGGGGTGAGCCCTGGCCAGGGAGGCAATGACGGGGCCCTTGACCACGGCCGCGATTCGCGACACGGCCTCAAAGTCACCGGGGGAGGAGGCGGCGAAGCCGGCTTCGAGAACGTCGACTCGAAGCTTGGCCAGCTGATGGGCGATGGCTACCTTCTCGTCGGGGGTGAGGGCGATGCCGGGAGCCTGTTCGCCGTCGCGCAGAGTGGTGTCGAAAATGACGAGTCGATCGGTCACGGTGCTTCCTTTGGTTCCATGAATGGCATCAGCCCCCGCAGCTGCTTTCCCACAACTTCGATCGGATGCTGACGGTTGGCCGCTCGTTGTTCGAGGAGGAAAGGCGCCCCCTCCCTTGCCTGTGCCAGCCACTCGGTGGCGAAGGCTCCCGATTGGATTTCATCGAGCACCTTGCGCATCTCGGCGCGGGTTTCGTCGGTGACGATGCGCCCCCCGCGGCTGTAGTCGCCGTATTCGGCCGTGTCGGAGATCGAATATCGCATCCATGAAAGACCTCCCTCATAGAGCAGATCGACGATCAGCTTCAGCTCGTGGAGGGTTTCGAAGTAGGCCGACTCGGGTTGGTAACCGGCGTCTACCAGGGTTTCGTAAGCCCCCT
>JBQTHI010000070.1:0-25830 GCA_052390035.1 Actinomycetota bacterium | reverse complement strand
CCACCGCCGATGCCCTCGCAGGATTGCGGCCGGCGTTCGGCGGGGTGCTCACCGCCGGCAACTCATCCCAGATCTCAGACGGGGCGGCGGCGCTGGTGCTCGCCTCGGAGCGAGCGACCACCGAGCGCCGGCTCTCTCCGCTGGGGCGGATCACCGGCTCGGCGTGGGCAGCGGGTGAGCCCTACCGGTTTCCCGAGGCCCCAATTCCGGCGGTGGAAAAGCTGCTGAAAAGGCAGGGGAAGACGATCAGCGATTACGACCTCTTTGAAAACAACGAGGCCTTCGCCCTCAACAACATCCTTTTCAGCCGCAAGCTCGACGTGCCATTCAACCGGTTGAACGTCAACGGAGGGGCCATCGCCCTTGGCCATCCCATCGGATGTTCGGGTGCCCGGATCCTGGTGACCCTCATCCACGCTCTCCGTCACGGTCAATTCTCGGCCGGCCTCGCCGCCATTTGCCACGGCACCGGGGGAGGAACCGTCACCTCCGTCGAGTTGACCTGAGCCCAAAGTTGATCTGACCGGCCATCAACCAGCGTCTCGGGCCGCTGCCGCTGCCCGATCCACCCACTTTGGCGTTGCTCCATATCGCTGAGTCGGAGTGAGGCATCCCGCCGCCGAATCTTCGATCAGTTGGAGCATCCGTTTCTCCCGGGTGGATTGGTGTTTGGCGGCCATGACCCAGCTCACACAAGTTTTCTGGTAACTGGGAGTGGCCGCTTCCCAAAAAGCGGCCGCCTTCTTGGAGGCCCGGAGTAGTGCCCAGAACTCCTCCGGCAATCGAAGCTCGCCTGGTTGCTCGTAGGCGTAAGTGCCCGATCGGTCTACCCGACGCCGTTGATAGGCTTCGAGGCCGGCGGGGTGCATCCGCCCTTCGGCAATGAGTCTGTCAACCAGGGCGATGTTGATGTTGCTCCAGGTGCTGCCAGGGCGGCGGGGGGTCCACCGTTGGCGCACGGCGTCCTCATCGATTCGCTGGGCTTGGGAGTCGATCCACCCGTAGCACAGCGCCTCTTCAACGGCCGCTTCCCAGGTGAGGCCCCGAGCAGGCACGTGTTTCTTGTAAAGGCCCATCCACAATTCCGCCTCGGTGGCATGGTTCTTGGCCAGCCAGCGCCGAAAATCTGCCGCGGTGTCGAAGAAGAGTGCCGGCCTTTCCTTGCTGCCGCCCCGATGAGTCGCCATGTCAGGTGGTTCTCCTAGCGGGCAGTCTCAGTCTTCAGTCGAACAGGCTGGGCCGGAACAATTGATCGTGGGTAGTGATGGCATATCGGTCCGTCATGCCCGCCACGAAGTCGATCGCCGCGGTCACCGGATCCGCCGAAGGGACGGTGGTCGATGGGGGCACCTCCGTCGGGTGATGAATGAAGTAGTCGATCAGGTTGGTGATGACGTTGATGGCCCTGGCCTTCTGGGTTTCCGCCTCCTCCCGCAGGTACACGTTGGTGAACATGAACTCTCTCAGGTGGTTCATCACCGAAAGGGTTTCTTCGTCCATGCCGACCTGACCGGTTCTGATAGTGCTGTCGACCACCGCCCGGATCATCTGGTTGATCCACTCCCGGCTGGTCGAACCGAACCGGTGGAGGGCAGGGGAAGGCACGTCCGACAGGACAAGGATCCCGGCCCGAAGGGCGTCGGCCACATCATGAGTGAGATAGGCGATGCGGTCGGCGTAGCGGCAGACCAATCCCTCCGCCGTGGTGGGGGGCGGGTCGACCCGCCAGGAGTGAGCCCGTATTCCGTCGAGTACCTCCCAGGTCAGGTTCTGCGGCTCGAGGATCGACAACACTCTGACACTGTGAGCCGAATGGAGCCAGAGGCCCCCAGCGTATGGGGCTAGGGCCTCTTCACCGGTGTGGCCAAACGGAGAGTGTCCGACGTCGTGGCCGAGGCAGATCGCCTCGGTAAGGTCCCCATTGAGGCCCAACGCGACGGCGATCGATCGGCCGATCTGGGTTACCTGGACGGTGTGGGTGAGCCGGGTGACGAAGTGGTCTCCCTCCGGGTTGATGAAGACCTGGGTCTTGTGTTTGAGCCGCCTGAAGGCTTTGGTGTGGATGATCCGGTCGCGGTCACGTTCGAATGCCGTCCGGTATTCGTCTTGAGGTTCGGGGCTCGCTCGGCCCCGGCTCAAAGACGACTTGCTGGCCGCCGGCGACAACCACTCGGCCTCCAGGCCCTCCCGATCTTCGCGCAGCCGTAGCCGAAACGGAGGCGGCTCAGACGTACCGCTCACGAATCCTCGAACTGAGCCAGTCCATCGCGGCCACCACCACCGCGATTGCGACGATCTGGGCTGCCGCCGCCCGGTAATTGAGCAGGTTGATGTTTTGCTGGAGCAGGAACCCGATCCCTCCCCCACCGACGAACCCGATGATCGTCGACATCCGGACGTTGATATCCCAGCGGTACATGGTGAACGAAATGTACGGGGGAATGATTTGGGGTACGACCGCATAGACCACATTCTGGAGGCGGTTGGCTCCAGTGGCTCGCACCGCCTCCAGCGGTCCGGGGGCGATGCTCTCCACCTGCTCGGAATAGAGCTTGGCCAGGGCTGCGATGGTGTGGAGGGCCAACGCCAGCGCACCGGCAAAGGGACCGATTCCGACCCAGACCACAAAGACGATCGCCATGATCAGAGGTTCGATGGCTCGTAAAACGTTGAAAATGGTGCGAGAGGCGTAGTAGATCCCCAGTCCGGAGCGGATGGTGTCGCGTCGGATGGAACGAAGCATGAAGAGCAGGCCGATCATGGCGCCGGCGACGGCCGGTATCCATAATGTTCGGACCGGATCGGTCCACTCATAGAACCACGCCACACCTCTGGCGAACAGGACCGTCGCCACCGCTCCGGCCACCATCGCCAGAGGAACGTTGAGCAGGCGGATCGCCCCGTTGGAGAGGTGGCGTCGAAGGGCATGTCCGGCGCGGTTGGCCACCACCACCAGGAGACCGCTCCCGAAAATGGCCGTGATCACGACAATGCCAAATTCGAGTAATTCGCCGACGGTGGCGAAGAACGAACCGAGAAAGCCGAAGACGCCGAGAATATCGGACGACCAGGTACCACCGATTTGAAGGAGGTCGGCGGCCAGATAGAGCACCAGTATTCCCCCCAGCCCGGCGATCACCAGCAGTCCCGCTCTTGTCAACCGCGTTGCCACATTGGGCCGAACCGTCTCATCCGGGGGCAGACTCCTTCTGACCAGCCACGAGGAGAAGGCAGGTACCAGCATCAGTCCGAGCGCGGTGGCGATGGCATTGCCGGCGAGGGTGGCAGCCACGCCCTCTGCACCCCTGGCCGCCAGCACGCCGAGCGCGACTCCGAGAGGGGCGGCGATCAGCGCCAGTGAGACGTTCACCAGCGGGCTGGTGATGTCCTTCATGAGGTTTCGAGCGGCAAAGAAGGAGAGTGGGATTGCCAACAGAGTGGCGAAGGTGGTGGCGATCAGCGCCAGGAATACCGTCTCGATGATCTTCTCCAGCGTGTCCCCGGCGGTCTGGGTAAACCGCGGCTCACCGACCGGTTCGGTGCTGACCGCTCGGATAGTTTGAGCAACCACATCCGGTCGACTTGGGAGCCTGACCTCGGTAGTGAAATTGCCGGATCCATCGGTCCGCACCTCACCTAGGCGCAGCTCGACCTGGGAGGCGGGTATGAAATACAACCGGATGTCCTGGTTGGGAGAGAGGCCGAATCCTTCCACCGTCACCATCGCCCGCGGCTCGGCACAGCCAGGGGTCATGACCAGGCGGCGGCCGTCGGTCGACCCGCCGCCCAGCGGCGACTCATCGCAGGGAACCATCACCGCCACATCGGTGGCGGTTTCGGCCTGGTCGTATTCGATTAGCTCGGGGCGGGCAAGGGCCCGCATGATTCGAACCAGGCCCTGGCGCCTGGTCTCCGAGCGGATTTGGTCGAGGTTGACATCGGTCACCGAGAAGCCGTAGGCGTAAACCAGCAATCCGGCAAGAAGCCCGAGCGCTATCCAGAAGGGACGACGCCGGGCCCTGCGTTCACCGGCCCTGCGTTCACCGGCATTGGGCTCGGTGGGCTTGCCTTCCGAAGGCCGGAGCTCATCCAACCCGTTCCGCCTCTTGACCGTATATCGACTTAAACCGGGCGTCGTCGATGGCCTGGGGTGCCCCATCGAAGACGAGCCTTCCCCGGTTGAGGGCTATTGCCCGGTCGGCGTATCGGTGAACGAGATCGAGGAAGTGCAGGCTGCACAGCACCGTGACCCGGACTTCGTCGTTGATCCGCTCCAGGTATTGCATGATTGAGTGGGCCAGCACCGGGTCGAGGCTGGCCACCGGTTCATCGGCGAGGATCATCTGGGGATCCTGCATCATGGCCCGTGCAATCCCCACGCGTTGTTGCTGACCGCCGGATAACTCGTCGGCCCGAGCCCGGGCCTTATCCGCCAGCCCAACCCGGTTGAGCTGGGCGATGGCCTTCTCCACCTCGTGGCGTGGGAACCGGTTGATGAGGGCCAGTGCAGGGCTGATGTAGCCGAGCCGTCCGGCGAGCACGTTGGTGATCACCCGGGATCGATGAACCAGATTGAAGTGCTGGAAGACCATGCCGATGCGCCGTCTGATCTGGCGAAGATCCTCCTGGTGTGCGGCGGTGATGTCCTCCCCGTCCCAGATGATCTGGCCCGACGTCGGCTCGACGAGCCGGTTGATGCAGCGGAGAAGGGTTGATTTGCCGGATCCTGAGAGTCCGATTACAGCGAGAAACTGTCCGGCGGGCACCTCGAAGCTGACGTCCTGGAGCGCCACGGTCCCGTCGTCATAGACCTTGGTGAGGTTGTGGACCTGGAGCACTCATGCCCTTTCTGCGTAGAAAACGACCGCCAGGCGGTCGTTTTCTACGCAAGAACCAGTCCGTTCAAATGTTGTCCAGGCTGATTCCGACCAGTTCAACGATGTTGCGCAGCCCGTCATATTCTGCGTCTTCGGCCGGGCTGATTCCGGTCCATCCATAGAAGTCCTGGTTGCCGATCGACTCTTCCCACTGCGGCGAATCGGCGAACTCGAGCAAAGCAGCCTCGATGGCGGCTCTGATGTCCGCCGGGAACTCTGGACCGAATGACAGTGTGTCATTGGGGATGCCTTCGCTGATCTGCAGAATTTTCACCTGTTGAACGATGTCTGGTGCCTCCTCGCGGGCGCTGGCGCGGGCGTCAAGCACCCGGTAGTCGCCACACCACAGCTGATTCTCGTCGGTCACCGCACAGGAGTCGATCAGGCCGGCCGGAATGTCGGGCTCGCTTGCCTCGGTCCAGGGCTCGGCGCCCTCGGGCAGTAGCGGCGGGCTGTAGAAGGTGGTCCCGAAGTCGGCGTCACCGCGATACACCGCCAGGGCGGCCTGAGGGTGGCCTCCAGCTTCGACGGTAGCGCCCGGTGCGACCCCAGCCTCGTTGAGGGTGAGCAACGGAACCATGTAGCCAGAGGTCGATCCCGGGTCGGGGTATGCCCAACTCCTGCCTGCCAGGTCGGCGAGCGAGGCGATGTCCGAATCGCGACGGACGAGGAACTGTGCCCAGTAGATGTCGTAGCCGAACCTGACTGCCTTAAACGCCACGTCAACCCCGCAAAGGTTGGAGGCGAGCACATAACCCAACCCTGGGATGAAGCCCATGGTCCGGTCGGGAGCGGCGCACATCTCCTCAATGGTGGCGGCATAAGAGGTCGGGATCGACACCTCGAACGCCAAGCCGGTTGCCTCCTCAAGGGCGCCCTTCATCACCTCGCCACCGCTAGTGATCACGTTCGCCTCGACCGATGGTACGAACAGAACCTGGATCGGGTTCTCCGGGCTGCCGAGTGTCGGGGCCGCGGTGGTGGTCGGGGCGGCAGTGGTGGTGGGGGCGGCCGTCGTCGCCGGAGGAGCAGTCGTCGTGGTGGCTGATCCGCCACACGCCGCCATAAGCAGGGCTACGGTCACCCCGATCCCCAAGCTGTGTCTCATTTGATGGCTCCTTTTAGTCACAAGGAATCGGCCCCAACGGCCCACCCCAGAAATAAACTTAACCGCCAGTCACCGGTGGTGTGACTTCGGCTCTACCTCGAGGAGGAACTCGGGCCAGTCGACCACATCAACCGCCCCGGCGAGCGGATGGTTCCAAGGACGGACAAACCGGCACACCTTGGCCTCCGGCCGATGTTTGACAAGCCTCTCGAGAACATGTGGACCGTCGTCGAGGTAGACCTCGCATGGCACCGTCCACTTGTCTTCGATGATGTGCACCTCGCGGGTGGGGATACGATGCTGGCCGATCCAGGCGAAAGTGTCGTGGATGGCCCAGGGCGGCTTGGTCGTGATGATCACCACTTGGTGGCGCCTGCGGGTCAGCTCCCAGAGCGCCTCCACTGCCCCCGGATAGGTGTCCAGGTGTCGAAACAGCGAGTGGCCGTCGTGGTCACGCGCCCATCTCCAGAATGCGCCCATCCCCTCGAAGTGGGTGAGACTCGGGATGGCGTCCCAGGCCTTCACCGCGTCCAGACCCAGCTCCGTGCCGTATTGCAGGTTGTAGCGACGGATCCATCCGGCGTTGAAGTCGGCGACGACACCGTCGAGGTCGATCCCAAGTCGCATCGGGCGACAGTACTTAGTCGTTGGTCGGTATTTCGGCGTAAATATCCGCTCGTATACGGCGGATATTTACGCAGGAATCTCGAATATGGCCGCAGGTCACTGCACCTGAACCCAGCCCACCACTTCCGGGACTCGCCGCCGGAGGAGAAAGCCGGCGAACCACTGTGATAGAAGGTAGAACAAGAGGCCCCAACCGACCGAGAACAGGCTGCTCGCTAATGGGGAGAGAACCTGACCAAACGCTACGGTGAGGACGACCGCCACCGACGGCGGCACCATCAGCAGGCCAATAGCCATAAATGATCCGAGTTGGGCCGCCAAGGCCAGACACCCTTGCTCGGTCGCTTGGGCGAACACGTCGGTGCCTTCCCGGGGCAAGCGTAGAGGCGTGATCACCGACACCAGATTGCCCACCGCCAACTGACAGCCGATGGCAGCAATCGAAAGACCGGGCACCATCACCAATGTATTCCACGATCCGCTGAATCCGGCCAACAGCACGGCCATTAGGACGGTTTCAAGTGCCAGCCCCAAAACCACGGCGAGGTTCTTTCCATGTAAAAGGTGGCGGGGCTTGACGGGGAGCGAGAACAAATAGCTGGCCGCGTTGCGCTCCCAGCCGAATTGGTTGAGCGCGATCGGCAAACCCACGAAGAGGACCAAGGCCGGGGCGAGGAGTGGGAGCCAGGTCGATCTCCGGAACTGCGCCATCGATTCGGTGCCGACCACCAACATCGCCACCGCCAGGCCCACGAAGATCACGGTTCCGGTCCATACGAGCCGCTGACGGGGGTCGCGGACAAAAAATCGGAGCTCCTTTCGGGCGAGTACCAGCCGCCGGCCCCAAGCTCCCCGTTCGGCCAGCCCACGACGATTGCGCGGACGATCCGGCCTGGGCGAATGGTCCGGCGTCACCAGCATCCAGCCGACCAACCGACCCCAGACGTAGGCCATCGCCCCTATCCAGGCGAGCGAGGCCAACACCATGACGAGCGTCCGTCCCCAGTTACCGGAATCGGCCGAGGTCACCGCAGCCTGGGCGGCCACCGGTGGCAACAAGCCAGCAATAGGGGTCAACGGGTGAGCGGAGAGGGCTCCAGTCATGCCGTTCGCTTCGATCTGGGCTATCACCGTCTGATAGGCGCCAAACGTAAAGAGTCCGATTCCGATAACCACCAACACCGCCAGGTCGCGACCACGGCGACTGCGGAGCATCGCCGATACGACGCTGCTGAAGAGGTGGCCACCGATGGAAATCTGAACGATCAGGATCAAGCCGGCCACGATCGCCACCAGGCGGGCCGGCCCGTCGAAGAGGGAGGCATTGACAAAAACCATCGCAGCCGGAACGAGCACACTGGGGCTGACCAAGGACGCCGCCACCAGCCCGGCGAGCAGCCGGGGACGGCTAACCGAAAATACGGCCAGCTGAGCCGGGTCGAGCGATTCGTCAAGAGGAAAAATGACCACGGGAAGAGTCACCCACCCGACGAAGAAGGCCAGGGACGCCCATAGGGTGAGTTCGTTCGCCAGCTCGGGGGCCAACCGGGCGTGTTCGAATTGGTACGCCCTGGCAAGCCTCCAGGCTGTGAAGATCATCAAAGCAATGACGGCCGGGAGTCCTATGCGGCGTTGGCGATCGCGACGCAACCCGTTCCAGGTGAGCCGGAACTTCAGCCAGGCGAGTTTGGCAACCATGTCAGACCCTTGGTGCTGGTCTCTCCTCCGACCGCCTTGATGAAAGCGTCCTCGACCGAGGCAACTCCCATCCTCCGGCAAAGTCCCTGAGGGGTGTCTTCGATCAGGATCTGACCTCGTTGCATGATGCCGATTCGCGTGCACAGCCGCTCAACCAGATACATCTCGTGGGACGAAAAGACGACGGTTGCCCCCTGGGCGGTGTAACGGCGGAGCAAGCCTTGGATCAACCGTGCCGACACCGGATCGACCCCTTCAAAGGGCTCATCGAGGAAGAGCACCGGTGGTCGGTGGATGATCGCGGCGCCCAGGGCCACCTTCTTCTTCATTCCCCGGGAGTAGTCACCCACCAGCTTGCCTGCGGCCTCGGACAGGTCGAGCAGATCAAGGAGATCGTTTCTGCGTAGCGCCGCCTCCTCTCGAGCCAAACCGTGCATAGCGGCGGTGAAGTCGAGCAGTTCGGCTCCAGTGAGCCGTTCATACAGATTGAATTCTTCGGGCAACACTCCGATTCGCCGCTTGACCTCAAGCGGTTCCTGCCAGGTGTCGTATATCCCGATCCCACCGGTTCCTTCATTGGGTCGAAGCAACCCGACGATCATCTTGATGGTGGTGGTCTTGCCGGCCCCGTTCTGGCCAAGCAACCCGTAGAACTCCCCCGATTGAATCGCCAGGTCCAGCCCGGCCACCGCCGTCTCTTTACCAAAACGTCGGACGAGACCGCGGGCCCACACCGCCGGGCGACCGTCTAGCTCGGGTCTTTCCGAAAGTCCGGGGTCGACCAGGGCGGCGTCGGACACACCAGGGGTCATGAGGTTCACGGGTGGTGTATCGGCGGTCCCCACGAGAAGTGAACCATAGGAACCGCAGGCGGCTTCGGCGCCGGCATCGGTCGAGGTCCGCGTGTCGCTCGGATGCCGTACCCTTCGTAGCGGCGATTCCATGTATCAGGCTCTCTATCGAAAATACCGACCCCAATCCTTCGAAGACGTCGTTGGGCAGGGGCACGTCACCTCGACGCTTGCTCGCGAGGTGGTTGAGGGCCGGATTGCCCATGCGTACCTGTTCGCGGGCCCCCGCGGCACGGGGAAGACAACTACCGCCCGCATCCTGGCCAAGTCCCTCAACTGTGAGCAGCGGAGGCCGAACGGATCGCCCGACAACATTTGCGGTTCTTGTGCGGCTATAACCGACGGGAGCTCGCTTGACGTGCTTGAGCTCGATGCCGCCTCGCACAACTCGGTGGAGGACATTCGTGATATGCGCTTGAGTGTCACGACGGTGGCCTCGGCCGCCAACGCCCGCCGCGTCTACATCCTCGACGAGGCGCACATGCTGTCCAAGGCGGCGGGTAATGCCCTTCTCAAGACCCTCGAGGAACCGCCTGAACACGTCATATTCGTGTTGTGCACCACCGAGCCATACAAGCTGCTCGATACGATCCGTAGCCGCACCCAACGTTTCGATTTCCATCCGGTTGGGGTCGATGGGCTCGCCGCCCACCTCGCCCGGGTGGCCGATACCGAGAACTACAAGACCGACCTACCCGCTCTGATTGCGCTCGCTCGCCACGCGGTTGGGTCCGTCAGGGACGGTCTCTCCCTTCTCGAGCAGGTTGCCGCTCTCGGTGGTGGTGCCGTCGACCTGTCCGGTGTCCGGCGCACCTTGGGCTTGGCGGGTACCGAGGCGTATGGCCGGCTGGCCGACGCGGTGGCAGAGGGCGATGCCAGAGCCGGATTGGAGCTCGTGGCCGAGCTGGCCGCTGATGGAGTCGACCTGCGGCGGTTTGTGGGCGAGGCGATCGGGTACTTCCGTGGAGTCTTCCTCGCGCACTACGCCCCCAACCTCTTCGAGATAGCCGATGAGCCCGCCGAGACTCTCGACGCCTGGAGACGAACTGCACAAGAGGTTGGTGCTGGCGATGTGTTGCGAGCCGTCGACCTGCTTGGCGAGGCGCTGATCAAGCTGCGCGAGGGCCGCGAGGAACGGCTGATGGTCGAATTGGCTGTCATCCGCCTTACTCGACCGGAGACATCGGCCGATCCGGAAGCGCTGCTAGCGAGGATGGAGAGGTTGGAGCGGCGTGACGACCTGCCGGTTCGTGATGCCCTGGATGATGGACGCCGATTGCCCGAGGTCGTTTCGGAACATGCTCGGCCCGTCGTGGATTCCCCTGTTGGAGGTTCCCTCGTGCGGTCGGGGGGTTCCCCTGAGGCCGGCACCTTGACGCTCGACCGGCTGAACGAAATATGGCCCGCCCTTTATGGCGGGTTGCGACAGGTGCTTGGAGCCCGCCGTTGGGCGCTCTTCCGTGAAGCCACCCCAGAGGGGGTAGAGGGTGACCTGATCGTGCTGCAGGTTGGCCAGGACTTTCACCTCGAGGGTCTCCAACGTGATCCGGCAGTCACGCCGCTGGTCGCAACCCAGGCGTCGGATTTGCTCGGACGCCAGGTGAGAGTCGAGTTTCGCAAGACCGGTGCGCCCGCTCAGGTGGAGCCTTCCGAGGAAAGCTTCGAATTGGACAAGGAGCGGCTTTTTGAGGCACCCGATGACCTCACCGATCCGACGGCCCTGCTCGCTCGAGAGCTGGGCGCCACCCTGGTTGAAGAAGGATCCCAGGACCCACGCTGATGTTCGAAGGGCCTTTGCAACGCCTGATCGACGAGTTGTCGCGGCTGCCTGGTATCGGCCGTAAGAGCGCACAGCGGATGGCGTTTCATCTGCTGGCGATCGACCAAGCCGATGCCCGCCGCTTGGCCGATGCCATTACCGACCTGCGGGATCAGTTGCGTGTCTGTAACCGTTGTTTCAACGTGACCACGGGGGACGAATGCACAATCTGCCGGGACCCTCGCCGGGACACGACCCTTATCTGCGTGGTGGAACGAGCCCAGGACATCGCCGTGGTCGAACGCACCCAGGAGTTCAGGGGCCGTTACCACGTGCTTGGTGGGGCCATTTCACCGATTGGTGGGATAGGACCGGGTCAACTCAGAATTGCCGAATTGGGCCGGCGCATCGACGAGGAGGAGGTGCACGAGGTGATCATCGCCACCAATCCGACGGTCGAGGGTGACGTGACCGCCATGTTCATCGCCAGGGAGATGAAACCAAAAGGTGTCAGGGTGACTCGGTTGGCAATGGGTCTCCCTGTCGGCGGTGATCTCGACTACGCCGATGAACTCACGCTCGGCAGGGCCCTTGCCGGCCGCAGGGAGATCTGACAGGTCAGTACTAGGCCACCACCACCGTCTTCTGGTTGACGAATTCGCGTATACCCAGGTCCGACAGCTCCCGTCCGTATCCTGAAGTCTTGATTCCGCCAAAGGGAAGGCGGGGGTCGGAGGCGACCAGGGAATTCACGAAACAGCACCCGGCTTCGAGCCGGGTGGCGGCGAGGCGTTCAGCTCGTTCGACGTCGGTTGAGAAGATGGCGGCACCCAGTCCGAAGGGGGAGTCATTGGCGACCGCCACCGCCTCCGCCTCGTCGGCGACGGTGATCAGGGTGGCGGCCGGCCCGAAGATCTCTTCGTGATAGGCGGCCATGCCCTTCTCGACCCCCGCCATCACCGTGGGCGGATAAAAGGCACCCGGTCCTTTCGGCACCTCCCCACCGAGAAGCAAGCGAGCTCCCGCTTCGAGGGTTCGCTGCACCTGGCGGTGCAGTTCGTCTCGCAAATCGTGACGGGCCTGCGGCCCTAGCTTGGTTGTCTCCTCCAACGGGTCGCCCATGGCGGCGGCGGCCATCTGTTCGACGAAGAGTCCGCTGAACTCCTCAGCCACAGATTCGATGACGATGAACCGTTTGGCGGCGATGCAGCTCTGTCCGTTGTTGATGAGACGGCTGGCAGCGCAGGTTGCTGCCGCCGACGGGAGATCGGCGTCGGCCAACACGAGGTAAGGATCGCTGCCACCGAGTTCGAGGACCGTCTTCTTCAGCATCGCCCCGGCCTTCGAGGCGACCGCCCGCCCCGCCGGTTCGCTGCCTGTCAAGGTGGCGGCGACTACTGAGGGATGCTCAATCACCTTGTCCACGCTTTTGGATCCGATCAGCAGAGTTGAGAAGAGCCCGGTCGGGAAACCGGCATCGGCCAGGATCTCCTCGATGGCGATGGCCGACCCAAAGACGTTCGATGAGTGCTTGAGCACACCGGCATTGCCCGCCATCAGACCCGGAGCAGCAAACCGAAACACCTGCCAGAGCGGAAAGTTCCACGGCATCACCGCCAGCACCACTCCCAGCGGTTCGTTGTGGAGATAGCTCTTGGTCCGACCGGTTGGGATCTCCCGGTCGGCCAGCATCTCTTCGGCCTCATCGGCGAAGTACCGGCAAGCCCACGCACATTTCTCCACCTCGGCCCGACCGGCCGTGATCGGTTTGCCCATTTCGACGGCCATCAGCCGGGCCAGATCCTCTTTCCCGCCTTCGAGCAATTCGGCGGCTTTGCGCATCGGGATGGCCCGGTCCGAGTAATCGACTCGTCGCCACTCTTGAAACGCCCGATGAGCCGCCACCAAGCGGGCGTCGACCTCCTCCCAGGAGTGCTCGGAATATTCGGCGACGACCTCGCCAGTAGTGGGGTTGATCGACTTCATCGGGCCAACCTAGCCAGGTTTCAGACTGCCAAACCCAGGATTCCATCCAACGATATCATTTGGTGGAACCCAGGGTTCGCTGGCCTGAGACGGCCGGTCATAGGATCGCCTCCGTGCATGTGGTTTGGGATTGGAACGGGACCCTGTTCGATGACTTGGAAGTCGTCGTTAGCTCAGTCAATCATGGCCTTGCCCGGTTCGGGGCGAAGCCGATCGATCTGGACGGATATCGATCGCATTACACGCGCCCGGTCAAGAATTTCTACGACCGACTTCTAGGGCGACAGGTAACGGAAGAGGAGTGGCTTACCCTCGACGAGGTCTTTCACGATGCCTACCGGACAGCCTTGGTCAACGCCCGCCTGACCGGAGATGCGGCGAGGGCCCTCGACCTGGTGGCCGCTGGTGAGCACAGTCAATCGCTTCTCTCAATGTTCCCGCACGAGGATCTCGTCCCTTTGGTCCGCGTGTTAGGTATTGAGCGCTATTTCGATCGGGTCGATGGGCTTCGCGAGGGAAGCCCGGGCGACCATAAGGCCGCTTATCTGGCCCGGCATCTGCGGCTGTTGATCGGCGACGAAGACCCGTCTCGGGTGATTGTCATTGGCGACACTCCCGATGACGCAGTGGCAGCCGCCTACGTCGGTGCCCGACCGATTCTCTACGACGGTGGCTCCCATCATCGCCGCGACCTGGAGGTGGTTGGCGCGCCGATTGCGTCGAACCTGCTCGACGCGCTGGCACTGGCTGGTATCGATCGACCTGAACGTCGCACCGACAGCCCTCACTCGTCGTGAGTCAGTACCGCTCCCAATGGACGATCTCGTCAAACGGTTTCCGGCCCGACAGCCGGGCCGGTCCGGCTCCGTCAGCCGGATATCCGAGGCTCACCGCGTAGCGGGTTCGGACATCTGGCGGTAGGCCAAGAACCAGAGCGGCATCGTTGCTGCGGTGCAGCGTCACCGGACACGAAGCAACTCCCAGGGCGCGGGCGGCGAGCATCAGGTTCTGGGCGAGTCTTCCGGTGTCGAACTCATAGCCTTCGCCCTGCTGGACGAGGGCGACGGTGACCGGTGCTCGTCTGATCGGATCGGTGAAGTCCCCACAGCCCGCCAGTCGCTCCTTCTGTTCCGGATCGGTGATCACCACCAAGGCCCATTGCTGGCGATTCTTGGAGCTGCCGGTCCAGCGAGCAGCTTCCAAAATGGCGTGAAGATGGGCGTCGGAGAGCGGGCGGGGATCGAACTGACGGATGGCGCGTAACAACAGGACGTTTCGGTAAGGCTCCGGGTAGGACTTCGGGCCAGCCATCAGGCGACGCCAAACATCAGTCGGGCACAGCCGTCAATCGAGCACCACCGCCGAGATTTCCCGGAGCTTTTGGAGATTGTGGCGGGCATCCATGTAACGAATGGAGCCCGTCTTTGATCGCATGATCACCGAGTGGGTGACCACGGTGTCACCGGCAAAGTCCACCCCTCGCAGGTAGTCGCCGCCGGTCACCCCGGTGGCGGCGAAGAACACGTTGCTGGAGCCGATCAAATCGTTCGTCATCTTGACCTCATCGATGTCAAGTGCGTTTTCAGCCGCCAACGCCGCCTCCCGCTGGTCTCGTGGCCAGAGCCGGCACTGCATCTCGCCGCCCATACATTTGAGAGCGGCGGCGGCCAACACCGCTTCGGGTGATCCGCCGATGCCGAGCAGCAGGTCGATGCTGGTGTCGAGGCGGGCGGTGGAAATGGCAGCGGCGACGTCCCCGTCGCGGATCAGACGGATACGGGCCCCTGCCTGGCGGGCGCCGTCGATGTAACGCTGATTACGGGGACGATCGAGGATGATGACCGTGAGGTCGTTGAGGTCCCGCCCCTTGGCCTTGGCAACCCGTCGGAGGTTGTGGTCGACGGGGGCGTCAAGTTCGATGGATCCGGCTGCCTCGGGGCCGGTGGCGATCTTGTCCATATAGGCGAGCGGTCCTGGCGCATACATCAAGCCTCGCCCTTCGGTGACGGCGATTACCGCCAGTGCGCCCGGTTCACCTTTGGCGGTAAGGGTGGTGCCATCAACCGGGTCGACTGCCACCTCAACCGGCATGCCCCGACCAGTGCCGACCCTCTCGCCGTTGTAGAGCATCGGAGCGTGGTCTTTCTCCCCTTCGCCGATTACCACGACCCCATCGATGTCGAGAGTCGACAGGTGGGCACGCATCCCGTCAACCGCCGCCTGATCCGCCGCCTCCTTGTTTCCCCGACCCATCCAACGAGCCGCAGCCATGGCCGCAGTCTCCGTGACCCGAACCAGGTCCAGACCCAGGTTGCGTTCGATCGGCTCGACCATCGCAAATGAGCGTACCCCGGGTTGGTGAGGCCCTGTTTTAGTGTCAGACTTGGGTCGATGGTGCAGGACGTCCGGTGAAGCTATACAACCTCGATCACGTCGGGATCGCCGTCCCGACTCTCGAAACCGCCATTGATGGCTTCCGCCAGCGATATGGGGTCGAACCCATCCATCGTGAAGTGGTCGACGATCAAGGTGTTGAGGAAGCACTCATTCCAGTCGGCGGATCATTCGTGCAACTCCTCGCTCCCCTAACCCCAGATTCGCCGGTTGGCAGGTTTCTGCAAAAGCGCGGCCAGGGTCTTCATCATGTCGCCTACGCCGTAGTGGACATCGTCGAAGCGCTCGAACATCTCAAGGCCAGCGGCGCCAACCTGATCGACTCGGAACCAAGACCCGGAGGGAGGGGCACCCGGATTGCGTTTGTGCACCCTGCCGACCTGGCCGGTACCCTGATCGAGTTGGTCGAGGTGCCTACCGGGGTCGAATCAGAGGGATGAATGAGCAGGATTGAGATCCGTGGCGGCGCCGGACCGTATGAAGCAGCGGCCATCACGGCCGTCTTCCGGCGGTTACTCGACGACGCCCTCGCGGCCCGCGCCGTGGTCCGACCCAGGCGAGTACCTCCCGCCTGGACCCAGGCCTACCAGGACCCCCATCCGGATGACCCGCTAGCGGTGGTCAGGCCGGAGCGGCGAGGGCCCCCAGGCAAGTAGAGCCCAACAACGAAACGAAGCGATCGGGCCGGGACGGGTGGCCGGTGCGGCCATTGGCCAGTGGGACTCATTTGACCCGCCACGACGACGGGCGAATCTCCGGAATTCGGGTGATCGTTCCAACCAACGCGAAGACACCCAACGCCACGGCTGAGGCCGCGATACTCGCCGCCAACGCCTGCCAGGGCGAGGACCCAAGAAACATGCCGGCCACCGCGTGGCCGGTCAAGGCACCTGCCGCGGCTGCCGGCACTCCCCGCCAGGACACGTCGATGATGGGTGCCATCCGCTCCGGACGGCGGTTCCAGAAAAGCACCAACAGGGTCAGGGTGTAGATCCACATCACGATCGAACTGGCAACTGCGATACCCGTCAGCCCTAGTCGATCGAACAACCAGAGGGTTACGGGGATGGCAAGGCCCGTAGCGAGGGTTCCGACCACGACCGGAAGCCACATTCGCCGATGGGCATAGAACCAGCGGGCCGTGAGCTGATGAAGACCCCAGGCGGGGATAGAGAGCGCAAAGACGACCAGAAGGCGGGTGACGGTGGCGGAATCCGAGGAGGTGAAGGCCCCCCATTCGAAAACCAGACGAACGAATGGCCGGGCGGTGGCGACCACCAGGGCGGTGGCGGCGAGCGATGCTGCAGTAGTGGCGCGCAAGGCACGTGCGGTTGTATCGTGCACCAATTACTCTTCCCCTGACGCCACCAGCCGAGCCAGAAACGGGAAGCTGGCCACGCCGATCGCTTGGGCGACTATTCCCACGGGGAGCATGTTGAGCATTCGCGCAAACGACAACGCCGCGGTGCCGCCCGGTCCAGCCAGCTGACCAAAGAACCGGGGGAATTGTTCGTCCAGGACCGCTACCGACTGGCCAATCATCAGTGGAACCGCAAGAGCCAGATATTCGGACATCACGCCGCTCGATCGGCCCCGACTCCATCGCATTCCCGACCGGCGAGCCCCGAGCCATTGGAGGGCGAAACTGCCGATGGCGGCGCCAACCAGCGCTCCCCAGACGAAGCCATCGGGGCGCGGGTCACCGCCGGCCGCGCCCAACCATCCGCCTCCGATGATGGCCAAGTTGTATATGACCGGCGCGAGGGCCGGAAAGAGAAAGCGGCGATTCACGTACTGATAGGCCATGAACAGGCCCCCCAGGACGAAGAAAATTTGGGCGGGGAGGGCAATACGAGTGAGTTTCACCACCTCGTCCAGGGCGCTATGGTCGAGGCTTGGGAAAACCGCCGCCGCCAAAGGATCGGTGACGATCATCAATGCCGCTGTTGCGCCGACGATCGCCATCGCTGCCCATCGGAACACTGTGCTGAAGTCGGCTGCCAATCGATCGCCATCATTCGATTCGATCCGCCGAGCCAGCAGCGGGATCAAAGTGATGCTGAGAAACCCGCCGGCCAGCAAGTAGTTGAGTAGATCCGGGATGAGAAAGGCGTCCCGATAGAGATCACCCTGGGATGAGACCCCGAGTGTCGCAGCGATGAGCGTTTCCCGCCCCAGGCCCAAAAGGCGGGAGACCAGCACCGACACCGAGATGACCAGCGTCGCCCCGCCGAGACCGAGAGCACGTCGTGGTTCCTGGTTGTCGGTTGCGAACATCACCCCATGCTCGCGGTCAAGATGGCCGCAGCCGGTCAAGCAGCACCTCGGGCACCTCTAGGTCGCCCCGCCCGATGCCCAGCTGAATCTCGGGTTTGTAGCTCCCGTGATAATCACTTCCCCCTGCCGGCACCAGACCAAATCGCTCGGCGAGGGCGGCGTAGCCCTCTCGCTCCAGCGGGCTGTAGAGCGGGTAGTAACACTCCATGCCTGCCAGCCCGGCGTCACGGAGTCTGTTGAGGGTGGCAGCAACCTCGGCGCTGCGGTCCAACCCCAAAGTGTGAGGATGGGCGAGGATCGGCACCGCACGTGACTCGACAGCCAGACCAACGGCTTCTTCTGGCAGCAGGCGCGGTCGGGGCTCGTATCCCGGCCTTCCCCGCCCGAGATATCGATCAAACGCCTCGGCAATGCTCTCTACGTGGCCCGCCCGCATCATCACCGCGGCGATATGGGGCCGGCCCACTGAGTCGCCAGACGACTCGTTGGCAAGTTCGTCCTCGGTCATCTCGATGCCGAGCCGGCCGAGCCGCTCGATGATCCGACTATTGCGAGCCTGTCGCCCTTTTCGTAGTTCGCTCAACCGATCCTGGAGGGGTCCCGGTCCAGGCGCAAGGAATAGGACGGTGAGATGCATCGCCCCCGGTTCCCACTCGGCCGAGATCTCGGTTCCGGGGATCAGCTCAACTCCGTATTCGTGGGCGGCGAGCAGGGCTTCTGCGATTCCTGCCTGAGTGTCATGATCGGTCAGGGCAATTGAGGTGATTCCTGCTTCGGCCGCTTTTTGCACCACCTCTGCTGGTGGGTCCGATCCGTCGGAAGCGGTGGAATGGACGTGGAGGTCAATCACCCTTCAGCCGTCGATCTCGATGACCTCGATGTAGATCGTTTCGGTCGGCCGGCTGCGCTCGTTGGTGCCCGGTGACAGTTCGGTCGGAATAGCCGTGATGGTTTCAAGCGTGCTCTGTCCTTCTACTACCCGGCCAAGAATCGAGAAGCTGTTGGTGAGCACCTTTGCGTCATCTCCGACGACGATGAAAAACTGGCTCCCCGTCGTTCCCCTTCCCGCATTTGCCATGGCGACCACGCCGGGTTCATACACAAAGTCGGCTGGGGGGAACTCATCTGGCAGCAAATAGCCGGGTCCACCTGTCCCGGTGGCCGTGGGATCGCCCCCCTGGATGACGAATTGAGAAGCAACTCGGTGGAACACGATCCCGTCGTAGAAGCCCTGGCGTGCAAGGAACACAAACGAGTTGACTGTCTGCGGGTAGCCGGGATCGAGCTCGATCACGATCGGGCCGCAGCTGGTCGTGATGGTGGCGCGGGCGCTCGCCGCGACTCCTTCGTCCTCTGGGGCGGTAAAGGTGAGCAGCTGTGGCTCGGGCGGAGGGGTCCCGCCACAGGCGGTGGTTTGGGCGCGAAAGCCGTCATAGGCGGCTGGTAGCTCCTCGGGGCGGTTGCGAATTGTGGCGAAGATCACCAGTACGATGACCAGGCCAAGTCCAACAACCAGCGCGATGACAATGCGTCGTCGGAGCTCTCGTCGGGCGGCCGCCTTCCGTTCGGCTTCCCGTTTCCCGGCCCTCAGGTCCTTTTGGCGTTGTCGGCGGTCGGTCATATCAGCCCGGTTGGGGAGGGCCGTAAGCTATCCGGCCAATCCCAATCCGCCAACCCGCGAACCCAGGGTTCCAGTCAATGAATACGTTGGCTGCAGCCCCGAGAAGAGAATCACCACATGCCCCTGATCGTCCAGAAGTACGGCGGCACCTCGGTTGCCGATCCGGGGCGGATCAACTCAGTCGCCGATCGGGTGGTAGCCGCCACCAAGGCGGGCAACCAGGTAGTGGTCGTCGTTTCGGCGATGGGACACACCACCGATGAGCTGATCGATCTAGCCCGAGCCGTAAACCCCGATCCTCCGGCTCGGGAGATGGACATGCTCCTCACCTCGGGCGAGCGGATCGCGATGGCACTGACGGCGATGGCGATCAGCGCCCGTGGCGTGGAGGCGATGAGCCTGACGGGATCCCAGGCCGGAATTCTCACTGACGGTGCCCACGGATCGGCGAAGATTCGGGAGATCCGCGGTGAGCGAATTCGCGAAGGACTGGAACGGGGTCGGGTCGTCATCGTCGCCGGGTTTCAGGGTGTAGATCCTGCGTCTAAAGAAATCACCACCATCGGGCGGGGTGGCTCCGACGCCACCGCGATGGCACTGGCGGCCGCCCTGCATGCCGACGTTTGCGAGATCTTCACCGATGTCGACGGGATATTTGCGGCCGATCCTCGCATCGTGCGCAACGCTCGCCAGCTACACGAGATCTCGTTTGATGAGATGCTCGAATTGTCAGCTTCCGGGGCCGGGGTACTGATGACCCGGGCGGTTGAAATCGGACGGCGATACAACATTGCTATCCATGTCCGCTCGTCGTTCAATGACAGACCCGGAACCTGGGTCAAGGAGAACACCATGGAACAGGCAATTATCCGCGGCATAGCCCACGACCGTTCCGAGGCGAAGGTGACCGTCCGCGGTGTGCCAGACCGGCCGGGAGTTGCCGCGGCCCTGTTCGAGCCATTGGCGACGGGCGGAGTCAACGTCGACATGATCGTCCAGAACATCGGTCAAGACGGTTCGACCGACATCAGCTTCACTGTCCCCAAAGCTGTCGCACTACACGCCGGAGAAGTGGCCGGCAAGGTCGCCAGCGAGTTGGGTGCAGCCGGGGTGGATGTAGACGAGGACATCGCCAAGGTTTCCCTGGTGGGGGCCGGCATGAAGTCCCACCCGGGGGTGGCTGCCTCCGTATTCCGGACCCTGGCCGATGCAGGGATCAACATTGAGATGATTTCGACATCGACGATCCGTATCTCCTGCATCGTTCGCGAAGCCCAGATCGAGGATGCGGTGACCGCCCTCCACGCCGCCTTCGAACCACCCATGGTGGGGGAGGAGGTGGGGATATGACCGACCGTCGGGTGGCCGTGATCGGCGCCACTGGGGCAGTGGGCCGGACCATGATCGAAATACTGGAGGAGCGCGAGTTTCCGCTTGCCGAGCTGAGACTGCTCGCATCGCCCCAGACCGCCGGGAGCAAGCTGGATACGCGCTGGGGTGAGGTCACCGTTGAAAACTTGGAGGAGTCGACCCCGGATGGAGTCGATGTGGCATTGTTCTCGGCCGGCGCCGAGCGATCGAGGCGCTACGCCCCGGCATTTGTCGAGGCGGGAGCGGTGGTCATTGATAACTCTTCGGCTTTCCGCAACCTGCCGGAGGTACCGCTCGTGGTGGCCGGCGTCAACGACCATGCCATCTCCCAACACCAGGGTGTCATCGCTAATCCCAACTGCACCACGATGGCGCTGATGATGGCCGCCGGACCGCTCCATCGAGCCGCCCGGCTCAGGAGGATGGTGGCGACCTCGTATCAATCGGTTTCTGGGTCCGGCCGGCGGGGAATCGAAGAATTGTCCCGGCAGATCGAGCATCTCAGCCAAGACCGCGCCGCCTTGACCTTCGGGGGGTGGTCAGATCCCGGTGGAGATCTGTATGCCCGGCCCATCGGCTTCAACGTGCTCCCCTGGGCAGGCAACGCCGCTGAGTCGGGTTACACGGACGAGGAGTGGAAGCTCGTCAACGAAAGCCGCAAGATCCTCGAAGCGCCCGACCTCCAGATCGAGCCAACATGTGTCCGGGTGCCCGTGATGGTGGGTCACGGGGTGTCAGCCACGATGCACTTCGATCGTCCGGTTCCCCTTGAGGAGGCGATAGGACTGCTCGCCAATGCCCCCGGAACCGAGTTATGGATCGATCGGGTGCCAACCCCGCTCGATTCGGCAGGCCGGGATGAAGTTCTCATCGGACGGGTGCGGTCCACCCTCGACGGGTTGGGAGGGGTCAGCCTGTGGGTGGTGGGCGACAATCTCCGCAAGGGGGCGGCCCTCAACGCCGTGGAGATTGCCGAACAGCTCAGCTGATCGACGGATCGATGAACCGCCGCCACTCCTCCGGCGGTAGGAACGGGGACGCGCCAAGAAGAAGTGACACCGTACCCTCGAGGTCGAGTATCGGACCGATCGCCAGCACGTCGGTAAGGGGAACCGGTTCGAGGAAGGCCGATGCGATCGGAGCTTGCGGCGCCGGTGTAGGAGGGGGAAGTGGCGTTGGCGCAGAGGACGGGGGTGGTGGTGGAGGGGGGGCCGGACCGCCGGAGGCAGTGCAAAAGGCCACGGCTACCCACAGAACACCGGCGCCGTCGACGGCCGCCCCGGTGCCCATCACAGTCCACTGTCCTTGGGTTATCACCTTCCAATGGCTGGGACTTCCGGCGAACGCTGCCATGATCGTGCCGACGTCGGATCCGTACCCGATCACTTCGCCGGCGGTGAGGCAATAGCCGAGCAGGGGAGACAGATCGGAATGAGCGAGGCTGCGGCGCCCGGCGCTCCTTTCGGCCGCTCGTTGTGCGAACTCGTCGACAAACTGATCGATCGGTAAGGCAGAGCCGCGGGCATTGTTGATGGCAGATCCCAGGTCGTCTGCTTGGGCTGGCAGCGCCGCCAACATCGCAAGCGCGACCGCGAATAAGGAGACTCCGCGTCGCATAGGGGTGGCGGGAGAGTAGGTTCTGGGACCTACCCCGGCAAACGGAGATAGCTAGTCCCGTATCTAGTCCCTAGTTGGGCAAAATAATTAACATCATCAATCAGTCAGGGGTGATCGGCCGAGCTCCAGTCGTCCCGGTTTCGCGAGACGGCGATGAGATGGGCGGGAACCGCGTGCGGGTTGACCATTGCCCGTAGCCGTAAGCCGACCAACCACAAGGTGGAGCCGACAGAGAACCGGCGGCGGCTTCCACTCCGGCACTCGAGTTCGATCTCGCCTCGTTCGACGACCAGGAGAGTGTCGTCCCACTCGCCTTGATCAATAACACGCTCGGTACCACCTGCCACGACGACCACTCGCACCCGGTACCAAGGGGCCAGGCGCCTACTGACGAGGTCCAACGGAGTGAAGTCGTCGAGTCTCCAATTCGCTGGGTCACCCTGGTCCACCTGGTTATGACGCCTCGGAAAGCAAAAACTCATCGATCCTCGCGATCAGTTTCTGGATCTCAAATCGTCTCATTGGTCAACGGAGGTTTCTGGAGGAACCACAATGGACTTAGTGCAGGACGCACCTCCCCTTGCTGGCCGCCGCCAATGGATCGGATTGGCGGTGCTCTCGCTCGCCTGTCTCCTGTACGTAATGGATCTCACGGTGCTCCACCTGGCCGTCCCCAGCCTGAGCGCCGACCTCCAACCGACGAGCGCCCAACTGCTCTGGTTCATCGATATCTACGGGTTCATGATCGCTGGTTCGCTTTTGACCATGGGCACGCTCGGAGACCGCATTGGTCGCCGGCGCCTGCTCATGGTCGGGGCCGCCTCGTTCGGCGTTGTTTCCATAATGGCCGCCTTCTCAACCAGCGCCGAAATGTTGATCGCCAGTCGCGCCTTGATGGGGATTGCAGGGGCGACACTGGCGCCCTCCACCTTGTCGTTGATCTTCAACATGTTCCCCGACCCGAAACAGCGCTCGGTCGCCATCGGGTGGTGGATCGCAAGTTTTTCTGCCGGTAGCGCAGTCGGGCCCGTGCTGGGTGGCATCACGCTCCAATACTTCTGGTGGGGTTCGGTCTTCCTGTTGGCCCTGCCGGTGATGGCACTTCTCTTGATTCTCGGACCACGAGTCCTGCCCGAGTATCGAGATCCCTCGGCGGGTCACCTCGATCTCTTGAGCGCCGGCATGTCCTTGTCTGCGGTGCTTGCCGTGATTTACGGACTCAAAGAGATCGTCCAGAATGGACTAAGGGCGACTCCAATGGCGGTCATTCTGGTCGGGCTTGTGATGGGTGTGGCGTTCAGTCGCCGTCAGCGCGTGCTCGAGGATCCGCTGATCGATCTCCGACTCTTCCGGCTGCGCTCCTTCAACGTTTCGCTGGGGGCGAATGTACTGGCCATCTTCATAGCCGTCGGCTACTTCCTCTTTGTGGCTCAATATCTGCAACTGGTGCTCGGCTTGTCGCCCCTCCAGGCAGGGCTGTGGGATCTGCCATCAGCCGCCGCCTTCATCATCGGCTCTACGTTTGCCCCCCGTTTCGTCCACCGTGTGCGACCCGCAGTGGTGCTTGGCGGTGCTTTCACGGTGGCCGCAGTCGGACTGACGATTCTGACTCAGGTAGGTGGATCGGATGGCTTGGCGATTGTGGTTGCCGCCTCTGTGGTCGTCTCACTCGCCCTGGCCCCGGTATTCAACTTGACGACCGAATTGATTGTGGGAAGCGCCCCGGCCGAAAAGGCCGGGGCTGCCTCGGGGATCTCGGAAACGGGCGCCGAGTTGGGCGGTGCCCTTGGGATCGCCATTCTCGGGAGCATCGGCACGGCGGTTTATCGGAGCGGCATCGCCAGCTCGCTGCCCTCCGAGGTCGGTGCCGCCGCAGCCGCCACCGCCCGCGACACGCTCGGTGGGGCACTGGCGATTGCCGAACAGATCGGCGGCCAGGTCGGGACTCGGCTACTGGAGGTGGCCCGGGGCGCATTTACCGACGGTTTGGTGCTCACCGCCGGCATCAGCGCGGTCATATCCCTCGGAGTGGCCATTCTGACGGTTGTGCTGCTTCGAAACGTTCGGCCGGTTAGTGGAGAAGTGGACGACCGCCCTTCGGGTGTCGACTTCATCGTTACCGGAACGATGCCAGAGGAGGGATAGTTTGGGATGTTCGCTTGTCCCGTTCCATGCCTAGCCTTCCTCAGATGAGCGACCTATCGGTGGTCGACATCCGTCGGGAAGCCGGGTCCGACGTTATGGAAATACTCAACCCTCATCGGGTTGAGTTGACCGCCTATTGCTATCGGATGTTGGGCTCACCATTCGAAGCGGAAGACGCCGTGCAAGAGACCATGCTGCGAGCCTGGCGAAGCTTCGACCGGTTCGAAGGGCGTGCGTCCGTGCGGACCTGGCTGTACCGCATCGCCAGCAATGTGTGTCTCGACATGTTGAAGGCAGGTCAGCGTCGGGCCCGTCCGATGGACCTGTCGGCGCCGGGTTCGGTCGAAGGCCATCTCGAACCACCATTGACTGAGAACACCTGGATCGGTCCGATTCCCGATGCCTGGGCACTCGAGCCCGCGAGCGATCCGGCCGAGCAGGCGATGATCCGCGACTCGGTTCGACTCGCCTTCATAGCCGCCCTCCAGCACCTGCCTCCCCGGCAACGAGCGGTACTCATCCTAAGGGATGTTCTTGACTGGCGAGCGAACGAGACAGCCGAGTTGCTCGACACGAGTGTGGCTTCGGTCAACAGCGCCTTGCAGCGGGCCAGGTCGAATCTTGCCGCCACCAAACTTGTGGCTGGTGAGCCCAATGACCGACCGGACCAAGTCGATGGCGAGTTCCTGTCACGTTACGTAGAAGCCTTTCAGACTTACGACATGGATTCGCTTACGGCCCTGATCCGGGAGGATGCCATTCAGTCGATGCCGCCATATGCATTGTGGCTAAGAGGCCGCGACGACATCCTCAAATGGTGGGTCGGTCCGGGAGCAAGTTGTCGAGGATCACGCCTCCTGCCGGCGGCGGCCAACGGCTCGTTGACGTTTGGGCAATACCGACCAAACCCGGCGGGGGGCTTCGAACCATGGGCGGTGCAGGTCTTCGAGGTCGCCGGCGGTCAGATCGTCGAGTTCACGTTCTTTCTCGACGCAGCCAATTTGTTCCCGTTGTTCGGATTGCCCCTTCGGCTCGACGCCTGACTAACCCGTCATCAGCTGGCGAACCGCCCCACCCCGTCAACCGCCGAAGCGAAGCTGTCCCCGCCGCGGTGGCCCGCGGCTTCCAAGGCTTAAAGCTCGCCGGCGGCCCAACTTGCCGATAGGCGCCAGGTGTCTGAAGCGGGCTGCTCAACTCATATCGGCCATGGATCATGACCCCACAGATCCCATTGAGAATCCGGGCATTCGGCTCATCGGCAGCTGATCTACTCCCTCAACGTGTCCCTCGACGGCTACGTCGAGGGACCCGATCGCTCGCTCGACTGGGCCAACGTCGACGAGGAGCTCCACCGTTGGTTCAACGATCGAGCGCGGGAGCTCGACGCGTCGCTCAGGAGTTGAGTCAACTCACGGCCGCTCGTGAACGTCCTGGGTCGGCGAGCTTGGCGGCAACTGGTCCGGCAACGGCCATCAGCAGAACGTATGCAGCGGCCAGAG
>JBQTHI010000069.1:0-5143 GCA_052390035.1 Actinomycetota bacterium | reverse complement strand
CGAAGGCCTTGAGAGGATTGTCGATGAAAAGCTGGCTCACCGCTGGGTTGACCCGCATTGGGATCCGCGCCGTCCCCTGGCCGAGCTTGTTCAAGGCGGAGGCGAGTTGCAGGGGTCGGCCGGTCAGAGTCGCCCCAGAGGCATCGGCTTGATATTCGCGCGAGCGTGAGATCGCCATCCGGATCACCATGGCGGCGATCGGAGCCAGGACCAGCGAGAGGATGGCGGCAATCCCGGCCAGCGGGTTGTTGCGATCGTCACGACCGCCACCCATGAAGAGCGCCATGCGGGCGAAGATGCTGAGGGCGGCGGCCATCATGGCCGCCACCGAGCTGATCAGGATGTCCCGATTCTGGACATGGGAAAGTTCGTGGGCCAGCACCCCCTCCAATTCATCGTTGTTCATGGCTTGGAGAATGCCGGTGGTCACCGCCACCGCCGCGTGTTCAGGGTTGCGGCCGGTGGCAAAGGCATTGGGCTGCGGCGAGTCGATCAGATGTATTCGGGGCATCGGCAGTTCAGCGCGAGCTGCGAGGTTGCGGACGATCGAATAAACCGCCGGCAGTTCGTGCTCCTCCACCGGCTTGGCCCGGGAGGCAGCAAGGGCCATCTTGTCCGAGAAGAAATAGGCGACAAAGTTGAGAACGCCGGCGAAGATCAAGCCAATCCAAAACCCTTGCGCACCGCCAAAGCTGTAACCCAGCCACCACACCAAAGCGGTGAGCAAACCGAGCAGTCCAACCGTCTTCAGATTGTTTGCCATAACACGGAAATCGTACTGCCCGGGCTGCACTAGTCACCGGTGGCGCACCCAACTTCAGGTAGTTAACGTCCGCTGGTTCGGCGGGGTGTCCCGCCCAGAGTCGCGGGCCAGCGGCCCGAGAGGGAGTGACATTGTGAGTCGTTCTGTGGCGCGCATCAGCCTGATCGTCGCTTTGATCGGCATGCTGATTCCCGCGGCTGGCGCCAGCGGGGCGGCGGGAGGCAACGGATTGTCCAAACGCGATCGCCAGCTTCTGGCCGAAGCCAGCGTTGGCGGTGAGTCGAGCGTCACCGTCCTCATCGCCGCCGTTCAGGGTCGAAACCGGGCGGCTGCCCAGGCGGTGGCGGCGGTAGGCGGGACCGTTCAGGTCCGGGAGGACAGCATCGATTACCTCCGGGCGTCGGTGCCGGTCGATGCGGTTCCCACGCTCGCCAAAGATTCGGCGGTAGCAGCGCTGGACGTCGACGAGATTATCCCTCTGGAGGATCCGCGGCCCGAAGGCGTCCAACCTGTCGCGCCGCAGCCAGCACCAGGTGCTGCAACTCCCAACAACAACCCCTACATGCCGATCGGCGACACGGGAGCATCACAGTTCATGTCCGCCCATCCGACCTGGGACGGACGTGGGGTGGTGGTCGGGATCCTCGACACAGGCGTGACGCTCGACCATCCGAGCCTTCTCACCACCAGCACGGGTGAGCGAAAGATCGTCGACTGGGTGACCTACACAGATCCATTCGATGATGACGACCCCACCTGGGTCGACATGGCTTTGCAGGTCAACGGCCCCAGCTTCACGGTTGGTACATCCACCTACACGGCCCCCGGTGGGGGCGGGTTCCGCTTCGGCATCTTCAACGAGCGAGACAGCCGCCTGGGCGGCGAGGTCGGAAGCGACGTGAACCGGGATGGCAACCCTGCAGGCTCGAGCGGGCTTTTCGGGGTCCTCTGGCGAACGAACAGCAACCAAGTATGGGTTGACACCAACCAGAACCTGACCTTCGCCGATGACGCAGCCATGACCGATTACAAGGTCAATTACGACGTTGGCTATTTCGGCACCGACAACCCGGCTACGACGGTCGCCGAGCGGATGCCCTTCGTCGTCCAGACCAACGGTGCCCAAAAGGTGATCAACATCGGGATCGTCTCCGCCGCTCATGGTTCTCATGTGGCCGGAATCGTCGCCGGTAACAGCCTGTTCGGAGGGGCAATGACGGGCGCCGCCCCCGGAGCGAAGATTGTTTCGGTGCGGGTGTGTTTGTTCATCTCCGGGTGCACCGCCCATGCCCTCATCGAAGGAATGATCTACGCCGCCAAACAGTCCAACGTTGATGTGATCAACATGTCCATTGGTGGTTTGCCCGCGCTCAACGACGGCAACAACGCCCGCGCCCAGCTCTACGACCGCCTGATCGAAACGTACAACGTGCAGATGTTCATTTCCGCGGGAAACAGCGGGTCGGGCCTGAACACGGTGGGCGACCCATCAGTGGCCGGCCGGGTCATGAGCGTCGGCACCTACATCAGTCGTGACACCTGGCAGAAGAACTACGGCTCGGACTCCACCCAGACCGACACCATGCACGGGTTCTCCTCACGTGGACCGAGGGAGGATGGGGGCTTCAAGCCCAACATCACCGCCCCGGGGGCAGCGATCTCGGCCACCCCGATGTGGCAGCCGGGTGGGCCGGTCACTGGTACATACGTCCTGCCACCGGGCTATTCAATGTTCAACGGCACCTCGATGGCATCGCCGCAAGCCGCAGGCGCTGCTGCGCTGTTGGTAAGTGCCGCCCAGCAGGCCGGTGCGCAACATCAACCGGCCCAGATCCGCCAGGCCATCAACTCGTCTGCCCGGTTCATCAGCGAGGAACAGGCTTACGAACAGGGCAACGGACTTATCAACGTCGGCGCCGCCTGGGATCTGCTGAAAACAAATATCAAGGTGGCGGAAATCACCGGTTCGGTGCCGGTCAACACCGTGCTGAGCGGCTTTTTGGCCACAACCGGGGTGGGAGTCGGCATCCACGACCGCGAGGGAGTGACGGTCGGCAACTCGTACACCCGCACCTATACCTTCACCCGCACCAAGGGAGGTGCCCAGCCGATCAACTACAACGTGACCTGGGTTGGCAACGACGGCACTTTCAGTTCAGCCGGTTCCATTGCGCTTCCCGGCAACCAGCCGGTCAGCTTCAACGTGACCGTTAACCCAACCACAGCCGGGGTGCACTCGGCCCTGTTGAACCTTGACGACCCGGCCACCGGAGGGATCGACTATCAGACCATGAACGTCGTCGTAGCTCCGGACGTCTTCACGGCCGCCAGCGGTTACGCGGTCACGAAGAGTGGCACGATCGGCCGCAACCAGACGCTGAGCCACTTCTTTGCGATACCGCCAGCGGTGCCGGCGTTCAAGGTCGACTTCAGCGGACCGAGCGTTGCAGCGGGCACCGGACAATCACGGTTCCTGCGCTATCACCCCTGGGGTCTCCCGATCGACTCCAACGCCAGCACCGCCAACTACTGCCCTTCGGCCACCGCACACACAACCTGCCCGGCCTCTTCCTTGAGTCGGACAACCTCCAACCCCCAGGCCGGAGTTTGGGAGACCACGGTTGAGGCCCGCCGGACCTCGGACACCGCCAACGCTCCATACACCCTGACCGCTTCGATCCTGGGGGCCTCGGTTTCTCCCAATCCCGACGTGATCGCGTCGGCGACGATCGGAGTGCCGGTGGCCAGGAGCTACACCCTGACCAATCTCTTCGGAGCGTTTACCGGGCGAGCGGTTGGCACGACTTTGGGTAGCGCTTTTCGGGACACCCCGACGATCGCCGACCTGGACCAAAACGTGACCTTCGTCACGGTCTCGGCCGGATCGACCTCGTTGCGGGCCACGATCGGCAGCCCTTCCGACCCGGCCGCCGACCTCGACCTCTTCGTGTTCAACTGCACGACCGGTTCCTGCGTCCTCGCCGGACTGAATGCCGATGGTGACTCGGAGGAGTCGGTGACGATCAACAATCCGGCAGCAGGTCTCTGGGCGGTGCTAGTGGACGGTTTTGCCGTACCGGCCGGGACGACCACCTACAGCTACCTCGATGTGTTCCTTAACCCTGCCTTTGGGTCGGTTTCCATAACCGACGCCAACGCGTTGCGGCCGAGCGGGGCAAGTTGGACCGTACCGGGCAGTGTCACGGCCAACGCCGCCCCTGCTGCAGGACGAGTGTTGCTGGGCAACGTGCAGGTCAGGACCGACACCAACGTCTTGGTGGGATCGGGTGACGTGGTGATCGAGTCGGTAACCCCGTAGCGACAGTCGCGCTGTGATGAATTGCCCCCTGTCGAGGGGGCAATTCATTTTCAGGAAGGTTGTTCACAAAGCCGGAAGCCGCCGGATGAGTCGAGCCGGTAGTCAAGCACTTGACCATTGGCGTCGATCTCGATCCAGAAACCCGGAATGATCGCCTGGGTGCAGAACATCCCGGGCTGCGGGCAGCCCAGAGAACCGTCCGACCATTCGACCGGCTCCGCCCGCAGGACCTGGAGTGCCCCCCGCTCGAGCGAGGCGACACGGACGGCATCGGCCATAACCGCCTCGACGAATTCGCTGGGAACTCCCGAGATCACCACGGGCACACCCTCCGGTGAAGTCGTGGGGACCGTGTCCTCCGGGACTTCACGGGCCTGCCGCTCAGATCCCACGGCAGTGGTGGGAGATGCGGGAGTGGACGGGGCCGCCGCGGAGGTCGGTGGAGGCGTCTCCGGCTCATCGCCCGCGATTTGCTTTTGTCCGCCACCCGAGCCGGTGGTGGCCGGGATGGCGCAAGCAACGGCCACCACTAACCAAACGGAAAGAAAGATCGGTCTGCTCATCAAACACCCCTTGACCTTGCAGTTGTGGTCGAGTCTAGGGGCATGCCGATCTTGGCAGGTGGCGACGGCCGGGGTTGGCCTGCAACGAGGGGATGCCGTAGGCGTCCACGGAGCACAGGGAGGAAGAGCATGAAACGGTGGTTGACCGTCGCGTCCGTATTGGCCGTCCTCTTGGGTCTGACCGGACTGAGCGCGATGGCGGCAGCCCCGGCAGACGAAGGGGACACGGGGTATGTTTTGGTTGCCCTGCCCTCACCGGGCGCCGCCCAGTACGAGGGCGGCATTCCCGGCTTGGAGCGGACCAAGCCAGTGAGTGGGCGGCTCGACCCGGCCAGCCCGGCCTACCGGGCCTACCTCCGCCATCTGGAAAAGGAGCACGCCTCCTTCCGCCAGGCGCTGGCCAAGGCCGCACCTCAGGCCCGGATAGTCCGTGAGCTCACCACGGTGCTCAACGGGGTGGCGGTGGAGCTGAACGGGGCCACGCAGTCCGATATAGCC
>JBQTHI010000068.1:0-11129 GCA_052390035.1 Actinomycetota bacterium | reverse complement strand
TGGGCTTCGCCGGCGGAGTCCGCTTGCTTTGGGACGACCTAGTCCCCGACGACCTCGAACGCAGTCTTCCCCCCATCCCTTATGTACGCGAAGGGAGGCGATTGGTGGCCAGCTACAACTTGGGGGCGCCCGACCTGGCCGACACCGTACGTGGGCACCATCGGTTCGATGACGCGGTGATGCTCGGCGGTTACTTCACCGACTTTCACGGTTGCCCGCCCGAGGAGGACGGGTCCGGCTACGGGCTCTTCGAGGTTCCGATAAGGGTCTTCATCCCTGAGACCGTGGATGGCTTCCTCCCCGGGATTGCCCGCGCCGCCGGGGTGTCGCGGGTGGCGGCGGCGGCGGTCCGCACCCAGCCGGAGGAGATGTGGGGCGGGCAGGTGGCCGGGGCGATCGCCGGGCTGGCTGCCACCCAGAACATCTTGCCCCGGGAGGTGGCGGTGACCCAGGTCCAGCAACATCTCCTGGACACCGGGCTGGTCTATTTCCTGCCTTAGCCGATCGGGGCCAGCGGGATGGCGAGCATCGAAGCCGCCGCGGCCATTCGCCCGTCGTAAGTGGCGAGCTCAACACCGATCCTCCGGTCGCGGAGGTACTCGACCGAGGCCAGGTGGAGCGCATCGAGGGTTCGCACCGGAATTGGGAAGGGCTCGACGGCCCGGCCGAGAACAAGTGGGGTCAGCTCGAGGAACGAGAGCTGTTCCAGCAGCTGCCGGGTGGCTTCGCCGTGGGACTGGTTCAAACCGCGGGCATTGATCCTGGTCCACGTTTCGTACTCCAGGAGCCTGCTCGAGATCATGGGTTGGGACCAAAGCGATGCGACCGGCTTCCGATCCTCGGCCAGAAGCTGCGCCAGCATTACCGAGGTGTCGACATAAATCACCGGTCGGCCCGATCGGCAGCCAGCTCCTCGAGGAGATCGTCCAGAGAACAGACGGGGTCCGCCTTGGGAGGGGGCCCGGGGGGCCGGAGAGCCGGCGTGATCAGACCGTTCCTAACCGCCTCGGCCAGCATCGCGTCGGGCAGCGAAATACTCCGGGTGGGTTGGGGAGGCGTTAGCTCGGCCACCACCTTGTCACGGTCGGAGATGAGGATCGTCTCACCGCCGGAAGCGAGCCGCACGTACTCGCTGAGGCGGTTCTTCAACACCTTGAGCCCAACGGTTCGCATCCCCCTAAGGTAGCTTCCGGAAGCTACTTAATCAAGCAGACGGCCACCGGTGCTCGGACAGTGACCTCATCTAGCCTCCCAAAACCATGAGTAATGGCCCCAACGCGCTGGTCTGCGGTTATTACGGCTTCGGCAACGCCGGAGACGAGGCCATCCTCGCCGTCCTCCTCGACGATCTTGCCTCGATCGATGCCCGGGTGACGGTTATGGCCGGGTCCCCAGCCGACCTGTACGCCGATCACGGGGTGGATGCGATCCCATGGCAGGACACCGCCGCCACCATCGAGGCAGCCCGCAGAGCCGACCTTATGATCCTCGGTGGCGGTGGGCTCTTCCAGGACCACAACCCCTTCGAGCCCGACGCCATCTGGAGCCCCCACCACGGAGACATCGGGTACTGGTCGGGCTTCGCCCTCCTCGCCCGGGCCACCGACACCCCCCTCGCCATCTACGGGGTCGGAGTTGGGCCTCTCACCAGCGAGGCCGGCCGCCGCTACGCCTCCCTGGCCTTCTCGTTGGCGGCCACGGCCAGTGTTCGTGACCAGGGCTCGGCCGGGCTGCTGGCCGACCTCGGGGTGGAGATTGGGCGGATTCCGGTCACCGCCGATCCGGCCTTTGCCCTCAATCCGGCCTCGGCCGAGGTGGCGGACGAAATCCTCGAGACCACCGGTGCCAACGGCGACCCGGTGATCGGGGTGTGTCTCCGCCCATGGGCGAATGGTGAATGGCTCCCGGCTGTCAGCCGCGCACTGGACGACCTGATCGGACGGCTCGAGGCCCGCGCCGTGCTGGTCCCATTCCAGGAATCACCCCATGCCCACGAGAACGACTCGCAGGTCGCTCTCGACTTGTTGGCATTAGTCGACCACCCTGATCGGGTAACCATCCTGCGGGGCGGCTATACGCCGGCCGAACGGGCGGCGGTGCTGGGAAGGTGCCGGATGGTGCTCGGCATGCGCCTCCACTCGGTGATCTTTGCGGCGGCGATGGGTGTCCCGGTGGTAGCCCTTGCCTACGACCCCAAGGTGGGCCAGGTGATGGAAGAGCTGGGGGTCGGGGAGTTCGCGTTGGATTTGCGGGAGTTGGAAACCGGGCTGCTCCTCGAGACGGCCGCGAAGCTCGATGACCACGCCGCCGAAATCAGGCCTCGACTAGAAAAGGCTGCCGGGGTGCTGCGCCAACGGGCCGCCGGGAATCGGGATGTCCTCCCATCCGCCCTGGCCCGGCCGGCGCCGCCCCGGGACGAGATCGAGCGGGAGATGACCCGGCTGGCCCTCTTACGGGCAGGGGAAGCCGCCGAGATCGAACGAGCCCGGGCGCAGGTGGGCCAAATACGAATCGAACGGGATGGGCTGGCTGGCTCTCGGGAACGGCTGGCCGAGGAGTACCGGATCCTGGTGGGGAGCCGGGCCATGCGGCTGGTCAACACCTATTGGAAGGTCCGCAACGACCTGCGGGGTCTCGGGAGGCGACGCCCTCCGACCGAGTCGACCGAGTTCCAGGCGTTGTCCGATCTTCGCTCCAGGTTCTCCAAACAATTGGAGGAAATCCTCGAGGCCCACCGGAATGTGGCAGGAGTGGTGGTCTATCCGCACACGATTGGATGGTCGGTGAGCCTCTTCCAACGCCCGCAGCAAATGGCCCTGGCCTTCGCCCGGCAGGGTTACCTGACCTTCTACAACGTCGAGTGGATGGGCGCTGATTACATCAACGGATTCTCCAAGGTCAACGACCGGCTTTACCTGTTTGCGATGCCCGACGAGGTGCTCGACCTGATCGGGGCGATACCCCAGCCGTTGCTAGTCAGCTACGTCTATAACTTCGGGTGGCGGCGCTTCTTGCGAGATCCGGTGACGATCTTCGAGCACATCGATGAACTCGAGGTGTTCGCCGCCACCCACTCGATGGAGAAGCTGACCGGCTGGTACGAAGACGCCATTCGGGAGGCAGACGTGGCAGCGGCTTCAGCGGTTGATCTCCTCTCCGGGTTACGCCCTGATAGGCCGGACGCGATCCTGTGCCCAAACGGTGTCGACTACCGGCATTTCGCCGGCGCACATCCCGTTGATCCACCGGTTGACCTGAGAGATGTTGTCGAGTCGGGCAGGCCCGTTGTCGGCTACTACGGCGCACTTGCCGAGTGGGTCGACTATGGGCTGGTCGAACACGCCGCCCGAAGCCTTCCCGATTACGAGTTCGTGTTCATCGGACCCGACTACGACGCCAGCATGGCCGGCAAGCCAGCGTTCGATCTACCCAATGTGACCTGGTTGGGGGTAAAACCCTACGCCGAGCTGCCCGCCTACCTCCACTTTTTCGACGTGGCCACCGTGCCCTTCGTCATCAACGAAGTGACCCACAGCGTTTCTCCCATCAAGCTTTTCGAATATATGGCCGGAGGGCGGCCGGCCGTCACGCCGGCCCTACGGGAATGTGCCAACTACCCGGCCGTCTTGATTGGCAAGGATCCAGACGATTACGTGTCGAGGTTGAAGGAGGCGGTCAATCTGAGGCACGATCCCGACCACCAGGCGTTGCTCCGTCGAACGGCGCGGGCCAACACCTGGGATCGAAGGGTGGGCACCTTGCTCGACGCCGTCGCCCGCGCTCGCAAGAGCTGACATGCGCGTCTCCGTCATCGTCCCGATCCTGAATGAACGCGCCGCCATCGAGCCGCTGATTGCCCGGCTGTCCGCGCAAACCTTTACTCCGGACGAAGTGGTGGTGGCCGACGGCGGATCCACCGACGGAACGCGGGAGAAGCTCGACGAGCTCACCGATACCTGGGATCGGTTACGCATTGTCGATGGGCCGGGGGGGATCGCCGAGAACCGCAACGCCGCCATCAGGATGGCATCCGGTGAGATCATCGCCTGCACCGATGCCGGGTGCCTGCCCGATCTCGGCTGGCTGGAGGCTCTCGCCCAGCCGTTCGAAGTCGGCGCCGAGTGGGTGGCAGGCTTCTACCGACCGGAAGGGGCGACCACCGCCTCGACCGCTGCCGGGGTGGTGATGATGACCGTCCTCGAGGAGGTTGACCCCGACCACTTCCTCCCCGGGGGGAGTTCGCAGGCCTTTCTCAGATCGGCATGGGAGAGGGTCGGCGGGTTCCCCGAAGGCTTGGTCGCAGGCGAAGACACCTTGTTCGGCGAGAAGTTGAGAGCCGCCGGCTACCGGCCGCACTTCGCCGCCGGCGCCGTGGTCGGATGGCACCCGCCGGCGTCGCTGGGAGACATGGCCAGGAAGGCTCGGATGGGGGGTCGGGCGGACGGAACCAATCGGGTGAGGACTGGCGCCTACCTCCGAGTGATAGCCGCCTATTGGGGACTGCCGCTGGTTGCGCTGGCCGGCGCCGTCTGGCGGCCGTGGTTAGGTCTGGCGGTTTTGGCCGTGCCGATCGGGGTGGTTGCCTATCGAACGCGCCATAAATACCGGTGGGTGCCGGGGCCTGGTAAGTGGCTGCTCGTACCGATCGCACACCTTCGCCAGCAGTTGGCCCAGAGCCTGGGCTGGTTGGAGGGGTTTGGACCGAAAAACATTCTTCGCAAGCTTGGTGGGCGGCTGCTTTGTCCCGTTCGGCAGATGCTTCCGGCGACGGTTACCGCCCGCCTCGACGAGGATCGTGCTCCGGTCCGTCACAACGTCGACGTTTTCATCGACGATCCTCGCACTGCCCGGCGCTGGTTGAAAGGTCTGCCTGATACCTACCGCGTGATCGCCGATGTACCGCCCGACGTCACCGTCGTACGAGCGACGATCGACCTCCGCCCCGGGAGGGAACCGGCAGTGGCGCCGGTCGCAGTTGAAGCGTTCCCCGGCGTCATCGAAGAGACCGGCGACCTCGACCGCGACGCCTCGGCAAACTTCGCCTTACTTCGACAGACCGGGCTGCCATATGTGCTGGCGCCTTCGCCGGGCGGCGATTCCCGACGTGATGATCCGGTGACGGGAGCCGGGTCGGTGGTGATCCTCGCCGCCGTGCCTCTGCACGATGTCGGCGGGGGCAGTCGTGGCGCCCAACTCGCCCAGGAGCTAGCAACTCGCGGCTATCACGTCACCTATGTCCATCGTTATGACGCAGGCGAGTCGATGGATCTCGGCCTCCGCTTCATCCATACCCGGCTCGAGGAGCAGAGATGGGATGACTTCGACCTCGATGCTTATGTCGCCCGATCGCCCGTGGAACCGCGGCTGGTGGTGGTCGAGTTTCCCCACCCTTCCCATCTCGGTCCTGCCGAACGCCTCAAAGCCGTCGGGTTCCGCATCGTGTACGACCTCATCGACCGCTGGGAAGATCCGGCCCTGGGCGGGTGGTGGTATCAGCAGGAAGCGGAACGCCGATTCATCGACCTGGCCGACGCCCTCACGGCCTCGGCGCCGAGCCTGGTCCGCGATCTCGGCGCCAGGTCGGGTCGAGAGGTCGTTGAGGTTCCCAATGCTGTCAACGCCGCCGTTTTCGGGAATGAGGGGCCGTGGGAGAGGCCGCGGGACTTGCCGGAGGGTGGACCGATCTTCGAGTACCACGGATCCCTTTATGGCGACTGGTTCGACTGGGAGGCGGTCGGGGCGATAGCAGAGGCGTTCCCGGCTGCCTGGGTGGTGCTGATCGGAGACCGGCCGGCGAAGACACCCACCCTCCCCCGGAACGTCTTGTTGTTGGGGTTGAAGCCACAAGCGTCGTTGCCCGCGTACCTTGCCCACACCGACGTAGGGCTCATCCCATTCGTGGTCTCAGAAACCACCGGCGGAGTCAGCCCGCTCAAGGTGTTCGAATACCTGGCGATGGGGGTGACGGTGGCGGGCCCTCCCCTCGAGCCCCTGACAGGGTTGGCCGGCGTCTTCACCTATGAGAATCCTGTCGAGGCGGTGACGACCGCCCTGGCCGGGCCGAGACCCGACCGGGCGGTGGCCCTAGCCGCTCATGCTTGGAGCGAGCGGCTCGGGCGAATCTTCGGAGCGCTCGGGCTTTCCTTGGCGCCACTCGGTACGCCGGTGGTCGTGAAGGTGCGGCCGGTTCGTCACTACCGACCGGATGAGCGCCTGATCACCTGAGATTCCTGCGTAAATATCCGTCGCATACGAGCAGAAATTTACGCAAAAAAACCAAAAAAACCACCCACCCCAACACAGGAAACCTACTGGGCGCCGTGCCCGGTCAGCACCGTCCCAAGGGTCTTGGCGAGGACCGAGAAGTCGAGCCAGGGGGACATGTGGCGGACGTAGTAAAGGTCGTAGGTCAGCTTCTCGATGGTGTCGTTGACGTCGTCGGCGTAGCCGTAGTGCACCTGGGCCCACCCGGTGATACCCGGCCGGACTAGGTGGCGGTACCGGTAGAAAGGGATCAGATCCTCGAATTGGTGGGTGAAGGCAACTTGTTCTGCCCGGGGACCGACCAGCGCCGCCTCTCCTTTGAGAACGTTGAACAATTGAGGGATCTCATCGAGCCGGGTGGAGCGGAGCAGGCGGCCTATCCGGGTGATGCGGGGGTCGTCGGGGGCGGTGAACCGGGGACCATCGTCATCGGCCCCCTCGACCATCGTCCGGAACTTGTACATCGTGAAGGGGCGGTCGTTCAGCCCGGTCCGCTTCTGGCGAAACACCGCCGGGCCGGGTGAGTCGAGGCGGATCGCCACCCAGGTGAGGCCCGCCAGCACCAGCCACAGCGGTGCCGTGACGACCACGAGGATCGACTCGACCAGGCGTTTGAATGGTGCATATGCCGCCCGCCGCTCGAGCGGCACGCTGATCTCCCAACCTTCGGCCAAATGGACCAGGGCCAAGCGCCCGGTGTGCTCCTCGTAGACATTGCTCAGCGGTCTCACCTCGTAACCGGCCATGGTTGAAGAAGAAACGAACCTGGCCATTGGGTCGGAGAGGACCGAGCTGATGTCTACCACCAACGTGGTGTTGGGATCGAGCGCCCCGCTGGGTGGCTCACCCCGAGGGTCGAGGAGCTCGGCCACGTCGGCGTGCGGGGACTCGGCCAGCTCGTGGGCGAGCTCCTTTTCGTGGGTGACGATCACCATCCGCTCGTTCCACGGTCGCCGCCGACCCAAGGCCCGGTGGACCAGCGCCACTACCAGCCAGCCGCCGAGGGTGAGCGAGACCCACGCCTGCGAGTAATAAGGCCTGATGGCGAAGTTTCCGACGAGCAGCGCCCCGAGGGCGATCGCCCCGGTGAGAAAGGCCCGGGCGTAATTGGGACGTGGTACTTGCGGATCGACCAGCCGCAACGACTGCCAGCTCCCGAACATCACACCCAGGCCGAGCAGCACCGCCATCGGCCTGCCACTACGGAAGTTGGTGAGAAAACCAGGGGCGTCCCACGGCAGGGGAACACCGAAGACGAACCACGACGCCGCCACACCGGCAGCCACCACGGCCAGGGTGTCGAGGGCAACGGTCCCGAGCGCGAAGCGGGTCCTTGGCTTCACGGTTTCGCAACGGTAATGCGGGATGTCAGGCAATGCCGGCAGCCTCCCACCCTCCCGTTACCTAAGGTTTGGGGTGGGGTACCACCCCCACAATCGTCTTGAGAAGGGTTGAATCGGGGTGATGGAACCCGAAGACCCCGGCCTTCCGATCACCTTCGGGCCGTGTTCGAACGGTGAATACGAGCCCGAGCCGGTCGACTGGGTCCGGGCGGAGATGGAAGCCCTGGCCCGAGAGGAGTGCGATCTAGGCGCCAGGCTGACGGGGATGAGCCGGCGGGACTTTCTGCGGTCGGCTTCGGCGACGGCGGCCACGTTGTGGGCGATCGACCGGACCGCCGGTGCCGCCGCGGGCCGAGCTTTGGGCGGTCGCTACCACGTCGGTCTCGAAGCCCGGCGCGACCCGGTGGCGGCCAGGACCCTCCTCGGTGGCGGCGACATCGTCTTTGACATGCAGGGCCACCTGCTCGAATACGACCTCGATCCATCCACCCGAGGCAGCTGGTTTTGGGGAAGCCAGTTTCCCCAGGCCCGGTGCGAGGTCGAGGATGACCCGCGGGCGTGTTTTTCGATGAACCACTTCCTCGAGGAGATGTTCATCCGCTCCGACACCACGATGACCGTCCTCTCCGGCCTGCCCCTGATGCCGGAAGGGAGCCCGCTGTCACCCGAGGTCATGGAGGAAACCCGGAGGGTGGTGACCGCCCTGGGGGTGGACGGGCGGATCTTTGTCAATGCCCTGGCGCTGCCCCAGCTCGGCCCGTTGCAGGCAGTGCTCGATGAGATGGAACGAGCCGTGGAGGATCACGAGATCGCCGGGTGGAAAACCTTTACCCACTTCCCCTCCGGGTGGTTCCTCGACGACCACGATCCCAACCTCCCCCTGGTGGCCGACACCTTCCTCGAACACATTGTCAAGCTCGGCAAGCCGGTGCTCAGCATCCACAAAGGTCTGGCGGGGAGGGCGCGCATCGCTTCGCCGGTCGATGTCGGACCGGCGGCGAAGAACCACCCGGAGGTGAAGTTCGTCGTCTATCACTCCGGCTTCGAGGTGCGATCGCCCGAGGGCCCCTACACCAAAGCCACCGCCGGCAGCGGCGTCAATCGCCTGGTCGACTCTCTACTGAGCGCGGGCATTGGGCCGGGGGAGAACGTGTACGCCGAGATCGGCTCCACCTGGTGGCACCTGCTCCGGCGGCCAGAAGAGGCTGCCCATGTCCTCGGCAAGTTGTTGGTAGCGGTGGGCGAGGACAACCTGTTGTGGGGTACCGATTCGATCTTCTATGGGTCCCCGCAGGGCCAGATCGACGCGTTGCGCGCATTCGAGATCTCGCCCGAATTTCAGGAACGGTTTGGGTACCCCGACCTAACCCGCGAGATCAAGAAGAAAATTCTCGGCGAGAACGCCTGCCGGCTTTTCGGCATCGTGCCGATCAAGCACCGGTTGTCGTTCGGCCCCGACGAGTTGGAAGAGGCGCGTCGCCAACATCCGGTGGCGACGCGGACCTGGGGCCCCACGACCGCGGCGGAGGTACGTGAGTTCCGTCGTCACCATCGCGGATGGCCCTAGGAAAATAGGTAGATGTATGATGTTGATGTATGAGGCGCACCCAGATCTACATCACGTCCGAGCAGGACCGGAGGATTGCCGAGCTGGCCATCGACCTCGGAGTCTCCAAGGCTGAGGTCATCCGGCAAATGCTCGATCGGGGCCTCGGAAGCGGCGACGCCGAAGAGGAGGCGAAGAACCTAATCCGCGCGACGGCCGGCCTCCTGGCCGACTACCCCGATTGGCCTGAGTGGCAACGTCGGGTCCGGGGCCGATCCGCAGATGAGCGCCTCAGGTCCGAAGGCAGATGAGAACGCTCTACGACACCTCGATATTGATAAGCCACCTTCGAGGTGACGCGAGAGCAACCGATGTATTGCTATCGGTGCCTACAGAAGACCGCCTGGTCAGCGTCCTGAGTCGGGTTGAGATTGAAGGTGGCATGAGAAGCGGCGAGCGCCGGGAGGTGGCAAGTATCTTCGGTGCGCTTACCCTCGTCGACGTCAGCGATCTGATCGCGCGCCGGGCCGCTTCCCACTTGCGACGCTTCCGGCGGTCACATGCATCCATCGATTTGGTGGACTATGTCGTAGCCGCGACAGCAGAACTTCACGACGCCGCCCTTGCAACGCTCAACATCAAGCATTTCCCCATGTTTTCCGGTCTCCGACCACCGTGGTGAATCACCAGAACGCAACTCCGCCGCCACCACCGAGGGTGGCCATATCGGGTTTTCTCAAGAGCGGCCATCTGAGCGCCGATAGGGCTCGAGTCCGCGAAAGGAGAGAACAATGGGTCGCGCCCGTCGCAGCTTTGCCCTTTTTGCCTTGCTCGCCTTGACTCCGATCCTGGCGTTGCCGGCGATCGCCCTCACCGTCGAGCGGGTCGATGAGACCGACCTTGGAGTCTCCTGGTTCGCCCTTGACGAGAAGGCATCAACGGGAGGTAACGGCACCGTTACATTTGTCGTCGGTCCGAGCACAGTGCCGCTCGGTGACGGGAGTGCCCGATTTTCCACCGACGACGCCGCCGACGGCCCGGCACTCCTAACTGGGGACCTGGCCGGAACCCCGATGGCCTCGGTCACCGAGTTGTCGTATTGGACCTATAGGCACACGTCGTCCTCCGCCCCAGCCCACCTGTTGGCGTCGCTCCAGTTCGGGTTTGACAAAGAGGGCGACGGCCTTTGGGACGGGCGGCTGGTCTTCGAGCAGGTATACCAGCCGGGGGCGACGGTGGTCGAAGGCGTCTGGCAGGAGTGGGATGCTTACCACGACGGCGAGGCGATCTGGTGGATGACCAGAGCCAACTTTCCTTTCTGTGCGTTTTCATGCTTCGTTACCTGGGATGCCATCCTGGCCGCCTACCCCAATGCCGAACTGCTGGAGGCCGGGTTCAAGGCCGGCTCAGGTTGGTCAGGCTCCTTCGTCGGCAACGTGGACGAATTCACCTTCGGCGCCGGTACCGACGTCGTGGTCTACAACTTTGAGCACGGCATCGCCAACAAAGAGTCTTGCAAGCAGGGTAGTTGGAAGGTGGTCACCGACCCGTCCTATCGCAACCAGGGCGACTGCGTGAGCGGCTTCGCCCGGGCCCAGAATCCCCACAACCCGCCCGGAAAGGCCCACGGGCACCAATGACGTGGGCGAGGGCGGTTAGCCCTTGGCCATCAATTCGGCCAGCCGAATCAGCGTCCGGGTGCCGAAACCGGTACCCCCTTTCGGGTACCAGTCGTAAGCCTTCTCGGCGCGGGCCGGCCCGGCGATGTCGAGATGCACCCAGCGGCGTCCGGCGGCGAAGGGCTTGAGGATCAGCGCGGCGGTGATCGACCCGCCGTAGCGGCCACCGGTATTCTTGGCGTCGGCCACTTCGGACTCGATCAGGTGGGTGTAGTCGTCGACGATCGGCATCGGCCAGAACCTTTCACCGGCGATTGCCCCCGCCGCCACCGCCAGGTCGACATCGTTAGGTGACGT
>JBQTHI010000067.1:0-10131 GCA_052390035.1 Actinomycetota bacterium | reverse complement strand
GCCGTGGGGAAACAGGAGGCGTCCATCACGTAGAGACCGGCAATGCCGTGGACCTGGTTGGTGGGTCCCACCACCGAAATGGCCGGGTCTGATCCCATCCGAGCCGAGCCCATCTGATGGAAGGTGAAGTAAGCAGTCTGGTTGGACCCATAACCGACGGCGTCGACTTCCGCCAGGAAGCGCTCGATTCCCTCCCCTTCACGGGGTCGCCATCTCACTGGTCTGATGGTGGAAGCGAGGATCTCCTCGGCCCCGGCGGCTGTGTAGACCTCGGCCGCTCGTCGCACTCCCTCCCGCACGTGGGTTTGGTCGGAGCGGGACATGACGTATTTCCAAAGCGGGGTCCCGTCGCGACGGAGGACCACCCTTCCAGACGACTTGTCTCGGAGGAGGATTCCGCCCACGTCGATATGACCCAGCCCAAGCACGTCCCGTTTGAATGACGCCCCGTCGTCCCAACCGAGAAATGCGGCCGGGAATACCGGATGGATGGGGGCCGTCTCCAGCTTGAACCCATACCCGGCCCCGTCGAGGTCGGCGAACTGGTCCGAGTAACGGGCCTGGAGAATGCCGGTCCACGGGTCGACCCGCTCTTCGAAACGGCCCCACACCGCAGTGACCGGATGGAGCCTCAGGAATCGGCCAGCGGCCGGACCGCCCATACCACTCCGGAGGAGGATGGCCGGGGTGTGAAGCGCCCCGGCGGTGAGAACCACTGCCTTCGCCGTCACCTTGAGACGGTGGGCTCCGACATGGGCCATGACCCCGGTCGCCTTCCCGCCGCCACTGAGGATCTGCTCGACCCGACAGCCGGTTACCAGCCGGGCCCCCCGACTGGCGGCATCGGCCAAGTAGGTGTGGATCATCGATCTTTTGGCTCCGATCCGACAACCCATCGTGCAATAGCCACACACGGCTTCGGTGCAACCTTCGACGTTGCGAGGAATCTCGTCGACGTGCCAGCCCAATTCGGCCAGACCCTTCTCCATCAATTGGTCGCGGCCCGACGGCCACCCGTGCTCGGTGTTGACGTTGAGCCGTGTGTGCACCGCCCGGAGGCTGGTGGCGAAGTCTTCGCCGGTGAACACCTCGGCGAACCCTGCCTCGGCGTCCCACTCCCGTCGCAAAAGTTGTGGCGCGTCGAAAGAGCTGGTGTAGTTGATGACCGTCCCGCCCCCGAGGGTGGAGCCGGCCAGGACCAGTATCCCCCCATCGGCGGTGGTGTTGAGGGCGCCGTCGAGGTATAGGCGACTGAAGGCGTCGGATTCGAAGTGGGTGAAGTCAGCTTCGTTGTGGTAGCCACCTGCCTCGAGCACGACCACGTCGAGACCCGCCCCGGCCAACACTCCGGCGGCGGTGCCGCCCCCGGCACCACTTCCCACGACCACGACGTCGCATGACATGGACGTGTCGGAGTTGATGATCGTGAGGGGGAGGGGTTTGGCTGTAGGAGGTGGAGGCCCGTCTGGGCCCGGATAACCGATGGCGTCCCAGCTCGACGGCCGCGCCGTAGGGTCATCGGTTGTTACCCACAAGTACCCGACCAGGGTCTGCACCGCCCGAGCCGCTCGCCGAATCAGCCCGACCGGGTGGCTCTCCATTCGCCGAAAGGCCTCCGCCCGTCGCTCCTTCGTCAGCCCTGTGAACCGCCAAGGCTTGCCGTAGAGCAGGGCTCCCCCGACGGTCGAGTCGAGCAGCCCGAGAAACCGTTTGAGGTCGGCGCGGTTCCGATGATGAGGAAGTCGCCCAAAGAGCTCCGATAGGCGTTGGCTCAGACTGAGATCGCTGCCCGGCGTCGTCCAGGCGGGACCATCCCCACCGACCGCGGGGAGGAGGGTGTCGACTAGCGCGGTGAAGGTCGCCAGGTTCCTATTCGAAAGATGCAGACGAGTGTGCAATGGAGACAAGAACCTACAAGGTCAAGGCTTCGATCGACGTAGTGGCGACGATCCCCGCAACGCTGCCAGCCAATTCCTCATCAAAGGTGACGAAGGCGTCTGCCTGTAGCTGGGTGAGTGCTCACCCATGACACAATCGGAGGGACGTACCAGCGACACGGCGTCATTCTGTGCCATGACTCCTCCCGGGATTGACAAATCGACCATCGAACCTAGCCAATTCGATGTGGCAGACCGGGACCGCGGCGGCGAATCGAGCTCCGGCTATCCGGCCAGGAAGGTGAGCCGGACCTGACGGGTGAGATTGTCCCGGTTGGGATCGACCAGAACGACCGACTGCCACCTCCCGAGAGCGGGACGCCCTGCCACTACCGGGATGGTTAGCGAGGGCGAGATCAAGGCTGGCAAGACGTGATCGGCCCCGTGGCCAGGGGACCCGTGTCGGTGCTCCCAGGGTTGGGAGCGGGGGAGGAGACTCTCCAGCGCAAACAGCAGGTCGTGTTCGGCCCCCGACCCCGTCTCGATCAAGGCGAGACCGGCGGTGGCGTGCGGGGCGAATACGTTCAACAGTCCGTCGCCCTTGCCGGCACAGAAGTGGTTCACCTCCTCGGTCAGATCGACCACAGTCGGCGCGCTCCTGGTCCGAATCTCAACGACCTTTGTATCCACGACTTCCTTCGCGGGCCCGGTGCGGGAACGAGCCGGCGGTCACGGTCTTGTTGGAGTTGGCAATCATCTTCTCCAAAAATACTGGGATCGATCGTTGCGAGGTCTCTCATGTAGAGGCAGCCCACCCCGGTGGGGCCCGAGCCGTTGGAGCCATCTACATCGCCCTAAGCAGGTGATCGACACCATGCGCACGCGTGATTGGATGCCCGGTAAATAGGACCACACCGGTGCCTAAGACCTAAGCGGCATCGGAGCATCCCGATCTCGCCACGTCACCACACAGCGACGGCATGAGGGTGGCGGTGTGCGCGCAGGCGTTGATCCTTAGTGACCAGATGCCATCCGTTCTCTGTTGCGGTCGCGTAGATGAGGCGATCGGCGGGATCGCCGGGAAAGGTGGAGGGGAGGGAGACTGCGGTGTCCGCGATGCGGGGCGATATCCCGACGGTACGGACCTGCCTGGCGAGCTCTTGGAGCCAGCTCCCAAGGGGGATCGTTACCACGATCCGTTCGTGCTTGGCCAGCCAGGCGAGTTCGAACCAGCTAATGGAGGCGACGGCCAATTCGTCAGCCTCCGACACGGCTCGGGCAGCGGCCGGACTCAACCGTTCGGGTTCGGCCGACCACCAGTGGACGACGTGAGAGTCGAGAACGACGGTCGTCACGGCAGATCCCAAGAGACACCGGTGGAAAAGAGGTCCTCGTCATCGGCGTTGCTCATCGCCACCCCCACATGCCTGCCCTTGAGAGCGGGGGGACCAGCTGCGGGCACTAGTCGAGCGACGGTTCGGCCGTGCTTGGTGATCTCGATTTCCTCGCCGGCTGCGACTCTGTCGAGGAGGGCGAGGATCTTTGCTTTGACCTCAGTGGCGGTCAGTCTTATGGTCATCTGATCAGTTTAGTGGACCGAGCGCCGGTCTTGACTCTTGAGCCGGCGGCGTTCTACGCCTGGTTTTCTGGAGGGTCTCCCGCACTGTCTCGGCGGCTGGCGCCCCATTGGAGAGGGAACCTGCCAACAAAGGCAAGCGGTTTCCCGCGAAGGTCACGACGTCGAGGTATTACCAGGTTATACTCAGCCTCCTGAAGACTGCAATATCAATCCCCGACGGAGTCTTTTCCCGCGTTGAGAAAGCCGCGAGGCGATTAGGGATTTCACGCTCGGAATTCTTCGCCAAGGCAGCCGAAAGATGGGTTGACGAACTCGACCAGGATCAAATCACCGATCAGCTGAATGCCGTCCTCGACTCCGCGACGGACGACGAGAACTCCAGGTTCCTCCGCGCGGCTGCGGCGAAGTCGCTTCCGGAAGTGGAAACCGGGTAATGCAGCGGGGCGACGTGTGGTGGGCAGATCTCGGATCACCACGGGGCTCGGCGCCCGCCTTGCGGAGACCGGTGGTTGTTGTGCAGGCCGATCGTTTTACCGAGAGCCGCCTCCAGACAGTGATTGTCGTAGCCGTCACTTCCAATCTGCGTTTGGCCGGGATGCCCGGCAACGTGGTCCTCAGACGGGAACAGTCGGGCCTCCCCGCGACCTCTGTGGCCAACGTCACTCAAGTCGCGACGTTGGATGAGGGCGACCTCGTCGAAAGAGCCGGCCAACTTCCAATGTCGGTGTGCCGAGAGATCGACTCCGGGTTGCGGTTAGTCCTGGCGCTCCACCCCTGAAATCACCTGGTGAGAACTCGGCGGCTCAACCGGCGTTGTCCGCTGAGCTCAGTGTTGGGCGGCAGACTTCTTGAGAACCGCCACCACCTCGTCGTCGGTGGTTGCCGAGAAGTCCTGGTAGAAGGCTCCAATCGCATAAAACGGAATGGGGGTGGCGAGGCAGATCACCAAGTCGGCGACCGTTTCGAGGCGCGGGATTACATCCGGAGGAGCCACCGGGGTTGCGACGACCACTTCGGCCGCCCCCAGGGCCCGCACCACCTGACAGGCTGCTCTGACCGTGGCGCCAGTGGCGATCCCATCATCGACGATGAGAGCGGTTCGTCCAGTGAGTGACAAAGCAGGGCGGACCGCCCGGTAACGCCGGGACCTTCTCTCCAGCTCAAGGCGTTCGCGGGACTCCACCCGCTCAATGTCGTCCGGACGTAGACCGGCCGAAGCAACCACGCCGTCTTCCAGCACCCGTACCCCGTCTTCACCGATGGCGCCCATTGCCAGTTCCGGTTGGAAGGGAACACCGAGCTTGCGAACGAGGACAACGTCAAGTGGTGCATGCAGCGCATCCGCCACCCGGTCGGCGACGATAACTCCGCCACGGGGGAGGCCGAGCACCACCGGGTCTTTGGCGGCCAGATGGGTTAGGCGATCTGCCAGCCGATCACCGGCTTGGACCCTATCGGCAAATCGCCCTGATCGCCCCAACATCGCCACGGTACGGTACCTTCGATTATGGCCCGGATCCTCGTCGCCGACGACGCCGCCTCAGTTCGGATGCTGCTGACCCGCCACCTGCAAGCTGCCGGACACGAGGTCCTTGAGGTCGCCGACGGTCCGGCGGCATTTGAACTGGGTTCACAGGGAGACATCGACTTGGCGGTGGTGGACCAGTTGATGCCGGGGATGTTGGGCACCGAAGTCATCGGGCAATGGCGGGAACAGGGCCTTCGCTTCCCGGTCCTGGTGCTCAGCGCCCTTGATGATGACGACACCACCGTCCGCCTGTTCGAGGTGGGGGCAGACGATTACATCCGTAAGCCGGTGAGCATGGCCGAACTTCTCGCCAGGATCAATGGCCGCCTCACCGGCAGATAGGCGTTAACCGCCATAAGCCCAGACCGATCTATGACGGATGGACGGCATCTGGCCGTTGGTCGCGCTCGTGCTCACCATCGTTACGGCGGTGGGAACCATCTCATTGGTATGCGTCAAGTTGGCCCACCGAGTGATCTTGCGCGGCCGCGGTATCCGCACCGCCCGATATATCGCTGTTGTGGGCGAGATGATTATCCGTCGATTCATACCACGCAGTGTTCCCCGGCAATGGGCCACCGATCCGCTGTTCCATGACGCCCTGATCGAATACCGGCGACTCGTGAAGGGGGCCGAGCGGGAGTTCCTCGACGAGGTAGTTCGCCGGGGCGGCATCCTCCATGTGCTCCTCCGTCGGGGGCGCGGCCATCTCCACCCCTCCCGACGGCTCAGAGCGGTGGCGTCTCTGGTCGAACTCGCCGGTCGCGAGCAGATACCCTATCTCCGCGCCCTCCTGACCGATCGGAATGTATACGTCCGAAGCCATGCGGCTCATGGTCTGGCCAGGCTCTCGGACCCAGGGGCAATACCCCTGATTCTGGACCTCACCGTCCGAGTGAGCCTCTGGGAAGCGGGCCGCCTGGGCGACGCCATGGTGTCCTTCGGGTCACCGGCGGTGACACCCATCTCGGCTTGGGTCGTCGCCAACCGCGACACCCGCGAGGAGGACATTCACGCGGTCGCTCAGGCCGTCCGGGTATTGGGCCTGATCGGCGACGTCACCGCGGAGCCGCTGCTCGTCGACCTGCTGCGCAGCCCGCGGCGTCCGCTGCGTTTGGCGGCCGCTTCGGCGCTTGGCCGGGTTGCCACCGATCGCTCCCGTGCTCCTCTACTTGACGCCTTGACCGATCCCTCATGGGAGGTGCGGGCGAGAGCGGTGCGCTCGTTATCGGCCCTGGCCGATGCATCGGTGGCCGCCCCGGTCGCCGGTCTCCTTACCGATGCCCGGTGGTGGGTCCGTCAGAACGCCGCCGCCACATTGTCGGAAATCCCCGGAGGGGTCGCCGAACTAATACGGGCCCTGCAGAGCAAAGATCGATTCGCCGTCGATGCAGCTCGTAACCAACTCGCCGAACTGCGTCTGCTGCCACCCGGGGTTAGCTCGGCGCTCGACCCCGCTCGAGAAAACGCCGCATCCGGATGAAGCAGATGCTCGGCTGGGTTTCGATGGGAGTGTTGATCTACTTCGTCGCGATCCAGCTCTACATGTTCTTGCTGGCGATCGTCTCGGCGTTCGTACTTTATCGAGAGCAGATGATCGAACGTTTTGGGCGGGTCGACGACATGTTGGGCTCCGACATCACCCCACCCGTGTCCATCGTCATGTCCGCCTACAACGAAGCAAGGGGGATACTCGAGGTCATTCGGGGGATGGCCATGTTGACCTACCCGAAGTTTGAGATCGTGATTGTCAACGACGGGAGCACCGACGACACCTTACGCAGGGTCATCGATCGATACCAGATGGTGCCGGTCCCGCTGCCCTACCGGGCCGAGCTGGAGACCGAGCCGGTCGGTCAGGTCTATCACACCACCGACCCTCTCTCCATAACCCTGGTTGACAAAAGCAATTCGGGAAGGGCGGACTCGCTCAACGTCGGTATCAACGTCGCCCGTTATCCGTACGTGCTGCTAACCGATTCGGACGTGGTCATGGACCGTTTGGCGCTGGTGAAAGCGATGCGCCGGGTGGCCGAGGACCGTATACGCACCGTGGCGGTTGGGGGAAACGTTCGCCCCCTCAATGGTTCCCGGCTGGTGCATGGACACCTAGTTGAGCCCGGTCTGCCCCACCGAATCGTTGAGATATGGCAAGTTGTCGAGTATGTCCGCTCGTTTGTGGCCGCCCGTCCAGCCTGGTCGGCAGCCAACGCCCTTTCTCTGCTCTCCGGCGCCTTCGGGATCTATCGGCGCCAGGCGCTGGTCGACGTGGGTGGACTCGTCGCCGGCCATCTCGGTGAAGACCTCGATCTGACGATTCGGGTGCACCGCCACTACCGGCGGACCGGTCAGCCGTACCGGATGGTTTATGCACCGTCGGCGGTGGCCTGGACTGAAGTGCCCTCCACCCGACAGGTGCTCCGACGGCAGCGGATCCGCTGGCATCGGGGCTTGATGCGGTGTGTCGAGGAGTTCAGGGGCTCCTTTTTCAACGTTCGACATGGACCCTTCGGCCTGATCGGCTGGCCGGTGATGGTGCTCTTCGAGTTCCTCGCCCCGCTTGTTGAATTCCTCGGGTGGTTTGTTGTACCGCTGGCATTGGTGTTTGGGGGGATGCCGATTGGGCCAGCCGCCCAGCTCCTCCTCGTCGCATTCATGGCCGGAGCCTCGACATCGTTGATAGCTCTTGCTCTCGACGAGCGATATGCCTTCTTCAACAAGCCGGGGGAGATACTCCGGCTGCTCGGTGTTGTCTTCATCGAAAACATTGGCCTACGCCAGCAGACCGTATGGTGGCGGGTCAGGGCGCTGTTCGGAGCGCCCAACTCCTGGAAATGGGGTGACATGGCGCGGCGGGGCGTCGCCAACCTGTCGAGCCCTCAGGCGTCGAGATCAGCCATGAGAAGGACCTCACCGGTGGGAGCATCCGATCCCCCGGCCGGCTCCTCGGTGACCGCCACCACCACGTCGAGTGAAACCTCGCCTTCGACCAAAACGGTGGCGCGGCCATCCCGATCCGGGATGAAGGTTCCGGCGGGCACCGGTCCCGACTCGTCGATGACCCACAGCTCGTAGGTGCGGTCGGCGCCGACCTGGCGCAGCCCTTCGACGACGAATACTCCAGAGCGATGCGCCGCGGAGAAGACGACTCGGGCGTCGGTGAAGACACCGGTGCCGGCGTCGGTGGCGAGGGCACCGGTGGTAACGGCGGCGGGGTCGTCGAGGATGCGCTGGACTAGGCGGGCGGGGCTGAACATCGACCACCCGATCAGCGCCACCGCCACCAAGGCGGCGGCGACAGTGGCCGGCAGCCACCGACGAACCAGCCGCGGCGGAACGATCACGGCCGCCGTGCCGGGTTCCTCGAGCGTGCCCACCTGAGGAGTGCGGGCCAACTCGGCGAGAACCTTTCCTCGCAGATGGGCCGGCGGTGCTTCGGCGTCCCTCCAGGCCATCGTCACCAATGTCTCACGATGCTCGGCGACCTCCCGTTGACAGCTCGAGCACTCCGGGAGGTGCCGCTCGAACTGCCGTCGTTCAAGATCGTCGAGCGAGCCGAGGCTGTAGACGGCGGCGAGGTCGTGGATCAGGTCGTTCATCCGGCCTCCTCCAACGACTGGCGAAGCCGGATCATGCCGTCCCGGATGCGGCTCTTGACGGTTCCTAGGGGCAGGCCGAGCCGTTCGGCGATTTGGGTCGTGGTCAGCCCCTCGAAGTATGCGAGTTCCAAGGCCTCTTTCTGCAACGAGCTGAGCATCGACAGGGCTGAACCGACCGCTCCGATGCGTTCCGCCCTCAGCGCCTGATCGGCCACCTCATCATGCTCCCGTTCGATGTTGGCGGGCCCAATGCGAGCCATGCGGTCCCGGCTCGACTGCTCGCTTCTAACCCGGTCGACGGCGCGTCGTCTGGCGATGGTGAGAATCCAGGACGCCACCGATCCCTGTCCCTGGTTGTAGCGGGGGCTGGTCTTCCATATTTCGAGCAGCACCTCTTGTGCCACCTCTTCGCTCATCGCCCGGTCACGAACCACCCTCCGCACCACCCCGAAAACGAGCGGTGCGACGTGGTCGTAGAGACGCGCAAACGCTTCCCGATCTCCACCGGCGACGGCCTTGAGAAGAACCGACAGCTCCAACTCGTCGGGACGCTTCATCCGTTCGGGGGCCGCCACCGGCACAACGCTACCCAAATGTGCACGTCGGATCGGGCGGCCAAGGACCGCCGGCATGAGTCGGGATAGGGTGCTGGGGTTGGTCATGGCCGATTCCTGAGAGGTCTGGGAGTAGTTCGGAGCCGGAGCCGGTTCGGTTGGGTGGTCGAGTTGGGCACAAAACCCGCGGCGTCGTAGCATTCCACCCTGCCATGTCCCGCACCGGAACCCGCAAGACCGTCGATCGCGCCGTCGCTGAGGCGCAGGCCCATCGTCTCGCCAAGAACCGACGCCTTCGCAACCGGCGTCTCCTGATCGGCGGAGTCGTGACGCTGTTCCTAGCCGGGGCGATTGTGTTTTTCGCCACCCGACCCGACCCGGTCGGCCTGGCCAACATCCAGCAGTTCCCCGACCTCGGCCAGCGGCACGTCGATCCTTCCGAGCCTGCCCCTCAATACAATTCCAACCCGCCCACCAGCGGCCCGCACGCACCCTCCGCTGCTCCCTGCGGGATCTACCGGACGCCGGTCAGCGATGTCACCCAGGTGCACGACCTCGAGCATGGGGTGGTGATCATCCAGTACGCACCGACGATTGACGACGCCGATCGGGCAGCCTTGGAAGCGTTCGCTCGCGACGCCGGGACCCATGTCATCGTGGCGCCGCGGGAAGGGATGGCCACCCCGATCGCCGTGACCGCCTGGACCCAACTGATGACCCTCGACGCCGTCGACCTGCCTTCGATCGCGGCGTTTTATGGCCGGTTCGCCCAGTTCGGTCCCGAGCGGGGGGTCAACTGTCCGTTGACGGTCGACCAGAGCGCCTAACCCGAACCTGAAACCGGCTACCGCGCAATGGTGGTGGCGGTTCCCGGGTCGGAGGTCTCTTCCAGGTTGACGGTGGTATCCGATCGATCGGAAGGGCTCTGGTTGGCGTACCAGACGGCGCTCGCCACCACCAGAACCAACACAACGAGCGCGATCAGCATCCCCCG
>JBQTHI010000066.1:0-40207 GCA_052390035.1 Actinomycetota bacterium | reverse complement strand
GGCTCCCTTGTCGTCGACCGGGCGAAGATACGCGCCGATCAGACTCGACGTGTGCCCGTCGTCCCACTGAACCTCGATCTGATCACCCCGCAGATCCACCACGATCCCCGTCCGGGGCCGTCGCCCGGTCTTCTTGGTGATTTCTTCGACCCGCTGACCCTTCTTCATCACCGGACCTCCTCTCGCGTCCCCGAATCTATCCATTCCCGTTGCGGGATGTTTGTGGCCCAGGGCGTCGAATCCGGCGCGCTGTCCCGTTGGATGCCCGTAAGGTTCCCTCGCCGCAGGCGGGCCAAACAGGTATCACCGCTCTGTCGGCCCATCTAGTGTCGGAGGTGCTCTTAATGCGACTTTCCATTCTTCGTTTGGCAACGCCGGTTGTCGGGCTTGTGCTAGCGGCTTGCGGCGCCCAGGGCAGCCCGGTCGACACCAGCACCACCATCGCCGGAGCAGAGGGCGGGCCGGTCGCCAACGCCTGCCCACCGGAGGGTTGTGAGATCACGATCGTCGACGCGGCGCGCGACGGTGAGGAGCTGCGCCTCACTTGGGAGGCCAATTTCTTGCCGGATGTGTCGAGGAACCACATCCACGTCTATTGGGATATCTACACCGCCGACCAGGTGTCGAGCGATGCCGAAGCCCGGGGGGTTGAGCAGGGAGAATGGCACCCGACCGATGCCTACCCCGAATACGTGACGACCGACACCGCCGTGTCAGTCGCCAACCGGGGTGAGTCCTCAATGATTTGTGTTACCGCCGGTGATCGCGACCACGCTGTGATCGACAGCACGATTGTCAATTGCCGGGACGTGAGCTCGCTCCTCGACGGCTAGCCACATCCGATGTTGACTCCCGACCGGATCGGTCGCTACCAGGTTCACTCGGTAGTGGGTGTCGGCGGGTTTGCGGTCGTACTGAGAGCCCTCGATGAGTCGCTGCAGGACGTCGTCGCCATCAAGGTGCTGGCCGAGAACTGGGCGAGGGAGCCGAGGGTGCGGGAACGGTTTCTGGGCGAGGCCAGATTGCTGCGCCGGATCCGCAGCCAGCACTTGGTTACCGTCCACGATGTTGGTGAGCTCGATGACGGGCGGCCCTACTTTGTCATGGAGTTCGCCAACCGGGGCACGCTTGCCAATCGGCTGGAAGCGCGGCACGCAACAACCCTAGACCCGGCCAGCCTCATCACCCTGGCTACTGTCCTCGCCGAGGGGCTGGGCGCTCTCCACGCCGCCGGTGTGGTCCATCGCGATGTCAACCCCCGCAACATCTTCATCCAGGAGCGTGACGAGGGAGCAGGCCGGCCGGAGAGGATGGGGGCACCAACCCGCATCCATGTCGGTCTGATCGCACCAGGGGAGAGGTTGATGCTCGGTGACCTCGGGCTCGCCAAAGATCTGATCAGGGCGGGGCCGGCCGTCAGCGTGTTGGGCGGCACCCCCAGCTATCAGGCTCCGGAGCAACTCGATCCCCGCGGTGAGGTATCGCCGGCAACCGATGTGTATGGCGCCACCGGCGTGCTCTGGGAGGCGATGACTGGTGAACCTCCGCCGGAGCCGGCTGGGCTCGATCGGGCGCTGGCCACGCTGCCCCCCGCCTGGCGTCCTGTCCTTGGACGAGGGCTGGCGGCGCTCCCCGAGGACCGGTTTGAGACAACGGCCCAATGGCTGGCGGCGGTATTGAACGCGGCCGGCGCCGGCGACGGTGAACTCGGGCGGAAGGTGGTCAGCCGCCTGGATCTGACCGAGGTTGCCGAAGGTCCCTACCTGGGTTTGGCGACCTTCCAACCGGAAGACGCCACAAGGTTCTTCGGGCGCGACAGCCTCGTCACCGACCTTGTCCGGCGGTTGCGGCGCGACCGCGTTCTGGTGATGGGCGGGCCGTCGGGCAGCGGCAAGTCGTCGGTGGTCAGGGCAGGTCTGATCCCGGCAATAGCCACCGGAGCACTTCCCGGAAGCGAACACTGGCCGCTCGCCCTGTTCACACCCCGGGCCGACCCTATGGCCGAACTGGCCCACCAGCTCGAACGGGCGGGCAGGGTGGCCGGCCGCCAGCTGATCAACGGCTTGACGGCCGCCGACCTGGCTGCCGAACCGGAGAGGGCCAGGGACGCGGCCGAGTCGATCACCGATGCCAGCGGCGGACTCCTCCTGGTCGTGGACCAGTTCGAAGAGCTTTTCACCCAGTCGGACCGGCGCGACGATCAGGACAGGTTTCTCCAGGTGCTGGCAGGCATGGTCGATCCCACCGACAGCAGGGTGCGGGCCGTGTTCGTGATGCGGGCGGATTTCTACACCCAGAGCGCCTACTTCCCATGGCTGGCCGAGAAGATCTCTGTCAACCAGGTCCTGGTCGGGCCGATGAGCCGCCACGAGCTCCGCCAGGCGATCGAGGAGCCCGCCCGCCTCGCTTATCTCCGGCTGGAGGAGGGCCTGGTCGACGCCCTCCTTGAGGACGGCCGGGCCCAACCGGGGGCGCTGCCTCTCGTTTCTCACGCCATGGCGGAGACCTGGCGTCGACGGAGGGGGTCGGCGCTCACCTTGGACGGGTACCGGCAAGCGGGGGGAGTCGGGGGAGCCATCGCCCAAACCGCCGATGAGGTCTACCAGCGGCTCGATCCTGCTCACCGTCAGACCGCCCGGCGCCTCCTTCTTCGCATGGTCAACCCGGGTGAAGGCACCTCGGACACTCGGCGCCGGCTGTCGGTTGGGGAGTTGTCTCACGACGTCTACCCCGACCTGGCCCGCGACGTGGTTGACGCGCTGACCTCGGCCCGTCTCCTCACCATCGACCGAGACACCATCGAGCTCGCCCACGAAGCTCTCATTGGGAGCTGGCCCCGGTTGCGAGACTGGATCGGTGAAAGCCGCGACGACCTCCGGGCGAGGCAACGGATCGGCCGGGCGGCATCGGAGTGGGATGCGCAGGGACGCCAGCCCGATCTGCTGTACAGGGGGACCGCGCTGCAGGCGGCCACCGAGTGGGCCGAGCGTCATCCGGATGTCCTCACCACTCTGGACCGGGAGTTCATGGATGAGTCGGTTGCCGCACATACCCGGCAAGTACAAGCCGACCAAGCCGCCGATCGAAGATCGCGGCGAGTACGGAGCACCGCCATCGGATTGCTCGCCGTCTTGCTGGCTGTCGCAATGGTCTCTGCCATTGTCGGGTTCAATGGGTTTCGGACGGCCACCCGCCAGTTGTCCCTTGCCCTGGCCACCCAAGCCGCCGACGTGGCCTCCGAGAACCCCCGCCTGGCGCTCGCTTTGGCGGTCGAAGCCACCACGAGAGGTGCCGGTTCGTTCGAAGCACGCAGCGCTCTGGTGGATGCGACCCGACAGTTGGAGAGTTCCGCGCTTGCCCCGGTGGGATCTCCAATTGAGGTCGGTGACGCTCTCACCCTGGGGCTTTCGCCGAGATACGACCTGCTGGGGGTGGGGTCTCGCCAGGGTGGGCTGAAGCTGTACGACCCGGATGGTCGGGGCCCGATCGGTGATGTTCTGACCGGCCATACCGGCGCGGTCGAGGAGATCACCTTCACCCCGGATGGGCGGCAAATGGTGACGGTCGGCCAGGACGGGGCGATCCTGCGCTGGGATCTGACAAACCCCAGTGACGTTCACCCTCCGGATCTGATTGGGCGTGCAGCGGACATTTTGTGGGGGGCGGCGATGTCGCCAAACGGGGAGACGCTGGCCACCGCCGGTGAAGACGGGGTGATCCAACTTTGGGACCTCGAAAACCGGACTCCCATCGGTTCCCCACTAACCGACGACGGGTTCGACATGCTGACCGTCCGGTTCAGCCCCGACGGATCGATCCTCCTCGCCGGCAACGGCAGAGGTCAGATGATCGGCTGGGAGATGGAGTCCCGTCGGGTTGCGCTAGAGCGTTTCAGCGCCCACGGCAGCGACATTTGGGAGATCGTGTTTGCGCCAAGTGGGGGAGCGGTCGCCACTGCCTCGAGCGACGGCCGTATCCGCCTGTGGGACCTCTCCGGAGACCTACTGGCGGAACCCTTCGCCGAAACCACCGAGGACGTGCGTGGAGTCCAGTTCCTCCAGAACGGCGACCTGCTGGCAGCGGGCGATGAAACGGGAAAGGTTCGCACCTGGAGCGTCGTTGAAAACCGTGAGGTGTCGGTTACCACCCTGGCTCATGGTCGTCAGGTGATCGCCGGAACAACCTCCCCGATGGGTTCCCAATACCTTTCACTGAGCCTTGACCAGACCGTGATCACCTGGGGAGCTCCGACCGGGCTCAGCACCATCACCGGTCATCTTGGTGGTGCCTACGGACTGGCGGTGTCGGCCGACGGGCGGTTGCTCGCTTCGGGAGACGGGGAGGGAAATGTTCGCATCTACGACAGTGCGTCCAGGGATCTGGTGGCCGGACCGGTGAATGCCGAAGGCGCGGTGTGGGCATTGGCCTTCAGCCCGGACGGAAAACGCCTCTTCGGGGGAGATGCCGCGGGTGGTCTGTTGGCGATCGAAGTCGACACCGGTGGCGTGGTCGCGCGGGTGGAGGAGGCCCATGACGGTGCAGTTGCCGCCATCGCCTGGTCAGAAGGCAGGTTGTTGACCGGGGGTGCCGATGGACTGGTCCGGATTTGGAATGCGGACCTGCAACCGGCGGGATCACCGCTCGGACCGCACAGCGGTGGCGTGACCGATTTGGCGGTGAATCCGGACGGGGTGGTGGCCGCGTCAGACCGCTCCGGGATGATCCACTTCTGGGATGCCGATCTGGTGGCAGCCGACGAGCCCCTGGCGGCCGATGACAACACTGTTTGGGGAGTCGCTTGGTCCCCGGACGGACGTCATTTGGCAGCGGCCTCCGACGACTGGGTTGTCCTGGTGTTCGATAGCCAGTCCTGGGCTCAGATGGCGGCCCTCACTCCCCATCCTGAGGGAGCGACCGATGTTGAGTTCCTCGGCGATGGCGGCACCGTCGCCACCACCAGCCGAGATGGTTCGGTACGTCTCTTTGACCTGCCGTTGGAGAGGGAAATCGGATCGGTGATCGCGAGTCATCGAGGTCCGGCGTGGCGCCTCCGAGCCATACCTGGTTCAACCCGGTACGTGACCAGCAGCGAAGATGGATCGGTGCGGATATGGGACGAGCTCGACCTGGAGCGGGCCTGCCAAAGGGCGGAGCAGGCCTTCGACGAGGAACAACGACGCCGGTACCTCGGCCCGGGTGAGGAGGCGCAGGGGTGCCGGTAGCAACTCCCATCGAAAGCCCGGTGGTGGTGGTTCGGGAACCCGGCCGGACCCCGCTTTACCTAATCCTCAACGAACCTCTCGAAATCGGTCGGGACGGATCGGGTCTGCTGCTCGACGATCCCGGCGTTTCCCGTCGCCATCTCCGGTTGCGGTCGACCGAGGGTGTGGTGATGGTGGAGGACATCGAAAGCAGCAACGGCACCTTCCTCGATGGTGAGCGTGTAACAGGCCCGGTTCCTCTGCGTCCGGGAGCAACGGTGCGTGTCGGCGACACAACCATCGAGGTCCTGCCCACCCCTACTCAGTTCGTCGAGCCTCCCCAGCCGGGCGCCCGCCGGACCTCGATCGAAGAACTTGTTTCGGCAGTCACCCCTGACGATCTGGTCGCTCCTGCCTTCGAACATGCTCGAGGGACGGTGACGATCGTTTTCACCGACATCGAATCCTCTACGGCCATGTCGGCTGGGATGGGCGACGAGAAGTGGGCAGATCTCCTGTGGCGTCACAACGAGCTCATTCGCCAGAAGGTGAGGGTGCACGGCGGAGTGGAAGTCAAAGCGCGGGGGGACGGTTTTATGCTCGTCTTCGACTCCGCCAACCAGGCGTTGCGAGCGATGATCGAAACCCAACGGGCGATCGGGTCCGGGTTGGGGGCCGGTCATCCACCAATCCGGGTCAGGGTCGGTGCCCACACCGGGGAGGCGATCGTCGATGACAGCGGCGACCTGATCGGTTACCACGTCAACCTCGCCGCCCGCATTGCCGACCAGGCTGGAGGGGGCGAGATCCTGGTCTCGTCCTTGCTCAAAGAGATCGTCGAACCGAGGGGCGAGTTTCGCTTCGGTGAGGCCCGCATGGCCGACATCAAGGGGCTTGGCAACTATCTGCTCCACCCGGTCGTCTGGGCAACCTAAGACAACCCCCTACCTGGTGGGCCGTAAAACACCCCGTACCTAAGGTTTGGGGTGTGGCCCTGCAACAGCGATCACCTTCAGAAACGCCGGGTGTCAAGGCGGCTCCCCTTTCTGTTGCGGATTGGTGTGGCTGTACAACACGCCAAACCTAAGGTTCGAGGATGGCGATAGATCGGCAAGGTGGCAGCGGCGCCGAGGTCGAGGTCCCTCCCGGCATGCTCTCATATCTTTCCGGGCGAGCGGCGGCCTCGCTCATAACCCTGGGGTTGTTCGTCACCGGGGTCTTTGTCCTGGTTGAAGCACTCATCCCGTACGACTATCGGGGATCAACCGAGCCGGCGGCGCCCCTCGGCGACCGCTATCTCGGCTACATGCAGGGTCTTTTTCGCGGCGACCTGGGAGAGTCGTATGGCGGCATTCCCGTGGCGAGCCTGATACTCGACGCCCTGCCGGGCACGCTTCTCATCTTTGCGACCGGAGGGATCCTTGCCTATCTGTTGGGGAGTTGGCTGGGCCGGGTCGCGGCATGGCGTCTGGGCGTGGTCGGGGGAAGCGTCGCCACCGCCGTTGGACTGGTGTTTTACACGCTTTTCCCGCCGCTCCTCATCTTCCTCCTTATTCACTTTGGGCGCGAACCGCTGCTCTCGGCTCGCACCGCTCTCGGACTGCCCACCGACAGCCTGGTCCTCTTCCGAGACTCGCCGATCGACGAGACGGATTTGATCGGCCTCGGCGGTCGAGCTCTCTTGGTGGCGCTTGTCCTGGCGCTCGCCCTGCGCGGCTTTGCCCGTCGGCGTGGATGGCGGCTGGTTCCGGCCTTTGTCCTCCCTGCGACATTGCTCGGCATGATGCTGGCGGTCTCGCGCCTCGGAATCGGGCCCCAGGCGCTCGACGTGTTTCTCTTCCGCTCCACCCGGGACGTCGAGATCGGCGCCGGGAGCCCGGTGCTGGCAGTGGTCGCATTCCTGCTCCTGGCCTTCGGGGAAGTGATGTTCCTATGGAGGGCGGGCATCACCGACGAACGATCGGAGGACTACGTGCTGACCGCCCGCGGGAAAGGGGTACCCGAAGACGAGATCCGCGACCGTCACGTCGCTCGCAACGTCGCCCTCCCGATCCTTTCCCGTTCATTCGCCGCCTTGCCGTTTCTCTTGACCGGGTTGATCATCATCGAGTACCAGGTGCAGATCGGCTCGTGCGCGCTGTACGAAGACGGCAACGAGTTCGGCAGGTGTGTGTACTGGAGCGGCGGTCTCTCCACCACCCTTTTCACCGCGGTGCGCGAGGTGGACATCCCGGTCATCCTCGGGGTGCTGGTAGCCATAGGGGTGCTGCTCTTGCTGCTCCGGTTGATCGCCGAGATCGCCCATGCCGCCCTCGATCCGCGGGTGCGGTTCCGGGGTCAAAGGTGAGCACGAATTCCCCCAATGTGCGGGGGCCGATGGGCGCGGTGATCCGACATCCAAAGGTTCGACTCGGATTGGGCTTTCTTCTCGTCTTGATGGTCCTGGCGATCGCTCATCCGGTTCTCCAAGCCAACATCTGGGATGGGCAGGGATCGGTCTACCACCCGGAGACCGGTTACGACCTGAACCTGTCCCATCCAACCGGGCCGTCCTGGTCTCACCCTCTCGGCACGGACGCGCTGGGACGAGATGTCATGAGCAGCCTCACCTTCTCGCTGGCCCCCGCCCTCCAGGTCACGGTGCTCGCCGCGCTGGCTGTATGTCTTTTGTCCCTGGTCATTGGCTCGGTTGCCGCCTACTACGGGGGTTGGGTCGATCAGGTCGTCACCAGCCTGGGCGACGCCATCGTCCTCATCCCCCCGACCCTCGCCCTGCTGGTCGTTGGGCTGGGCCGGCCCGGGTTCGGCCCGGTCGATGCCGGCTTGCTCTTCGGGTTGATCTATGGATTGGGCCCGGCCACCCTGCTCATCCGGTCGCGGGCCCTGTCGGTGATCGAAAAGCCTTTCATCGAAGCAGCGCGGGCGGCGGGTTCAGGACCACGCCGGATCATCGGCGTTCACCTCGTGCCTCACCTACTCCCCTTCGCAGGAATCCAGATGATGACGGCGGCGATCGGATCGCTGGTTGCGATGGCCTTTGTTCAATATCTCGGTGCCACCGGCGAGTCCCGGGTCGGATTGGGCGCGATGATCTACTCCGGACTCGACTTCCAACCGGTGTTGCCGTCGGGTTATGGGAGCTTCAACCTCGGTGAATACACCGCCCGGGTGGGTTGGTTCTCGATGCTCTCGGCCGGCCTGGCGATGACCCTTATCTCAACTGCGTTCTATCTGATCGCGGTCGGCTGCCGCGAGGCGGTGACACCAAAACCGCACCAGTGATCAACCGACCGGCGTGCCTCCGAGATCCGATCCCATCCACAAGACGATGAGGTAGGTCAATCCGGTGGCCAGCGCCAGGATCACAACTTGGATCACGACTCTCGCGGCGGACGAACGGGGGACAAGCCACCGGGTCACGGTTCGTCTATCCCTTCGGTAGCGGACCTCCGACCATAACAATTGCTAGCGATCGTCGGTGGCGAGCAACGATCGGCGCCCGAAGGTCCACGGCCGCTTCGGGTCGGTGAGAAGCAACTGGTAGACACCAATCTGGGCTTGGTCGAAGGCGGGGACGACACCAGCCATATAGAGGCGCCAAATCCGGTAGGTCAGATCTCCGACCATGGCGATGGCCTGTTCGGCGTTGGCCTCGAGGCTCGTGACCCAGTGCCGCGCTGTGAGCGCATACGACGCACGCAGGCTTTCGGCATCACGCAGTTCGAAGCCGGAAGATTCGGCGACGTTGATGGTCTCCTCGACCGGCATCAATGCACTGTCGGGAAAGACGTAGGTGCGGACGAAAGAACGCGAACGGCGACCACTCCGGTCCCGGGTAACGATGCCGTGGTTGAGCAGAGCTCCACCCGGGGCGAGGAGTGCTCGAAGCCTTTTGAAGTATTCGCTCAGCTTGCCCCGGCCGACATGCTCAAACATGCCGACGGAGGCGATTGCGTCGAACGAACCCTTCAACTCGCGGTAATCGGCCGGAATGATCGTTACCCGGCTCTCTACCCCCAACTCCTTGGCTCGCCTCTCCGCCCACTCAGCTTGAAAGTGGCTCAAGGTGACTCCGGTGGCCTCCACCCCGTAACGAGAGGCGGCGTGAGCGACGAGAGCCCCCCAGCCACATCCGACGTCGAGGAAGCGGTCCCCCGGGGAGAGGCGCAGCTTGCGGCAGATGAGGTCGAGTTTGCGTTCCTGCGCCACCGCTAGCGGTTCGTCGGGTCGCAGGAAGTGCGCACACGAGTAGACCATGTTGGGGTCGAGGAACAGCGAGAAGAATTCATTTCCGGTGTCGTAGTGGTGGGTGACCGCCCGTCGATCGCGGTCCAGGGTATGGAGCCGGCCACCAAACCTCGGACGAGCGGCCGTCTTGCGTCGCAGACCCGAGGGCAAGTGCCCGGCCTTCATCATCAGACGGGCCAGTTCGAGCCTGAACCATGGTCGTGCTTCGAGGGCGGCCAGCGCCTCGAGCAACGACAACATCTCACCTTCGACGTCGACATCGTCGTAGAGGTAGGCCTCGGCGGCGGACAGGTCGGTCGGGGGGAGAAGCAACGCCCGCCATGCCCCCGGGTGATTCAGAACCAGTGTCGCCCCGGCCTGTTCCGGGCCCCAGGCTTCACCATTCCAGGCCCGCACCCGGATCGGAGCGGTCGTCATCAGCGCGGCGAGACGCCGATAAATGTTCCGGGAGACCTCGAGCGCCTCCATCCGGGGATCATACGCAGCCTGGTGGCAATGGTGACCGCCGCCCCCTCCGGCGCCTAGTCTGAAAACATGGCCCTTCTGCTGCTCGCCTCGCTGGTGGCGGTCGCCGCCGCTGTCCGGTCCACGTGGTCGCCTTGTGGGCTTTCGATGCTCTCGACCATCACGCCGTTGTCTGAGTCGGGGCGTGGTCGGCAGTTCCATCGCCCCGCCGTCTGGTATGTCATCGGATCCGTGCTCGGAGGCGCCACTCTCGGCGGGGTGGTGGCGATATTGACCTCTCTTCTGAGTGGTTGGGCCGTTACCGAATCAATGGCTTTGGCGGTCGTCACCGGTGCCTCGCTGATAGCTGCTATTTCCGACGGACGGGTGCTGGGCGCCGCGCTGCCGGGGCATCAGCGACAGGTCAATGAACGGTGGCTCGACACCTACCGGCCCTGGGTATATGGAGTCGGGTTCGGCTGGCAGATCGGCGTCGGTCTCGGCACCTACATCATCACCTCAGGGGTCTATCTGATGATCGTGATGGGCCTGCTCACCTTCAAGCCGATGGCCGCCCTCGGCCTAGGGGTGGGATTTGGTTTGGTGCGAGGCCTCATGATCTATTTGAGCGCCGGGCTGACGACCCCCGAACGACTCCTTACATTCCACGCGTCGTTCGAAGGCTGGCGGGAAGTGGTTCGGCAGTCGATGATTGGGATAGAGGTGCTAACGGCTGTCGTCGCCGCCGCGGTGGCGGGCGCCGACCGACTTGTGGTGTTGACCGTTGCCGGCGCCGGCCTGGTCATCATGTACCTCAGTGTTCGGGGGGAAGCTGAAGTAGTCCGCCTTCATGGCGCCCGAGCGGCGGGAGCCCCCTCCTAGCCCGTGGCGCTGCCGGTCGCATACCTTGAGGTGGGCAACAAACGGGTATTCGCCTGTGCGGTGGAGTGGCCCGGATGGTGCCGGTCAGGGAAGACCCAAGAGGAAGCGCTCAAGACTCTTGCCTCGTATGCGGGCCGCTATGCATCGGTCGCCACACGGGCCGGGCGGGACTTTGCGGTGGGGAATTTCGGGAAGTTCAAAGTGGGGGAGCGGTTGACGGGCAATGCCACCACCGATTTCGGGGCGCCGGGGATCCTGGCAAAGGTCGACGGCCGCCCCAGTGACGTTGAGGATGGAAGGCGTCTTCGGGACTTGGTCGAAGCGGCGTGGTCGACGTTCGCAGCGGTGGTGGCCGCCGCCCCCTCCCAACTCCGTAAGGGACCACGAGGTGGTGGGCGAGACCGTGATCAGATTGCCTCGCACGTGATCGATGCCGAACTTTCCTACATCCGCAAGATCGGCCTCAGGTTCGGCCAGGATGACATTGAACGTGCCCGCCAACGAACCCTCGAAGTGATCGGCGCGGCGTCGGATGGGGGACCGGTCATCGAGCGGGGATGGCCGGTGCGTTATGCGGCCCGCCGGATTGCCTGGCATGTGCTCGATCATGCCTGGGAGATAGAAGACAAATCTGTTCCTGCGTAGAAAACGGCCGCATAGCGACCGTTTTCTACGCAGGAACTGAGAAGGGCTACCTCTTCTTGGCCGACTTCTTGGCCGGAGCCTTCTTGGCGGCCTTCCTGGCCGGAGCCTTCTTAGCTGATTTCTTGGCGGCTTTCTTGGCGGCTTTCTTTGCGGCCATTAACTATCTCTTTCTCTCGTGATCACCACTGAGATGATCTCTCCGTACTCCGAAACCTTTTACGAGACTCCGCGGATCGGCTCCCTCCTCGTTAGTCGGCTGTTCTGGCGAACGATATCGATGCGAGTGGTCAAGGCCGTTGATTTGTGAAATGACGTTTTGCCGTTCTTTACGAGTTGGTGAGGCGACGACCGTTTGACGGACCGAAGGTGTCACGCCAGATCGATGTGAAGAAGAGGGAGACTCCGGTGACGATGAGGATCAGGGGAGTGGCCCGCGCCACCGTCGAGTAGTTAGTCGACTCGGCAACCAAAGCACCCAACATGGCGCCAATCGGAAGGGTGGACCAGCCGATCGTGCGGGCTGCGGTGATCACCCTGCCGAGCATTGCATGAGGCGTATAGATCTGGCGAATGGTGGCAAGCGGCACATTCACCAAGGAGATTCCGACAAACATGATGAAGAACAGGAGCAGGGCACCCACTCCGTAACGAGTTCGCACCACGGCGAGAAGGGAGAGGCCGAAGATCAACATCCCGGTGGTCATCACTCGTCCTAGCCCGAGCAATCTGATTACTCGAGGCGCAATCACCGCGCCGAGAACCCCACCCAGGCCGAAGCTCATAAATATGGTGCCGAGCCCGTTGGGACCTGCCCCCAATTCGGTGGCGCCGAGATATACAAGAGTTGACTCGACGAACCCCACGGCGGCATTGACCGATGCTGCGGCAATGGTCGACGCTCTCAAGCGCGGTTCGTTCCACAGGTAACGAAGCCCATGGACGGCTTCTTCGAACAGGCTTCCCCTCTCATCGACACGGATCCGGGCAGGAACCGGACCGATCAGCCAGACCGATAAAGCCGAGACCACGAACGTCGCGGCGTTGATGAAGAAACCGGGGGCGACACCGACCGTAGCGGCCATGACGCCGGCGACAAGTGGACCGGTAACCAGGGCGATGTGCTGACTGGCGGCTATGCGACCGTTGGCCAGGCTGAGATCTTCGTGGGCAACGATCTCAGGCAGGACCGACGCCAGCCCATTCTGAAAGACAGAAGAGAAGGTTCCGATGAGAAAGGCCATCAGAAACACCATCGTCAACGTCGACGACCCCTGATCGAGAGAGAGAACCGCCAAGGCAACGAAGGCGGCGGCGCGAGCCAGATCGGCGACGATCATCGCTGATCGCAACGGCACTCGGTCCAGAAGCACACCCCCGACTAAGCCAAAGGCCAGTCCCGGGACCGTTTCCAGCGAATAGGAGATTGCCAGGTCAAGCTCGCGACCGGTTAACTGGAACACGAACAACGGCACTGTCAGATAGGCGATGTAGTCACCAAACTGCGAAATGGCCTGGCCCCAAAACAGGGCGGTGAATCGGCTATTGAGCCGGGAGTCCTGACGGTGTCTGCCCCGGCCTTCCCCAAGGGTGGGCGCAACCATGGCAATCTCACGTTAGGTGGTCGGACTGGCACCAAAGGCGTTTTGTTACCCTGGCCGAATGAATCCAGGGCCAAAAGAGATTCCCGAGCTGGTCAGCGAACTGGCAGGGATGTCCAAGGAGTACCTTCGCCAGGAGACACTCGAACCGGCTCGCCGCCTCGGGAAACATGCCGCCTTCGGAATCGGAGGAGCGGTGGCTTTCTCCCTCGCGTCGATATTTTTGACCTTCGGCCTCTTCACTTACCTCCGGCGGGTTCTGCCGGACACAGAATGGTGGTCGGTCGCTGCCCGGCTCTTTACATTCCTCGGCGCGGGAGCCGGCGCCGCTCTGATCGGATGGAGGATGACCCGTGATGATCACCCGCGCTGACCTCGAAGCCAAGGCGCGCCAGATCTCGGCGGTGATGACCGAGACCAAAGAAACCGCCCAGACCACGGCTGCCTTGGCCGGCGTGGCGGTGGTGGTGTTGACCGGGGTGGCTTACCTCCTCGGCCGCCGCCGGGCGAGGGCAGGGCGAGCCGTGGTCGAGGTGTACAAGATCTAGGGCAATGAGCTCGATCTACGACGGAGTGACTCGGGGCTTTCGGGGATTGCGGACCGGCGATCAGCGGTCGGTGTACACGGGTGCGTTGATCATCGCCTATGGGCTGTGGCGGCGGAACCGGAACCGGCGAGAGTTGGTCTACCGCCGCCAACTGAAAGAGGGCGAAGCGGTCATGATCCGGGCGAGCCGGGTGCGAAGTCGCCGTATCGTCATCGGCGACGACCTCGCCGACCAGGTCAAGGGACGCCCTCGATGAGAAGTAGGCGTATGGTGCTGATCGTCACCTGGGTAGTAGTGGTGGCGATGGTGATCGGGTTGGTGGCTGCGGCAGTGAGCCTGACGTTTCTATGAAGGTGCTACTTTCTAATCCGATCCAGATTCACCGTCTCACCGCCTCCATCCGTCGGGCATTGTGAGCAAGCCGCTCGGAAGCGGCGAGTCCGTTCTTCTGATCGACGGGAAAGGCCGCCGGTACCTGGTCCGTTTGCAGGAAGGCGGCCAGTTTCACTATCACCGGGGGATCGTCTCACACGACGAGATGATCGGTCGCCTGGAGGGAACCCGGGTCGTCTCTACCGGAGGTGGACCCATCCTGTTGCTCCGTCCCCGGCTGGCCGATTTCGTCCTCAAGATGCCGCGGGGAGCGGCGGTGGTCTACCCGAAGGACACCGGACCGATCGCGGTTTACGCCGATATCGCCCCGGGGGTGACGGTTCTCGAGGCCGGAACGGGTTCCGGGGCTTTGACCCTCTCTCTGCTCCGATTCGTCGGACCAGGTGGGAAAGTGATCAGCGTCGAGCGGAGGGACGACCATGCCGAACATGCCCGGCGCTCGATCCTCCGTTGGCTCGGGGAAATACCCTCCAATCTCGAACTACGGGTGGGCGAGGTAGAAGACGTCATCGCCGAGGTTGCACCCGAACGCCTGATTCTCGACCTCCCGGAGCCGTGGCACGCCGTCGGTCCAGCGGCCGCCCACCAACCCGGCGGCGCGGTGCTGTGCGCCTATCTCCCGACCGTCCCGCAGATCCAGACGCTGACCGATGCTTTCCGCTCAACTCAGGCGTTTGGGGAGATCGAGATCTTTGAGACCCTCCATCGCACCTGGACGGTGGAGGGCCGATCAGTCCGGCCCGACCACCGAATGGTGGGTCACACCGGATTCCTGGTAGTGGCCCGTCGTGTTTCCCCCCTTCCGGAGTTGTGACGGTGAACCGTCTGTTCGAGGGTCAACCGTCACAAAGAAGGGGATTGGGCGTCTGCTGCTTCCACTTCTTCGCGACGAATGCCGAGTAGGAACAGGATGGCGTCGAGATAAGGGACCGAAACCGAGGTGTCGGCGGCCTCCCGTACGACCGGTTTGGCGTTGAAGGCGATGCCCAGACCGGCGGCGGCCAGCATGTCGAGGTCGTTGGCGCCATCCCCGATCGCGACCGCCTGGTCGAGTGGAATCCCCTCTGCGGCAGCCACCCACCGGAGGATGTCGGCCTTGGCCGCCTGGTCGATGGGGTTGCCCATGAGGCGTCCGGTGAGCCGGCCGTTGACTATCTCCAACTCGTTGCCGAAGGCGTGGTCGATACCCAGTTCTTGCTGGAGGCGGTCGGTGAAGAAGGTGAAACCGCCGGAGACGATGGCCGTTTTCATCCCCATCCTCTTGAGGGTCCTCACAAAAGTGCGAGCACCCGGGGTAAGTTTCAGGCGGTCCCATACCCTTCCCAGCCCATCGGCGGGGAGCCCGGCGAGGAGGGCAACCCTCTCCTCAAGGGCGGTGACGAAGTCGATCTCCCCGGCCATCGCCCGGGCGGTCACCCCTGCCACCCGGTCGGCGACCCCGGCCTCCTCGGCCAGCAGGTCGATCGCCTCCGTTTGGGTGAGGGTGTTGTCGACGTCGAGCACGACCAGGCGCTTCGAACGGCGGGCAAGCCCTTCCGCCTGAACGGCCACGTCGAAGGAGTGATAGGCGGCCGTCTCGAGCAGCGAGGCACGCATGAGCTCTTGCTGGCCTCCGCTCACCGCCAACTCGTAGCTGATGACCGGATACCGAGACATACGCTCGATGCGGTCGATGTTCGCTCCGGCGGCGGCGATGGCGGTCGCCACCGCCCCGAAGGCCTCGGGTCCGATCTCCTCGCCGATCACACTCACTGCGAAACGTGGGCGGGTGGGACCGGGGGAATCCTCCACCATCTCGAAGTCGGCCTGCAGGCCCTTTTCCCAGGCGTAATAGAGGATGTCGCGGATCGTCGATTCGTCTTCCGAGGAGAAGAGCACGCTGAGATTGAGCCGATCGCGAAGGACTACTTGCTCGACGTCGTGCAGTTGGCAGGTGCCCCGGGCCAGCACCTCCATCAAACCGGCGGTGATGCCGGGGGCGTCATGTCCGGAGATGCGGGCGAGAACGGCGGATCGCATGGCGAAGAGCGTATGGAAACGCGAAAACAAACACCAGCAGGATCTGGCCCAGGGTGAAACGTTTCAATATGGTGGTTGAAACGTTTCAATAAGATTCCTAGGTCAAGGAGATAAAAGACGTCGAGGCGAACGATCCGTGATGTGAGCAGCCGAGCTGGCGTGTCGGTCGGTACGGTTTCCAACGTCCTCAACGCCCCGTACCTGGTTTCGAGCGACACCCGGACCCGTGTGCTGGCGGCCATCGCCGACCTCGACTACCACCCCAACCGGACGGCTCGGAGCCTCCAGGCCCAGAAAACCGGCTTGATCGGTTACCGCCTGCCGGACCCGGGTGTAAGCCCCGCCCTCGACGTGTTCCTCCATCAACTGGTGGTGACCGCCGCCGGCCACGGGTTGGGCATCGCCCTCTTCACGTCGCGCCCCGGCCAAGGGGAGACCGACGCCTACCGGGAGATGATCCGAATCGGCGCGGTCGATGGCTTCATCCTTTCCGAGACCAACTATCAGGATCGACGGGTGGATCTCCTGACCGACCTCGGTTTTCCGTTCGCCACCTTCGGTAGAACTGTCCACCAGTCTCCGCATCCCTGGGTCGACGTCGACGGCGCCGCAGGCATGGCGGCAGTTGTTGGCCACCTCGTCGAGCTCGGTCACCGCCGCATCGCGCTGATGGCTTGGCCGGAGGGGTCCGAGACGGGTGATACCAGGGTGGAGGGCTTCAAGGACGGAATGGCCACCGCCGGGCTGGCGGTCGATGGCGACTTAGTGATCCGCACCGCTAACGGTTTCGATGAGGGTCGAGTCGCGGGAGGCAATCTCCTCGACCGCACGCAACCACCGACCGCGATCGTCACCGTCCAGGACGAATTGGCCCTGGGGGCCATGTCGGCCGTCGTCGAGCGAGATCTTCGCCCGGGACGCCGGCTAGCGATCACCGGCTTTGACGACAGCCAGGCAGCCGCATTGTCGATTCCCGGGCTGACCAGCGTACGTCAGCCTTTCGATGAGGTGGCGGAGATGCTGGTTGGCCTCCTGGTCGACCGTCTGGCAGGACAGGGACAGCCTCCCCGCACAGTCCTCCTGGCACCCCGGCTGGTAACGCGCGCTTCAACCCTAGGGGCGTCATGACCCGGTGGGGGACCGCACAGGCATTGGGCGGGGCCGACACTTGGCTGCTGTCGGAGGACCGCTTTGTCCCTTCCCTCGCTCCCGCCCACGAGTCGGTTTTCACCATCGCCAATGGGTACCTGAGTACCCGTGGCACCTTTGAGGAGCGGACCGCAGGAGAAACCCGTGCCAGCTTTATCCACGGTTTATGGGTCACACCACCCGGCGAGTCGGTGATGTTGGGTGCCGTGCCCGATTGGACCGAGCTGAGTCTCGCTTTTGAGGGTGTGCCATTCACCGTCGAGCCGACGATCGCCGGTTACCGGCGCACGCTTGACTTGCGTCAGGGTTTGTTGGAACGTGAGGTGTTGTGGAGGTCAGCCGAGACCGGCGTCGTTCTGGTCAGGTTCCGCCGACTGTTATCGATGGCCGAGCGTCACCTCGCCGGTCTGGAGGTGACGCTCGTCGCCCTCACCGAACCAACCGACGTCTGGTTCGAGACTGGGCTCGACACGGCGATCCCCAGCCCCGCGGTTCCGGCTTGGCATCCCCGCAAATGGGAGCAACCGACAAAGAACCAACTTGACCTCGAGGCGGAGAGCACCAATTCATTGCACACTCTGCGGGTACAAACCGAGGTGGGTGGCCCCGGTCGCTTCCAGTTGATCCGCGACCCTCGAAACCATCGTTTTGCCACTGAAGTGAGGCTCCGGCCAGGGATCCCGGTGACGTTCACCAAGTACACGATCTATCACTCCGATCGAGATCCGGGGCCGCCGCCTTCGCTGCCGAGCTCGGTGCCGTTCGAACGGGTCGTGGCGCGATCGGCCCGGGCTTGGGCCAGGCGCTGGCGGGCCGCCGGCATCGAGATCGACGGCGATCCCGAGGCTGAATTCGCTCTTCGGTTCGCGGCGTTCCAACTGATAGGTGCCGCCCCCCCCAACGACACGGGAGCTGCCATCGGCGCCAAGCTCGGGTCAGGGTTTGGCTATCGCCACCACGTCTTCTGGGACGCCGACCTCTTCGTCGTTCCTTACCTGACGGTGACTGCGCCGGATCTGGCCCGCAACCATCTCGGATACCGGTATCGCGGCCTCGACGGGGCCCGCCGCAAGGCTAAGAAATTTGGGCGGGAAGGTGCTTTCTACGCCTGGGAATCTGCCTCCACCGGCGACGAGGTCACCCCGGAGTGGGGGGACCCGCGGTTCGGACCTCCTAGCCGGATCTGGACGGGTGAGATCGAAGAGCACATCACCTCCGATGTCGCTTACACCGCTCACCACTATTGGTCATGGACCCGCGACGACCGATTCATGCGTACTGAGGGAGCGGAGATGATCATGGAAGGCGCCCGCTACTGGGCGAGTCGGTTGGAGGTCGAAGGGGCCTCTGCCCACATTCGCGACATCATCGGCCCCGACGAATACCACAGCCACGTCGATGACTCCTTTTACACGAACCTGATGGCCTCGTGGCATCTGCGGACGGCAGCCCAACTGTTGGAGTTGGGTTACGGGAGAGGGTTGGCCTCTGAGGTGAGCTCTGAGGGGTGGCGCAAGCTGGCCAAAAAGGTCTCTCTTCGCCATAGACCTGACGGAGTCTGGGAGCAACACACTGGTTTCTTCGAACTCGCACCGGTCAATATCGCCTCGTTCACACCGAGGCGGATGTCGATGTACGACCTGCTCGGGGAGGAACGGGCCGAACGCTCCCAGGTGATCAAACAAGCCGATGTGGTCATGGCCATGGCGCTACTGCCGAGCCAGGTTGGGTCCGCCGCGCGGCGGAAGGCGAATTGGGACTACTACCTCCCCCGGTGTGACCACGGCTCGTCGCTCTCGATGGCCGCTCACGCCCGGGTCGCCGCCGAGTTGGGTCTGGTGGAAACGGGCTACGAGATGTTCCGGCGGGCGGTGGCCATCGACCTGGGAGACGCCATGGGCAACTCCTCCGACGGTCTCCATGCCGCCACCCAAGGTGGAATCCTTCAGGCCGCCCTATTCGGGTTTGCCGGTCTCCACCTGAGGGAACAAGGTCCGCAGGTGAGGCCTCGACTGCCAGCGCATTGGAAACGCTTCGCCTTTTCATTCCAGTACCGCGGTGACCGTCACGATACGGAGCTGGTTTCGAAACCGTCGGCGGAGAGGAGAACACCTCGCCTCGCCGACCAAACAAGAAAGGAAACATGGAAATGAGACGAAACATATGGGTCATCGTGGCCCTGGCATGGGCCTTGATCCTGAGCGCCTGTGGTGGCGGCGGTGCCACGACCACGGTTGGTGAGGAACCCACCGCCACCACGGCTGCGCCAGCAGAGACGACCGCAGGCGCTCCGGTGACGACTGCCGCCGCCGGTGCCTTGGAGGGAGTTGAGCTGAAGCTTTGGGGTTGGTCATCTTCGGATGCCGAAAACACCGCCCTGTCGGATCTGGTTTCAGCTTTTAACGAGGAGACCGGAGCGGTCGCTGAGTTCCAACCCCAGGCGGACTATGACACGACGCTCAACACCGCACTGGCAGGCGGCGATCCTCCCGATGTCTTCTATGTCGACAGCTTCCGGCTGCCAGACCTGGCGGAGGCAGGTCAGCTGGCCCCGGTGCCGGATGGGACGATCAGCGAGCCTGACGATATCTACCCATCGCTCCAGACTGCGTTCACGTACAACGGGACCTGGTATTGCCCCCCGAAGGATGTCTCCACCCTTGGTCTGGTGTATGACCCAGACGCCCTTGCCGCGGCCGGGGTCGAGGTGCCTACCACCTGGGAGGAGCTTGCACTGGCCGCCGCGACCCTGACCAACGACACCCAAGCCGGTTTGGCCATGGGAGTGGAATATCCCCGCTGGGCGATATTCCTTTTCCAGGCCGGGGCATCGCTGACGAACGATGATGTGTCGGCGATGACGCTGGACACGGATGAGGCCCGTACGGCGCTTCAGTTCGTCGCCGACCAGTACGCCAACGGTTCCTTTGTGCGACCAAGTGATGTTGACTCGGGCTGGGCGGGAGAGGCCTACGGTCAAGGCAAGGCTGCCATGGCGATCGAAGGCAACTGGATTGTCGGATATCTCCGGGAGACCTTCCCCGATCGCAGCTTTGGGGTCGCCGAGTTGCCGGCCGGGCCGGCCGGTAAAGGAACGTTCGCCTTCACGGTTTGTTACGGAGTGCCGACCAACGCAGCCAATCCGGAGGCGTCTTGGGCGCTGGTTGAATATCTGACCAACGCCAAAGGGTCCCTGGCCTGGACCGAGGCCTTCAACCTGATGCCCGCACGCGAATCAGTGGCTGCTGACTGGATCGCCGGGCATGGGGACCTGGAGGCATTCGTCGCCGGGATCGAATATGCCCACCGTTGGGGCTTCAAGCCGGGCTTTGGCGACGTCACCGGCGTATTCAACGAACAGGCGAACGCCATCGTCGACGGCGATGCAACAGTCGACGATCTGATTGAAGAGACCACATTCGCAGGGGAGGACATTCTCAGTTGACGGTCTGCTTCGGGGGGACCGGTGCGCCGGCTCCCCCGAGGCTTCTCTCGAGGAGGAGATGTAATGACAACCGTCACCGGGAAGGCACCGGCTGAAATCCGGACGCCAAAACGAGCCCACGGTTCCCAGCGCGCCCGGCTCGACAAACGAGAGCCCCTCTTCGGCTGGGCGTTCAGCGCTCCCGGCGTGATTGGGCTCGTCGTCTTTCTGGTTATCCCGATTGCTATGGCCGCCTGGGTGAGCTTCACCGATTGGAACGGGCTATCACCGTTGTTCGAGGCCAATACGGTCGGCACCGCCAACTATCAGGAACTACTGCTTGAGGAGGGAGTGCGCCGGCGAGACTTCGCCCTCTCCCTCCGCAACAATCTCTACTACGTGATCGGCGTGGTTCCCACCCAGACGATCCTGGCCTTCATCATCGCGGTCGTCTTGAACCAGAAGTTCCTCAAGGGAAAAGGTTTCTTCCGAACTGCCTATTACTTCCCCTCTATCACCAGCTCTATTGCCGTCACCCTGATATTCGTCTTCCTTTTCCAGACCAACGGCGCCATCAACAAGGTCCTGCCGATCCAGGACATCGATTGGCTCGACAACGCCCGGGGGTTGATCCACAACTTCCTCGGTGTGTTCGGGGTGGAGGATGGCCCAGCGTTCTTAACCGAGAATGAGTTTCTGGATCTGGAGTGGTGGGATTGGTTGGCCGGCCCGAGCGTCGCGATGACCGCCATCATGATGCTGGCGACCTGGACCACCACCGGCACGCTGATGTTGATATTCCTCGCCGGCCTCCAGAACATCTCGCCTTCGATCGAAGAGGCGGCCATCGTCGACGGAGCGACCGGGCTGCAACGGTTCTTTCGCATCACCGTGCCGCTGATGAGGCCGACCATCTTCTTTGTGGTCACCCTCGGGCTCATTGGGAGCTGGCAGGTCTTCGACCAGGTGTACGCCGGCACCGCCGGCGGGCCGCGCAAAACCACCGTAACCCCGGCCTATCTGATTTTTCTTCAGGCCTTCAACAACTCGGAGGCCGGTTTGGCCGGTGCAATAGCCGTAATCCTCTTCGTGATCATCATGATTTTCACCTGGGTCAACCGGAAGGTGATCCGCGATACGGGAGATTTCTGATGGTCCGCCCGGCCGCCCCCAGAATTTCGAAGAAGGCGTTGTCGGCGTCATCGATGGCCCGTGAGACCGGACCAAAAGCGGTCGGCAAGAGGGTGGCCGGCTACGTCGTTCTTATCTTCTTCGCCCTGGTTTTCATCATGCCGTTCGTGCTCTCCCTCACCACCGCCTTCAAATCTTTACCCGACATTCAGGCTAACCCGGTGAGCCTGGTTGCCGATCCGGCGTTTGGGGGATGGACCGACGAAGGAATCCAAGGCCTGAACACGAGCCAGGTCAACTTGCCCCGTTGGACATTGAACTCGGTGATTGTGACAGTCTTGGTGGTCATCCTCAGAATCACCTTCGGGGCGATGGCAGGCTACGCCCTAGCGAGGATGCGGTTTCCGGGAAGGGGGTTCATCTTTGCGCTCATCCTGGCGGTGCAGGCCATTCCCGGGATCGTCTTAGCCATTCCCCGTTTCATGGTGATGAAACAGCTCGGGATCATCAACACGTACGCCGGGATGGTCCTGCCCCTGGCCTTCGACGCCTTTGGCATTTTCCTGATGAAGCAATTCTTCGAACTGCTTCCCCGGGAGCTGGAAGAAGCAGCCGCGCTTGACGGCGCCACCACCTGGCAGACATTCCGTCGGGTCATGCTCCCGTTGGCGGCCCCTGGCCTGATCGCTCTGTCCATCCTGTCGACCCAGGGGGCGTGGAACGAGTTCCTCCACATCCTCATCGCCCGAATCGGGGAGCCCGACCTGATGACCCTCCCGGTCGGCTTGTCGACGATCACGGCAGCCTTCGGAGAGGCTCAACCGTGGAATACGATTGTGGCCGGGGCCCTCATCACGATCATTCCGATCGCCATCGTCTTTTTCGTGTTCCAGCGTTACTTCGTGCAGGGGACGGCGGCCTCGGCGGTGAAGGGATAAGCGTACGCCCGGAGTCCCTGGCGAAAGAAGGGACTGCGCTCTGTCACCCCGCAGACCGATACTCCCTTAGATAAAGCAACCCATTCGTATACTGCCAATAAGGCTGGTAGAGCCAGGAGACAGTGAATGAGCCCGAGCGGTAACGAAGAGATGTCCGAGCTGCGGCGTCAGGTTGGCGTGCTCGAAGAGGAGTTGGTGGCCCTCCGCCGCCGGCTGCAAGATGCCCCTCGCCGTGTGCAGGATCTCGAGACTCGCCTGGCGGAGTCGCAGGAAAAGCTCAGCCGCTCGGTGTCCCAGAACGATCGGCTGGCCACCGTCCTCGAGGAGGCCCGCGAGCAGCTCGCCGTACTTCGCTCCGAGGTTGACAAGCTCACCTCACCTCCCAACAACTTCGGCACCGTCACCGGGGTCAACGACGACGGCACGGTCGATCTCATGTCCGGCAACCGCAAGCTCCGAGTCGCGGCCCAACCCAACATCGAGGTGAAACTCCTCCAGAAGGGTCAGGAGGTGCTGCTCAACGAGTCGTTCACGATCATCGACGTTCGCAGCTTCGACCCGCATGGAGATGTTGTGCGGGTGCGGGAGCGTCTCGACGATGGCCGACTAGTCGTCATCGCCCATGCCGACGAAGAGAGGGTCGTTTCGATGGGCGATTCGATGGCGGACGTACGGGTCAGGGCGGGCGACTTCGTCAGAGTCGATCCGCGGGCCGGTCTGGTCGTTGAGCGTCTCGCCCGTCCGGAGGTGGAGGATCTGGTCCTCGAGGAGATCCCCGACGTCACCTACGAGCAGGTCGGTGGACTGGCCGGGCAGATCGAGGCGATACGGGACGCAGTGGAACTGCCCTATTTGCATCGCGACCTATTCAACCAATACGAACTCGAGGCGCCCAAGGGCATATTGCTCTACGGGCCGCCCGGGTGCGGAAAGACACTGATCGCCAAAGCGGTCGCCAACAGCCTGGCCAAGGCCGTCGCCGAGCGGACCGGCAGCCCCAACGCTCGTAGCTATTTCCTCAATATCAAAGGTCCCGAGCTGCTCAACAAGTGGGTAGGTGAGACCGAGCGCCAGATCCGGCTGATCTTCCAGAGAGCCAAAGAGAAGTCCGACGAGGGCGTCCCGGTCATCGTCTTCTTCGACGAGATGGACTCCCTTTTTCGCACCAGGGGGAGCGGGATCAGCTCCGATGTCGAGTCGACCATCGTTCCCCAACTTCTATCCGAGCTCGACGGGGTCGAATCCCTGAAGAACGTGATCGTGATCGGGGCCTCCAATCGGGAGGACTTGATCGATCCCGCCATCCTCCGACCCGGCCGGCTCGACGTGAAGATCAAGATCTCCCGCCCCGACCCAGGCGCCGCCCGCGAGATTCTGGCCATCTACCTGAAAGGTCACCTGCCCCTCGACGTCGACGAAGTGGCGGCCTGCGAGGGCGACTCGAGCCGGATGGTCGACGAGATGATCGAGGCCACAGTGGCGGCCATGTATTCGGACGGCGAAGAGAACCGGTTCCTCGAAGTCACTTACGCCAACGGCGACCGAGAAGTTCTCTACTTCCGCGACTTCGCCTCGGGAGCGATGATCGAGAACATCGTCCGTCGTGCCAAGAAAGACGCCATCAAGCGTCAGATCGGAGGCGGCCCCCAGGGCATTCGCCGGGCCGACCTGCTCGCCGCGATCAAGCAGGAATACCGCGAGCACGAAGATCTCCCCAATACCACCAACCCGGACGACTGGGCCAAGATCTCGGGTAAGAAGGGTGAACGGATCGTCTACGTGCGGACGCTGGTCGGGGGCGAATCGGAGAGCCGGCTGATCGAAGCGGTCTCCGGCGGGCAGTACCTTTAAGCCCATGGCCATCCACAAGGTGCTCGGTACCGAAACCGAGTACGGGATCAACATTCGGCCGGGTCGGGACTTCAACCCTGCTCTCGCCTCGACCCAATTGGTCAACTCATATCCTGGCAAGCGGGTCCGGGTGCAATGGTCATATGAGGAAGAGTCGCCTGGCCGTGACGCCCGCGGCTTCGGACACGAGGGCTACGGGGTAGCGGACCCGGAAGGGGCCCTGGTCAACGCCGTGCTCTCCAATGGTGCCCGGCTCTACGTTGATCATGCCCACCCTGAGTTCTCCGGACCGGAGTGTTACGACCCCAGAGAAGGAGCGCTTTACGACAAGGTGGGGGAGCTGGTGATGAACCGGGCCGCCCGGGCTGCGACCGAGCTGCTCCAGCCGGGCCAGCGAATGTCTATCTACAAGAACAACTCGGATGGCAAGGGGAACTCCTACGGGGCACATGAGAATTATCTGCTCAGCCGGGAGACGCTTTTCGGGGACGTGATTCGCTTTCTCACCACTTTCCTCGTGACGCGCCAGATCTATACCGGTTCGGGGAAGGTCGGCTCGGAGAACGGACGTCCCAACGTCGAGTTCCAGCTGACCCAGCGGGCCGACTTTTTCGAGGAGGAAGTCGGGCTGGAGACCACCCTCAAGCGGCCCATCATCAACACCCGCGACGAGCCTCATGGCGATCCCAGCAAGTATCGCCGGCTCCACGTGATCATCGGGGACGCCAACCTCTCCGAGGTTCAGATCTTTCTCAAGCTGGGCGCCACCGCGCTGGTGCTCGCCGCCATGGAGGATGGTGCGCTGCCCGACCCCCTCGATCTTGCCAACCCGGTCGATTCCTGCTGGCAGGTGAGCCACGACGTCGGGTTGCGCCAACCCCTCGAGCTCGACGGCGGCGGCACCGCCACGGCACTCGAGCTGCAATGGCGATACCACGACTGGGCCAAGAAGTACGTGGAAAGCGAGATGGCGGAGGATGAGAGCTCGCGTAAGGTCATCGAAACCTGGGAGTCGGTGCTCGGCGACCTGGAGATCGATCCGGCCCGAACCGCCGACCGCCTCGACTGGGCTGCCAAGCTGCGCCTTATCGAAGGCTACGTTCAACGCGACGGGCTCAAATGGGATGACCCCAAGCTCAGGGCACTCGACCTCCAGTACCACGACGTCGACCGGGAGAGAGGTCTCTATTACCGACTGGCCGGCAAAGGCCAGATCCAGCGGCTGTTCGCCGACCAGGAGATCGAACGGGCTGAGCGGGAACCGCCCGAGCAGACCCGCGCCTACTTTCGGGGGACCTGCGTCTCCAGATTCTCCAACTCGCTCGTAGCGGCCAACTGGGACTCGCTGGTCTTCGACACGGGTGAAGCCCATCTCAAACGGGTTCCTATGATGGAACCACTACGAGGAGACCGGCGCCGGGTGGGCGCTCTGCTCGATTCGGTGAAAGACGCCGCCGAACTAATCGCCGCTCTCGGAGGACAGTGATGGCAGAACGTGAACAGACCCGGCGGGCGAAGGGCCCCGAACGGGGACAAGTCGAAGACGAGACAGCTACCCGGCCCAGCGGCGACGATCAGAAACTCGACGAACTGCTCGATGAGATCGATCAAGTGCTGGAAGAAAACGCTGAGGAGTTCGTCAAGAACTACATCCAGAAGGGTGGCCAGTGAGTCATTGGCCAGTGAGTCAGGCCAACCAGTGATTCAGGGGCACCGGCTGCCACTCTTATTCGACGCTCCCACCCCCGGAAACAGCTTCACCGACTTACTGACGACCCTGGGATATTCGCGGTCGGTGGAGATACCCACCGAGGCTCGTCCGATAAGGGCGCCGGAGGGGACCACCGTCTTGGCCCTGCGGTATGAGGACGGGGTGGTGATGATCGGCGACCGGCAGGCGACCGAAGGCAACCTCGTGGCCCACCGTTCGATCCGCAAGGTCTTCCCCGCCGATCAACTCTCGGCGGTGGCGATCGCCGGCACGGCCGGGTTGGCTCTCGAGATGGTTCGCCTGTTCCAGGTGGAGCTCGAGCACTACGAAAAGATTGAGGGCTCGCGCCTCTCTCTGGAAGGCAAGGCGGCTTTTCTAGCCCGGTTGGTGCGAGGTCAGCTCCCGATGGTTTTTCAAGGGCTGGTGGTGGTCCCGCTCTTCTGCGGCTACGACGACCGTGCAGGCCGGGGAAGGCTCTACACCTACGACGTGATTGGAGGCCGATACGAGGAGAACGACTTCGGCGCCACCGGTTCGGGAGGGAGCCTGGCCAAGTCGTTTCTTCGTACCGCCTTTCGGGAACCGATCGACGCCGCCGAAGCGGTTCGGATCGGGATCAGCGGATTGGTGGCGGCCGCCCAGGAGGACACTGCCACGGGTGGCCCCGACCTCAAGCGCGACATCCTGCCCACCGTTCTGGTGATCGGAGCCGACGGCGTCAAAGAACTGTCCGACGACGAGATCCGCCCGGCGGCGGAGTCGGCGGTAGAGGCGATTCGATGACCGTACCGTTTTACGTCCCGGCCGAACAGGTCGTCCGTGATAAGGCCGAGTTTGCCCGAAAGGGGATTGCCCGCGGTCGCTCGATTGCAGCCGTCGAGTATGACGGCGGTGTGCTCATGCTTGCCGAGAACCCCTCGAACGCCCTCCGCAAGATCAGCGAGGTCTACGACCGGATCGCTTTTGCCGGAGTTGGTCGATACAACGAGTTCGAGACGCTCCGCAAGGCCGGCATCCGCCAGGCTGACCTGATGGGCTATCTATACAGCCGCGACGACGTCAACGCTCAGGCTCTGGCGACCGCCTTTTCCGAGGCGCTGGGAGCGATTTTTTCGCGGGAGCCGAAGCCCTACGAGGTGGAGGTTCTGGTGACAGAGGTGGGCGAGCCCAACCGGCTCTTTCGCATCAGCTATGACGGGACGCTCAATGACGAGCGGAGGGTGGCCGCCATCGGCGGCAAGGCGGAAGCCCTCGCCGAGTCATTGCGCAGCCAATGGAGCGAGGGAATGCCCCTCGAGGCAGCGCTGGCAGCCGGCAAGGCCGCCTTCCAGGCCGCCGAAGGTCGGGAACCGGAAGGTTGGGAAGCGGCGGTGCTCGATCGAGCCAACGGTCGTCGGGCCTTCCGCCGCATGACCCCCCAGCAACTGGGCTGACCATGCCCGATCGGGCATCGCTTGCCGCCTTCGCCGGCTTCGTGGTCATCGGCGGCTTCAACTTCGTGGCGGTACGATTCTCCAATCGAGAGCTGCCTCCGTTGTTCGGGGCCGGGATTCGATTCGCGGCGGCGGCCCTGTTGCTCATTGCCGTTGTGGCGGTCCGCCGGATCTCGATACCACGGGGCAAGGCTTTCTTGGGAGCGGTGCTCTACGGTCTGTTCGCCTTCACCCTCGCATACGCCTTTGCCTACATCGCCCTGACCCGGCTGCCGGCGGGGATCGGAGCCGTGGTATTCGCCTCGACCCCGCTCTTCACCGTTCTTCTAGCGCCGATTCACAGGATCGAAGCCTTCCGGATGAGGGCGCTGATCGGTGCGCTGATCAGCCTGGTCGGGATTGCGATTCTGGCCAACCCGGGCGCCGCCGAGAGCCTCTCTCCTCTGCACCTCCTGGCGATGCTGGGTTCGGCGGCAGCGGCGGCCGAATCCGCGGTCGTATTGAAGAAGTTGCCTGCGGCCAATCCGCTATCCACCAACGCGGTGGCGATGGGAATTGGTGGTTTGCTTCTGCTACTCGTCTCACTGGTCGCGGCTGAGACCTGGGCCTGGCCGGCCAAGGCTGAGACGTGGACGGCGGTTTCGTATCTGGCGGTGATTGGTTCGGTTGGCCTCTTCGGACTGTTCCTATTCGTTCTCCGCCGCTGGTCGGCCAGCGCGACTTCTTTCAGCACTGCCCTCATCCCGGTGGTTTCGTTCATCGCCGGCGCCCTGCTCGCCTCGGAGGCGGTCACCCTGACGATGGTCACTGGGGCGCTCATCGTCTTGGTCGGCGTGTACCTCGGGGCATTGGCAGGCACCGCAGCCGAGCCGGCCGAGCCGGCCCCTGCCGTTTCTTAGAGCCAGGGCGGAGCCCGGTTAGCCTCTCGGACAGTGGATCGGCGCATTTTCGGGTTGGAGAACGAATACGGGGTCACCTGCACCCTGCGTGGACAGCGCCGGCTCTCTCCCGACGAGGTAGCCCGATACCTGTTCCGGCGGGTGGTGTCATGGGGGCGATCATCGAACGTCTTCCTCGAAAACGGGGCCCGGCTGTATCTGGATGTGGGAAGTCATCCCGAATACGCCACCCCTGAGTGCGACTCCCTCAGCGACGTGGTTGCCCACGACAAGGCGGGGGAGCGCATCCTCGAGCCGCTGGTCCACTCGGCCGAACAGCGGCTGGAGGAGGAGGGTATCCGGGGGGAGATATACCTCTTCAAGAACAACACCGACTCGGCGGGCAACTCTTACGGGTGCCACGAGAACTACCTGGTCAGCCGTCACAAGGATTTCCATAAGACCGTCGATGTTCTCATCCCGTTCCTGGTGACCCGCCAGGTTTTTCTGGGGGCGGGCAAGTTGATGCAAACGCCGCGGGGTACCACCTTTTCCATCGCCCAGCGGGCCGAGCACATCTGGGAGGGAGTGTCTTCGGCCACCACCCGCAGCCGACCGATCATCAACACCCGTGACGAGCCGCACGCCGACGCGGAGCGGTACCGCCGGCTGCACGTCATCGCCGGGGACTCCAACATGAGCGAATACGCCAGCAACGTCAAGGTGGGGACGGTGGCGGCGATGCTGCAGATGATCGAACGGGATGTGGTCTTCCGCGACCTGACCTTGGAGAATCCAATCCGGGCAATTCGAGAGATCGCCCACGACCTGACCTGCCGTCGGAAGGTTCGCCTCGCTAACGGACGGGAGTTATCGGCCCTCGACATCCAGTGGGAGTACTTCGACCGGGTAATTCGCTTCTCCCGTTCACCCGGCTTTCCACCCGAAGTGCAGGCGGCGGTCGACCGCTGGGAGCATCTGCTCAGCGGGTTGGAGAAAGATCCCTTGTCTCTCGATCGCGAGGTCGACTGGGTCATCAAATACCGGTTGTTGGAGCGCTACCGCGACCAGCGCCAGCTGCCTCTTTCCCATCCCCGGCTGGCGATGCTCGACCTCTCGTATCACGACGTCGACCGCACGCGGGGCATCTACAACCTGATGGCTCGCCAGGGACTGGTGGAACGGGTAGTCAGCGACTCGGCGGTGACGAATGCCACCACTCAGGCCCCCCAAACCACCCGAGCCCGGCTTCGGGGGGAGTTCATCAAGGCCGCCAAGGCCAAACGGCGGGATTTCACTGTCGACTGGGTCCATCTCAAGCTGAACGACCAGGCTCAGCGCACGGTGCTGTGCAAGGATCCCTTCAAGGCATTTGACGACCGGGTAGACAGGCTCATCGAGAGCCTGTAATTCGGACTGATGAGGAATGTCCTAGAGCGGCTCATCAACCTGGTGGCGATGTTGATCACCGCCGAGCGGCCGGTGACAGCCGACCGGATCCGCCGGACCATCCCTGGATACTCCGCCGGCTCGGATGAGGCGTTCCATCGTATGTTCGAGCGCGATAAGGAGATGCTCCGACGAGTCGGAGTGCCGGTTGAGCTGCGGGCCACCGACGCCTGGGAGGTCGATCACGGATATTTGATTGATCCGGCAAAATACCGCCTTCCCGACATTGGCCTGACCGACGAGGAGCGGGCGGCGCTTTCCATCGCTGCCCGGGTGGTGCGACTCGGCGGGGACCAGGCGGTGCCAAGCGCCATTCTCAAACTGGGCGGCGACCGCTTGACCAGCGGCGCGGAGCCACTCTCCGCCGATCTGGGCGCCGCAGCCGAGAACCTCGGTGATCTGTTCGAGGCCCTCTCGGATCGAAGGATCCTGAATTTCTCCTATCGAGGACAACAGAGGCGGGCTGCCCCCTACGGCCTCGGTCATCGCCGCGGTCACTGGTATCTGGTCGGAGCCACCAGAGAAGGTCAGCGCACCTACCGGGTGGACCGCATGGAACGGATCAGCCTGGAACCTGGCGGCGGCGCCTTTCAACGACCCTCCGATTTCAGCCTGGCAGCCGCCATGGCGTCGTTGCCCTGGGAGGCGGGTCCGGAGCAGGAGGTCAAGGCGACGGTCAGCTTCCGGCCCGAAATCGCCTGGTGGGCCTCGCGGCAACTCGGCGCCAAAACGTCGAAGCCTTCTCCCGACGGGAGCATGGTGGCCACCGTCGAGGTCGCCAACCGGGAAGCATTCCTCGGATGGGTCCTGTCGTTTGGTGACGGGGCGGAGGTGCTGTCGCCGCCCGAGTTGCGCCAAGCGCTGATCGACCGGGTGCGGGGGGTGGCGTGAGCTCGCGCACCGCCTCGAGGCTCTCCCGGATCCTGGCGATGATTCCCTGGGTAATCGCCAACCCCGGCGCCAGCGTCGCCGAGGTCTGTGAACGGTTCGGCTACTCGGAGCGAGACCTTGCCCAGGATCTCAACATCGTCTTCGTCTGTGGCCTGCCCGGCTATGGCCCCGGCGACCTGATGGAGGCCGAGATCGTTGACGATGAGGTAGTGATCGACGCCGCCGACTACTTTGCCGACGCTCCCCGCTTGGCCCCCACCGAGGCTCTCGCCCTTCTGGCCTCAGGGTTGGCTCTCATCGGGCTGGGCCAGTCTTCCGATGCTCTCGAATCGGCGGTGGAAAAGCTCACCCGCACGCTGATGCCGGACGAGTCCGGGGTGATCGACGTCGATCTCGGCGGCGAGCCCGAGCTGGTTGGTGAGCTACGGGTGGCGGCGCTTACCGGCCAGGTTTTGCAAATCCGCTACACCTCCCTCAGCCGGGAGGAGACGACAGATCGTCAGGTCGAACCATGGACGGTGTTCTCCTCGCTTGGCAATTGGTATCTGATGGGACACTGCCGGCTGGCCGGTGGCCGCCGGAGTTTCCGAGTCGACCGCATCCAGACTGCGGCTCCGACCGGCGAAACGTTTCCTCCTCTCCGACAAGTCCCCAGCCCGCAAGCCCGATACACCCCTTCGGCCGATGACATCCAGGCGCGGATTGCGCTCGGCCCCAACGCACGTTGGGTAGCGGACTATTACCCGGTCGAGGTCGTCGAGGAGCGCGACGATGAACTGGTCGTCGATTTCAGTGCCTCCGAACCCCTGGTGACGGCACGGCTTTTGCTACGTCTTGGCCCCGCTGCTCGGCTCGTCGAAGGCCAGGAGGTAGCCGAGTCGTTGGAGGCTCTCCGGCGACGCATTCTCGCCTCTTATGAGGGGTGAACGACCCGCGCTCTCCTCAAGTTTGGGCATGTCGACGCCGATACCAGCGACGAAAGGTTGAAAGGCGGAGACAACCAGAAATGACCACAATCAAGACAACATGCAGCTGGTGCGGAGACATCCAGCTCACCCCGGCGGACCTCTCGCTGGAGCTGTCGCCGAATCACGATGAAGGCACCTACTGCTTCGTGTGTCCCTCATGTTCCACGATGCAGCGACGCCCGGCGAATGCACGGGTGGTGAGCGTCCTCCTCGCTACCGGGGTCGCGTATGAGGTGATCAACCCCGATCCCATCACCGAACAAGAGATCGCCAGCTTCGCTGCCGCTCTCGCCGCCGAGACAGATCCCTTCCGTCTGCTCGCCGGTTAACGAATACACCCCGCCGGGTGGAGCGCCAGGCTCAGGTCCCGCGACCACTCCTCCCGCCGGGGTGTAATCGCGCCCTCCCCTAGCATGACATGCCATGGTGCAAGGCGGCGAGTGGATCGTCATCCTGTTGGTGGCCCTCGTGGTGCTGGGCCCCGAGCGTCTGCCCCAGCTGGCTCGCAAACTTGGAGGCTGGGCGCGGGAGCTTCGCAACGCCGCCCGCGAGATGCGAGAAGGGCTCGAAGCCGAGATCGATGAGGTTCAAAAGGTTCGGTCCGAGCTGGTCGATCCGGTGGGAGAGGTCAAGAAGGCGGTGAGGGACGCCGCCCGGCTGGCGGCCGAGACCAACCCGACCCGTCTTCCATGGAAGGGCCCCAAACCGGTCAGCGGACCAACTCCGGCCGACGCCATGGCCGACCTCGACCGTATCGAGAGAGGGGAGAGCGTCGCCGACCCGCCGGCGCAACAGGCTGGCAACCAGGCTGGCAACCAGGTTGGAGCGTGACGAGGGACACTCCCCAACCGATCCTTGCCCACCTCGAAGAGCTCCGCAGCCGGATCATCAAGGTGGCGGTGGCGCTGGCCCTTACTTCGATAGTCGCCCTCGTATTCGCTTCCCCGTTAACCGAGGTGCTGGAACGGCCCTATCGGGAGGCTGCGCCCGGAAATACCTTTCAGGCGTTAGAGGCTGGTGAAGAGTTCGGCGTGCTGTTGAGGGTCGCTTTTTTTGGGGGCGTGATCCTGGCAAGCCCCGTCATCTTGTATCAGATCTGGGCTTTCGTCAGCCCCGCCCTCAACAATCGGGAACGGAGATGGGTGGTTCCGATCGTCACCGCCTTCGTCGCCTTGTTCGTAGGTGGTGTCCTCTTCGGCTATTGGCTGATGCCGCGGGCGTTGAACGTCCTTCTCGGGATCTTTCCTGATGTGGAGAACAACCTCCGCATCGGCCCTTACTACTCGTTCGTCTTGCGGCTGTTGCTGGCTTTCGGGGTGACCTTCCAGTTTCCCGTGTTTCTGTTTGCCGCCGCCGCCACCGGGGTGGTTACCAGCCGTCAGCTGGGCCGGGGTCGTCGGTGGGCCGTGCTCATCATCACCATCGCCGCCGCGGCAATTACCCCCACCGGGGACGTGCTCACTCTCGCCGCCATGGCGGCGCCGCTCTATGTCCTTTACGAGGCGACCATTTGGATCATCCGCTGGGTACTTCGCAAGTGACCACCTCGACCTTGGAGGTCGAGAACTTTCTCGAGGCGATCCCCTTCCTTGCCGATCCGTTCCAGATCGAAGCAGTGGAGGCGGTGGCGGCGGGGAGGACGGTGGTGGTCACCGCCCCCACCGGGGCAGGGAAAACCCTGGTCGCCGAGGCGGCGGTGCATTTCGCCCTCCGCCGCGACGGGCGGGCCTTCTACACCACGCCGATCAAGGCCCTTTCCAACCAGAAGTTCGGCGATTTCACCGCCGTATACGGCAGCGAGCGGGTCGGCCTTTTGACAGGGGACAACGTCATCAACGGAGAAGGCGGCATCGTGGTGATGACCACCGAAGTTCTCCGCAACATGATTTATGCCGGTTCGGATGCCCTCGACCGAGTCGAAACCGTCATTCTCGACGAGGTGCATTACCTCCAAGACCGTTTTAGGGGGGCGGTGTGGGAGGAGATCATCATCCACGCTCCCCGGCGGATGCAGCTTGTATGCCTCTCGGCGACGATCGCCAACGCCGAAGAGTTCTCTTCCTGGGTGCGCGAACGCCGTGGTGATACCGAGCTGATCTTGTCCAGGCATCGGCCGGTCCCATTAGAAGACCTTTACGCCTGGAAGGATCGCTTTGCCGAGGGGGTGCGGATGTTGCCGACCTTCTCCGTCCGTGGGGGGCAGCAGCGAGCCAACCCCAAGATCGAACACTTCCTCAGCCTCGAGAGGGGAAGGCGCCGGCGGCTCACCACCCCGAGCCGTGTGGAAATGGTTGAACACCTGGCCGCGGAAGGGATGTTGCCGGCTATCTACTTCATCTTCTCGCGGGCCGGCTGCGACGCGGCCGCCCTGCGCACCCTCGAGTCCGGGGTGCGGCTCACCACCACCGACGAGCGGGACCGGATCCGGGATATCGCCGAGGAGGGCACTGCCCATCTAACCGACGCCGATCTTGCCGTCCTCGACTACCCGCGCTGGCTTTCGTTCCTGGAGGCCGGGGTGGCCCCACATCATGCCGGCATGGTTCCCGCTTTCAAAGAGACGGTGGAGGACCTCTTCGCCGCTGGGCTGTTGAAGGTGGTTTTCGCCACCGAAACGCTTTCTCTGGGTATCAACATGCCGGCCCGAACCGTCGTGTTGGAGAGCTTGTCGAAGTGGAGCGGGGACGGGCCCGAGGTGATGCAACCGGGCGATTACACCCAGCTCACCGGGAGGGCGGGACGGCGGGGGATCGACACCTTTGGTTACGGAGTAGTACTCCATTCGCCATTTGTCCCTTTCGGACAAGTGACGGCGGTGGCCGCCGCCGGCAGCCACCCGCTACGGTCGTCGTTCCGGCCCACCTACAACATGGCTGCCAATCTCGCCGCCAACTATCCACGGCAACGGGCGCTGGACCTGCTCTCCTCCTCCTTCGGTCAGTTCCAGCGGCAGGAAGACCGTGCCGCCGCTCTCACCCGATTGGACCAACTGGAGGAGAGGCTTTCGGAGGAGGAGGTCAAGGCCACCTGTGAGCTTGGCTCGGTCGAGGAATACCGGGCGCTCCAGAAGAACGCACCCCAACCGAAATCGGCCGAACTGGTGGGCCGTTTGTTGCCCGGTGATGTGGTCGACATTCCCGGCGGCCCCCGCCAGGGGCGATACCTCATCATCCGCAGGATCAGGCGCGAAGGGGGAAGGATGAAGCTATTGGCCATATCCACCTCTGGCCGATCCGTCGCCCTGGGTGAACGGGAGGTGGTGGCTGGCACTGAGAGGCGGATTCGCCTCGAGCTGCCCAAGCCGGTCGATACCAAGAGCCGACGTTTTCTCCAGGACGCTCTCCGATTGTTACGCAAGGTGCCTGCGAGCCGTAAGCCTGAGGGCCATCTATTGACCAACCCCCCCCATGTGGAGCTCGACCATCCAGTGGCCCGTTGCCCCGAGGCGGCCTTTCACCTGCGATGGGCGGGTCGGGCGGCGCGGACCCGTCAGACCCTCGAACAGGTTCGGGCCGAGTTGCGGCGCAGCGGGGTGGGCTTGGTCGAAGACTTCGAAGCGATCGAGGCGTTGTTGGCCGAATACGGCTACATGGAAGGATGGCGGCTGACCCGACGCGGTGAGCGTCTGCGGTTTCTGTACAGCGAGCTTGATCTGCTGCTGGCCGTGGCGCTGGAACACGGCCTCTTCTGGGGAGTGACAGTGCCCGAACTGGCGGCCCTTGCTTCCTGTTTTGTCTACGAGCCACGGACCGAGGAGAGAACCATCCCCATATGGCCGACGACGGTCCTGGCCGATCGCTGGGATCGGCTGCTGGCGATCGCCGACGGGCTGGCGGCGAGGGAGAAGGCGATGCGACTCCCGCCGACCCGCCGGCCCGATCCCGGGTTCGTGGGACTCTCCTATGAGTGGGCGGCTGGATGGTCTTTGGAGGATCTCAGCGGGCTCCGGCTCGCCCCGGGGGACTTTGTCCGGGTATCCCGACAACTGGTCGATCTGCTCCGCCAGATCCGCGACGTCTCCCCTGAACTTAGAGACGAGGCGTCGGCGACCTTGGCCGCGATCGATCGGGGGGTGGTAGCGGCCATGGGAGTCGGTTGAATGTGAGTGTCGCTTGGTTCGTCCTCGTCAATCCGGCGGCAGGGCGCCGATCGGTGGAGATAACCAGGGTGCGGAATGCTCTCGATCGGGTCGGCGCGGCGGCCGACATCGAGGCCCCTCAGTCGGTCGCCGACATGCGGCGGGCGCTGGCTGAGGCGGCGGCCGCCGGCCGGCCCCGGGTGGCGGTGGTAGGGGGTGACGGAACCGTCAATTTGGCCATCAACGAGTTCATGGCCGGGCCGGTCCGACCGATTCTCGGCATCCTCCCGGGGGGAACCGGCTCCGACCTCTTGCGAACCTTCGGCATTCCGCAGAATCTGGAGCAGGCGGCGGCTCATCTGACCGGAGAGAACACCTATCGAATCGATGTTGGCCTCCTGGAAGGTGATTGGGGCTCCAGGTACTTCGTCAACGTGGCCCAGGCAGGTGCGGGGGCGGCCGCCGCCGAGACGGCCCCTCGCCTAAGCCGCCGGCTGGGAAAGGTGCGTTACCCGCTGGCTTTCGCCGCTCGGTTGCCACGATTCCCATATGCCGAGGTGGAGCTCGACATAGGTGGTCGTCGCCATCAAAGCCCGGCTCTGGCCGTGATTTTTGCCAATGCCCAGTTCTTTGCCGGAGGCTGGAACGTCGCGCCGCGAGCCACCCTCAATGACGGCCGTCTCGACCTACAGGTAATCAACTGCCGAAAGCGGGAAGCCGGCCGATTGGTACCCAAGATCATTCGTGGCGTCCATCTCACCGATCGGACGGTGAGGCGATACGCCACCCCCGGCTTCCGACTCGTCACGTCTCAGGGGTGGCCCATCGAAGCCGACGGGGATCTGGTTGGGAATACTCCGGTCACCGTATCTGTTTTGCCCGGCGCCCTCGATCTGAAGATCTAGGGGCAATAACCACCGGCGGACTTATACTCCCGCCGCTCTCACCGGGGGTTTGCAATCAAATGGCACGCAAAAAGACAGCAGCACTCGAAGAGTCCCAGGCCGCGCCCGACCTTGTTGACGAGGAGCCGGAAGAGGACGAAGACGTCCTCGACGAGGAGGTCGAACTAGACGAGGAGGACCTCGAAGAGCCGGAGGTCGAACCCGAAGTCGAAGAGGAAGTCGACGAAGAGGACGAATACTCCGAAGAGGAGGAAGGAGAAGGCGACGAGGCCCTCGATGAGCTTGAAGCCGAAGAACTCGAACTGCTCGAAGATGAAGTATCTGAGTCGATCCTGGTCGACGAGGTCGCTGAACTGAGGGCCATCCGGCGAGAAGAGCTGACCATGGATCTCGACGCTCACGCGGTGCGGGAGGGCGAGTTTGTGTGTCAGTCTTGCTTCATCGTCAAGCGCACCAGTCAGCTCGCCAACCGGCGCAAGATGATCTGCCGAGACTGTGCGTCCTGAGCAGGTCACGGTTGTCGTTCCCACCTACAACGAAAGGGAGAACCTTCCCCACCTGGCGGCGGCGGTTCTTCTCCACGGATACCGGCTGATCGTTGTCGACGACAACTCACCGGACGGGACGGGAGTTCTGGCCGATGAAATGAAAGAGCAGGTGGGGAACATGGAGGTTCTCCACCGGCCAGCCAAAGTCGGCCTCGGACCTGCCTACGGCGCCGGCTTTGAGCGGGCCATCCAGACCGGGACGGCGGTGATCGTCCAGATGGACGGCGACTTCTCCCATAACCCGGACGATCTTCCCCGTCTGGTCCATGCCGTAGAGGCCGGTGCCGACCTGGCCATGGGATCAAGGTACATCCCCGGGGGCGGCACTCCCGACTGGCCATGGCGGAGGCGGGTTCTTTCCAAAGGAGGGAATCTGTACGCCCGATTAATGCTCGGTATACCGCTCACCGATGCGACCGGAGGCTATCGCGCCTGGCGGGTCGAGGCTTTGCAACGGCTGCCCTACGCATCGGCCCGAGCCTCGGGCTACAGCTTTCAGGTCGAGATGGCGATGCGAGCGGTCGATATGGGGCTGCACCTGGCCGAGGTGCCGATCGTCTTCCGTGACCGGACTCTCGGCAAGTCGAAGATGGGACCCGACATCGTCGTCGAGGCGATGAGGCTGGTTACGCTGTGGGGGATTAGACGACGGGCCGCCGGGTTACGCTGGCGGACCTGATGGACGTTCGGGCCCGCCCCGCCCAGACAGACGACCTGTCCACACTCACATCGCTCTACCGCTCCCTGGAGAAGGAGATGACTTCGCTCCATGAGATGTGGGCACTCGCCGACGGCCTCGCCGAGCCGGTGGAAGACGCCCTGGAAGCGGCGGTAAACGATGTCGAATCGACAATCGTCGTGGGCCTTATCGACGACGCCATCTTCGGCTTTTTGCTGGCCAGAGTCGAAGCTCTGTTGCCCCAGGCAAGGCAAATGCAGGTCGGATCGATCCGTCTGGTGTTTGTGGAGATGGAGGCGCGGGAGGTGGGAGTTGGTGAAGCAATGCTCGATTATGCATTGGCCGACCTTCGACGCCAGGGGCTGACGAGGTTCGATGCACATGTCCTTCCCGGGCATCGCCTGGCAAAGAACTTCTTCGAAGCGGGAGGCTTCGCCGCCCGGGCGATCATCATGCATCACGTCGATGGGTGGTGATGACCATCCGGTCTGCGGAGTAGGAGCCGTGGTCATCGACGGTGGCCGCTTGTTGCTGATCAAGCGACGGCGATCACCCGGCGAGGGGCTCTGGGCGGTGCCGGGCGGCAAAGTGGGATTGGGAGAGACGATGAGGGAGGCGGCGGCCCGAGAAGTGCGCGAAGAGACCGGCTTCGAGGTGGAGGTCGGACATCCGGTCTGGGTGGGTGAAAGCATCGGGCCCGGTGATCCACCCGAATGGCATTTCTGCCTGGTGGACTTCGCGGCCGCGCCGGTCGGTGGCGAAGGCCGGGCCGGCGATGACGCGACTGAGTTTGGGTGGTTTACCGTTGAGCAGGCCCGCCAACTGCCGCTCACCCCGACGATGTACTCGCTGCTCGACACCATCGAGATCGCCAACCCGTGAAGGGGACCGCCGACCTCGTCGGACTCGTTCAACAGCTCATCCGCAACCAGTGCGTCAACGACGGGAACATCGACAGCGGGCACGAACACCGTTCGGTGGGCACCTTGGCCGAGTTCTTTGGTGAGAAGGGCGAGATCGTCGAACCCGCCCCCGGGCGACAGTCGGTGATCTACCGGGTTTCGGGCAGCGATCCGGCCGTCTCCGGCCTCCTGCTCCTACCCCATCTCGATGTGGTGCCGGCCAACCCGGCGGGCTGGATGGTTGACCCCTTTGCGGCCGAGGTGGTGGATGGATTCGTTTGGGGCCGGGGCGCAGTAGACATGCTCAACGTCACAGCCGCCATGGCAGTGCTGTTCAAGCGATATCTGGTCGGGGAGCTACCTCCCCTGCCCGGCGATCTGATCCTGGCGGCAGTGGCCGACGAAGAAGCCGCCGGAACCCTCGGGGCCAAGTACCTCCTTGAGGAGCGACCCGAGCTGGTCACGGCGCCGTTTGTCCTCACCGAGGTCGCCTATCCCTCCCTGGGTGCGCCCGATGGGCCGCTATATCCGGTGGCGGTCGGGGAGAAGGGACCATTCTGGAGCAAACTGCGGTCGGTGGGGGTGCCGGGCCACGGCTCGTCGCCCTATCTCGCCGACAACGCCCTCGCCCCCCTGGTGGAGGCGCTCTCCGGTCTCTTCACGGGATCCACCCCGATCGCATTGACCAACGAGTGGCGGGACCTGATCGGCCGCCTAGGTTTTGACCCAACGCTGACCAGACGCCTGCTCAACCCAGACGAGCTCGACGAGGCGCTGTCCGAGCTGGCGATGATCGATCCCGGTTTGGCCTGCTATTTCCACGCCATCAGCCACTTGACCGTCAGCCCCAACAAAGTGCGTGGAGGCATCAAAGCCAACATGATCCCCGACGCCGCAGAGGCCGAGGTCGACGTCCGTGGATTGCCCGGGATGGACAGGGCGACGGTTGACGAACATCTTCGCAAGATGATGGGAGCCGCCGCCGACCGGGTCGAGATCAGTCCAATGGCCGACCACCTTTCCTACACATCGAGCCGGAACAATCCGCTGTGGGAGGCGATCGACCAGGCTCTGTTCGAACTCACGGGTGTGAAAAGAGCTCTGCCCGTCCTGATGCCGGTCACCACCGATGCCCGTTTCTTCCGGGCGAAGGGTGCGGTGGCATACGGAGTTGGGTGGTTCGACGATCGGGTCGAATTCTCCGAGTTTCTCTCCCTGTTCCATGGAAACAACGAACGCGTGACGATCGAGTCGCTCGAGCGGACGGCAAAGTTACTTGAAACCGTCGTGGCCA
>JBQTHI010000065.1:0-16034 GCA_052390035.1 Actinomycetota bacterium | reverse complement strand
GGGCCACTCAAACCGATGGCGGAATGGAACCCGGTGTCGGCGATAACCCAGGCGGTGAGAACCCTCTTCGGCAACACCAGCGACCTGATCCCGGTGCCCGATGCCTGGCCGTTGCGACATCCGGTGCTCGCCTCGGCGGCGTGGATCGGGCTGATATTGATCATCTTCGTCCCCCTGGCTGTCAACCGGTACAACCGGGCGGCGGCGCGCTAGCCGATGCGGTTCCCGAGTGGTTGGTGGACGCCCGACGTGGATCGGAAACTGCCCAGGAAGGGATTCGAAGACAGTTGCGCCGGAGGTTATCTAAAGGCGTTTGAGCAGTCCCTCTCTCGCCGCGGTATCAAGATGGGCGGATCTTGACGACTCCCGCCGAGCTGCACGTCCTCCAAGTGGGAAGTGGCCGGCCAACGGTCCGGTCCACGGTGAGCCTCGTCATCGACGGAGATCAACGAATCATCATTGATCCTGGCATGGCTCCTTCCCAGGCCGCTATAGCCGATCCTCTTCTTCGCCATGGGTTTAGCCCCGGCCAGGTGACCGACGTGATCGTCAGCCACCATCATCCGGATCACACCGTCAACGTAGGTATGTTTCCCAACGCCCGGGTCCACGACCACTGGGCGATCTACCACCTCGACGTTTGGACCAGTCGCCCGGCGGAGGGATTCAAGGTGTCGCCGGCGGTGACGCTATGGGAGACGCCGGACCACACTCTTCAAGACATCACCACCCTGGTCGAGACCAAGGACCTCCTGGCGGCGTGCACTCACCTCTGGTTCTACGCATCGGGCCCGCCCGACGACCCGTACGCCGTCGATCTTGGGGGATGCCGGTCCGGTCGCCGCCGGGTGCTGGAGGTGGCGGGCCTGATCGTGCCTGGCCATGGCCCAGCCTTCGTCCCCGACCAGTCCACCCCTCGCTAGGTGACGGCCAGTCGTTGGCGTGAGCCGGTGCTACCGTCGCCTGATGCCGGTTCGTGAGATCTCGAGCGAAGTGATCGAGAGGACCATGCCTGAAAGGCTCAGGCCGATCGAGCGGCGAATGCTCGCCCTACATGACCAGGGCATGAACCCCGCCGAAATTGCACGCCGTTTCAGGCGCGGTCCGGTGTTTGTCAGCCGTGTTCTGTCCTGGACTGCCATCCCCCGGACGGGAAACAATCGACGTCAGGTCGGCCTGCGTCCGGTCGAGCGTCGGGTGCTCGACCTTCGTGCCCAGGGCTTGAGCCATGCCGAGGTTGGACGGCGTTTTGGGCGGACGGCCGGTTATGCGCGGCGCATCGAGGGTTTGGCCAACCTGCGCAGCGACCTCGGTCTGGCCTGAAGCGACTCCTACTCCCCTAAGGTCCGCCACTCATGCAGCAAGGATCGAAGAGGGCGATCGTCGCCGCCTTTTTTGCCAATCTGGGCATTGCCATCGCCAAGTTCGTTGGGTTTGTCATCACCAGATCGGCCGGACTCCTTGCCGAGGCCGGGCACTCGCTCGCCGACACCGGCAACCAGGCGTTGCTGCTCCTCGGTGGGCGCCGGGCCGCCAGGCGGGCCACTCCCCAACACCCGTTCGGGTTCGGTCGGGAACGTTATTTCTGGGCGTTTGTCGTCGCCTTGGTGCTGTTCAGCATGGGTGGCCTGTTCGCCCTGTACGAGGGGATACAAAAGTTTGCCAATCCCCACCAGACCGAGAGCCTTCCGGTGGCGATCGGAATTCTGGTGCTGGCCATCGTCCTCGAGACGTTTTCACTTCGTACCGCGGTGCGGGAAGCCCGGCATGTAAAGCCGGTCGGGATGACGTGGTGGCAGTTCATCCGTCACGCCAAGTCGCCCGAGTTGCCGGTCGTCCTGCTTGAGGACATCGGCGCCGAAGTGGGGTTGTTCTTGGCGCTCGTTGGGGTGGTAATGGCCCATTTCACCCACGAGCCCCGATGGGATGCGGTCGGCTCGATCGCCATCGGTGTCCTGCTCGTGGTGATCGCCATCGTCCTTGCCATCGAGATGAAGGGGCTGTTGATTGGCGAAGCGGCTGGGCCGCACGCCGAAGAGGGGATAGCTTCGGCGATCGAGTCCAACCGACATGTGCTCCGCTTGATTCACCTCAAGACCCAGCACATCGGACCGGACGAGCTGCTCGTGGGGGCCAAGGTCGATTTCGATCGGAACCTGGACATGGGAGGTTTGGCGGCGGCCGTCGATCAGGTCGAGGCCGCCATCCGACAGGCGGTGCCCTCTGCCCGCGTCATCTATCTCGAACCCGACCTGGCCCGCACTCCCGGCTGAGACAAATCAGATACGCAGTCGCCGGGTCGGAGGTGACCGCCATCGGCGCCAACCAGAGCGGTCAAGGCATGGACCTCGTCAACCGTCATTTCACCAGTCCCTCCCGACGGGCCCATCCGAGCAGACGGGCAAAGGTGTCGCTCGCTTGCGTATAGACGAGTCCCAACTCTCTGGCGGCACGCGAACCGTCGTAAACGTGCCCATGACGAAGGGTTCGCACCATTTCCGGGCAGAGGGGCCCGGGCTTATTCAGCATCCCGAACACCCCGCCCACCACTGCCCCGGCCACAGTCGCGATTGGCGAAGGAAGGTATCGAACTTGAAGCGGTCGACCGACCCGATCCTCCACCAACTTCACCGCTTCTTGCATGGTCATCGAAAACGAGTTGAGCAGGTAGCGGCGGCCATCCTCACCGTGGGTCGCCGCCAGCAGGTGGCCGCGGGCACAATCATCGATGTCGACTACCGAAATGCGGGTGTCTATCAAAGTTGATAGGCGGCCGTTGACAAGGTCAAGCAACAAGCGGGCAGTTCCCGTCGCACGCCCCGGACCTTGCACCGAGGAAGGGTTGACGATGACCAACTCGACCCTCCCGGCTGTCTGGCGGGCCGCCTCTTCCGCTTCGTATTTGGAACGCTCGTAGCGGGAATTGAAATAACCTCGATGAAGCGTCTCTTCGCTTCCGATGGCACCGGAAGCCTCGCCGATGGTGGCGGCCGAGGACGTGTAGACCACCCGGCGAACACCGGCTTCAGCGGCCGCCCGGAGCACGTTTCGGGTTCCCTCAACGTTGACCTCGAACATGTAACCGGCATCTGGCTGGCATAGCCGGTTGATCCCTGCCACATGAAAGACGATCTCAGCCGTTTCGAAGGCACGGATCAAGGATTCACGATTCAACACATCGCCGACGGCGGCTCCCACCCCGACCGGGAGATCGCTTCCAGCTCGGACGAGGGCGGTGACCTGACTACCCGCTGCCAGCAGATGACGGAGGACCGCCCTCCCCACCACCCCGGTGGCGCCGGTGATGGCGACCGTCACACGTTGGAAGCGGTTCGTCCGGCGGCGACCACCTTGGTGAACGCGGCGAAGTATCCCCAGGCGGAGGCCATCGTCACGATCACCGCCACCCACATCACCCACTGATCAAGATACATCGGCCCCCACCGATCGGGCAGGCGCATGAAGGCGAGCCCGATGGCTGCGTATTGAGCCGTGGCCTTGATCTTCCCCCATGTCGACGGCTTCACCATTCCACCCCGAATGGCGACCAGACCCCGGAACCCCATGACGGCGAACTCCCTCATCATGATCACGAGCGCCGCCCAGATGGACACCCGGCCGATCGAGGTAAGCGCAAGCAGGGCCCCGGTGACCAGGAGCTTGTCGGCGGTGGTGTCGAGGAATGCTCCCAGGACTGACTCGACGTGCCATCGGCGAGCCAGGTAGCCATCGAGAAAGTCGGTGATGGCCGCAACCGTGAACAGAGCGGCCGCAAAGCCGAGGGCATGGTCAAGACGGTCGGAGGATCGGGTGAGCGCCATGATGGCGGGGACAACCAGGACCCTTCCCACCGCCAACCAGTCGGGGAACGAGATGACAGGCTCCTTCTGACCGCCGTGGGCGGATGATGTTACAGCCGGAGGCGGTCCAACCTCGGGGACCTAACCTGACTGGCAATGGCGGCAAGCTGGACCCGGAGCGACCACCTCCGGCTCTTGCACGAGGGCGAGCGGTTCGACGTGGTGGCCATCGGAGGGGGTGTGATCGGGGCCGGGGCGGCCCTCGACCTCGCCGCCCGCGGACTCTCGGTGGCCCTGGTCGAACAGCACGACTTCGCCTCCGGCACATCGGGCCGCTCGACCAAGCTGTTCCATGGCGGCATCCGGTATCTCCCTCAATTCCGCTTCCAACTCGTCGCCGAAGGTTTACGGGAGCAGCAAGTGCTAGCCCGTATTGCCGACTATCTGTTCGAACCACTCGAGTTCGTTGTGCCGGTATTTGATCAACACGGACTGGCCGACGCCCCGGCCTGGGCGGCTCGCGGACGGCGCGCCTCCATCGCCCTAGGTGCCGGGTTAACCCTTTACGACTTCCTCGGCGGCCTGCGCCGGCCAGGGGAGCGACATCGAAAACTGCCAATCGCTGAGGTGATGAATGCTGTACCGCTGCTTCGCACCGATGGGCTGCGAGGCGGATTCGCCTACTCAGACGCCCAGACCGATGACGCCCGGCTTGTCATCGCCCTGGCCAGGACGGCGGTAAACCGGTTCGGTGCGGTTGCGGTAAACCGTATGAAAGTGACCGAAGTCCGATCCTTGCGCGACGGGTACCGGGTCGGGATGGAGGACGGCGTGTCCGGGGAGTGGTTCCCAACCGAGGCCAAGTCGGTAATCGTCGCCACCGGCGCGTTCCCCCCACCGACCCTCGATGAGATCAATGACACCGACATCGTGCTCTCCAAGGGCGCCCATCTGATCGTCGACCCGCAGTCGATCGGGCTCGGCCACCGCGCCGTGGTGCTCCCCAAGACTGACGACGGTCGGGTGCTCTTCCTCATCCCATGGCTGGGTCACGCCCTGATAGGAACGACGGACACCGCTTTCGCAGGCGACCCCGCTCACCCGGTCGCTGACGACCATGATGTTGCCTACCTGACCGCCCACGTTCGGCGGTTTCTCAACGTTGCCGACCTGTCGCCGCTGTCGGGATTTGCCGGGCTGCGGGCACTGGCAGGCGACGGGTCGCTCACCACTTCTCAGGCTTCCCGCGAACACGTCATCAGCGAGTCGCGGCCTGGCTACGTGCGGGTGGCGGGCGGCAAGCTGACGACCTACCGCAGGATCGCCGCCCGGGTCGCCGACCACATCGCCCGGCGCCTGCGAACACCGATCAGATCGCTGTCGAGCCATACCCTCCTGGTTGGCGCAGGTGGAGGCCGCGCCCGCCCCGGCATGGACCCTCTTCGGCGGCGGTACGGCACGGAAGCGGCAGCGATATCGGAGCTGGCCAGCGGCCGGCCGGAGTTGAGGCAAATCCTTGCGGACGGGGTGACCAGCCTGGCCGAAGTGGTTCACTCCGTTCATCATGAATGCGCGATAACAATCTCCGACTTCACATTGCGCCGAACCCGACTGGCGTGGCTTACTAAGAGCCACGCTCGCAGCGACCAGGAGGCGGTCGCCGCGGTCATGGCCTCCGAGCTGGGTTGGAGCCATGCCGAGACCGCCCGCCAGCTAACCGCCCACGAAGCCGAGCTGTCGGCCGAGGGCCTCTAGGGACCAGGCTCTAGCAAGGATCAAGCCCAAGAGATCAAGCCCAAGAGATCAGGCCCAACAGAGATCATGCCCAACAGAGATCAGGCCCAGTCGAGGGTTCGCGCTACGGCCTGTTGCCAGCGACCGTAAAGCCGGTGGCGTTCGTTCGAGCTCATCTGTGGTTCAAACCGGCGTTGCTCGGACCAGTTGACCACCAGCTCCTCGGTTGAGCCCCAGACCCCTTCGGCCAGACCAGCCGCATACGCCGCCCCGAGCGCCGTGGTCTCGGTCACCGTCGGGCGGACGACGGGAATGGCCAACAGGTCGGCTTGAAACTGCATGAGGAGGTCGTTGTGCACCATGCCACCGTCGACCCGAAGCTCGGTGAGCTCGATGGCTGAGTCGGCATACATCGCCTTTAGTACCTCCATCGTCTGGAAGGCGGTGGCCTCCAGCGCCGCCCTCGCGATATGCCCTTTGGTAGCAAAGCGAGTCAGCCCGACCATGACCCCCCTGGCATCGGCTCGCCAATGAGGTGCGAAGAGCCCAGAAAACGCTGGAACGAGATAGACATCACCGTTGTCGGGCACCGAAGCGGCCAGTTGCTCCACTTCGGCCGACGTGGCGATCAGGCCGAGATTGTCACGCAGCCACTGGATCAAAGCGCCGGCCACCGCGATCGATCCCTCCAGCGCAAAAATGGCGGGCTGCGCACCAACCTGATAGCCAACCGTGGTCAGCAGCCCGTGCCGGGACCGCACCGGCTCGGGCCCGGTGTTCAACAGCATGAAGCAGCCGGTTCCGTAGGTGTTCTTGACGTCGCCCGGCTCGAAACACGTCTGGCCGAAGAGCGCCGCCTGCTGATCGCCCAGAATGCCGCTGATCGGCACCCCGGCGAGCGGGCCCGCGCCCAGGGCCACCCGGCCGACCGACGGGACGATGTCGGGCAGCATCGACATTGGCACCCCAATCTCCTCACAAAGACCCGCATCCCAGTCGAGGGTGGCGAGGTTCATGAGGAGGGTACGAGAGGCGTTGGTCACGTCGGTGATGTGGCGTCCCCCGCTGAGGTGCCAGGTCACCCACGAGTCCACCGTGCCAAAACAAAGGTCTCCCCGTTCGGCCCGGAGACGTAGTCCGGGGGTGGAGTCGAGGAGCCACGCCACCTTTGGTCCGGAGAAATAGGTGGCAAGCGGGAGGCCGGTTTTGTCGCGGAAACGGTCCGGCCCATCGGTCTCGCTCAGCCGTTGACACAGGTCGGCGGTGCGGGTGTCCTGCCAGACGATGGCGTTGGCAACGGGTAGGCCGCTCGCCCGTTCCCAGACGACCGTCGTTTCTCGCTGGTTGGTGATCCCTATTCCTGCCAGATCGGACAGCCCGGCCCCGATCTGAGCGAGGCCCTTTCTGATCACGCTCTGGGTCTTTCCGAGAATCTCCAACGGGTCGTGCTCCACCCAGCCAGGGCGCGGGAAGATCTGTTCGTGCTCCTCCTGGGCGAGGGCGACCACCCGACCAGTCCGGTCAAAGAGGATGAAACGGGAGCTCGTGGTTCCCTGGTCGACCGCCCCCACCAAGGTCATCGAGACAACCTCATCGAGTCATTGGATCATGGGTTAGGGCAGAAAGGATCGACTCCGTTGCCGTCGGGGTCGAGCACGCCGGCGTCGCCCATGTGGGCGACCATCAATCCGACGGCATCAAGTTGGGCAGTCATCGTCAGATTGTGCCACTCAGTGGACGGCGATGGGCCGCCACTTCCTGTGCTCGGGCCGGGTCAGCCAACCAGCGATCGATCACATCAGCGGCGTCGCCGATGAAGGCGTCCACCTCCTTCGCCTCTCTGGCTGTGAACCGCCGCAGCACGAACTCGGCTGGATCCTGGCGGCCCGGTGGTCGCCCCACCCCCATCTTCAACCGCCAGAAACCACGAGTCCCCAGATGGCCTTCGACCGATCGGACCCCATTGTGCCCTCCATTGCCCCCACCTTGCTGGATACGCATCCGGCCGAAGGAGAGGTCAATGTCATCGTGGACGACGAGCAAATCGGTCGCCTCCACCCGGTAATAAGAAAGCACCGCCCGTGTCGACCGACCCGCCTCATTCATGAACGTGTTGTTGGTCGCTACCAGCAGATCCTCCCCCGGTGCGGTGGCGATGTCGGCGCGGACTCGCAGAGGGCCGCGCTTGAGCCGAAGTTGGCGGCGAGCGATCAGGACATCGACGACCTCGTACCCCAAATTGTGACGGGTGCCCTGGTAGTCAGCGCCGGGGTTGCGAAGTCCAAAGACCCCTCGCACCGGTCAGTCGTCGTCCTCTTCCGCAGCCTCCGCGGCTTCCTCGCCACCCTCGATCGCACCTTCTTCTTCCGCCGGCTCGGCGACGACTTCTACGGTCGGGGGCGAAACGGTCACCAGCAATTCATCAGGATCGTCGAGCACGGTCACCCGATCGAGGACAGGGAGGTCGGCCACCCGAACGTCGTCGTGGATGCCGAGGTGGCTCACATCCACCTCGATAAACGCCGGGATCTCGGTAGGGAGGGCCTCCACCTCGACGGTGTTGCGAATCGGCGTCAATACCCCTCCGTCCTTCGCTCCGACCGGAGTCCCCACAAAGTGGAGGGCGACATCGGCGGTGACCTCTTCTGTAAGAGAGACCCGGATGAAGTCGACGTGGCGGATCAGGTTGCGATAGGGATGACGTTCGATCTCCCGCACCAAGGTGGGTATGCCCATTTCATCGTCGATCTCAAGGTTGATCAGCACGTTGACCCCGGCGGGGGAGTGAAAGGCGACGCTCAAATCGTGGTGGTTGACGTCGACGTGGCGAGGCTCCTCACCCATCCCATAAACCACCCCCGGCACCCGGCCGGTTTGTCGCAGCCGGCGCGAGGGCCTGCTACCGAGGGCACGGCCGGTATCGGCCTTGAGAGTTACCTGGGCCATGACAAAAGCTCCTTGGCGAAGGGGGAAACAGGGCAGAATTGTAGGCAGCCTGGGACCGCGACCAGTCAAGAGGGCCGTTCTCGGCGTAGCCTTCGATCATGGCCGGCTTCGTGAAGCGCAACCTGGCCGATCCGGACGACCAAACCGTTTTCGACCATGGAGAGGAGCGGGTCGTCACGCTCCACCAAATGAGCTTCGGCCGCACCGTGCTCGAGCCCGGCTGGCACTGGGCCGAGCACAACGGACCGATCAGCAGGACCCCTAGCTGCCAGTTTCCTCACTGGATGCTGGTCGCCTCGGGCCGGATGGTGATCAAGATGGACGAGGGCACCGTTTACGAGCTCGGACCCGGAGACGTGGCCCACGTACCACCTGGTCACGACGGATGGGTGGTCGGCGAGGAACCCGTCATCATCTATGACATTTCTGGTGACCGGCGTTGGGCCCGCCCTCCTCCCCCGGGCGAGCGCCTCCTTACAACCCTGCTATTTACCGACGTGGTCGATTCGACCGGAATGGCCGAACGATTGGGTGACACCCGCTGGAAGCAACTGCTGTCCGAGCATCTCCGCGCGGCCCGCTTCCAATTGGCCCGTTACCGCGGCCGGGAGGTCAACACCACCGGGGATGGGGTGCTGGCGACCTTCGACGGCCCCGCCCGGGGAGTCAGGTGCGCGATTTCCATCGTCCAGATAAGCGCCGAGGAGGGCATCGACGTCAGAGCCGGTGTTCATACCGGCGAGGTCGAGCAATACGAGGACGACGTACGGGGGGTGTCGGTCCATGTCGCCGCCCGGATCGTGGGACTGGCTGGACCGGGCGAGGTGCTGGTCTCGTCAACCACCAAGGAGCTGGTCGGCGGCTCGGACCTGGCCTTCGATGATCGCGGGGTCCACGAGCTGAAAGGGGTGACCGAACCCCGCCAGATATTTGCCGCCTTGGGAGCAAGCTAGGCCAGCAGCGACCTTATCCAGGCGACGGTCTGCTCGACCAACATCGGCACCATTCCGGCACCGCCGAGGGAGTGGTTGGCGTCGACTAGAACGAATTGCGCCCCGGGGTGGGGTCGGACGTATTTGTCAAAGAGGTCCATCCGGCTCAGAGGGTCTTTCATCCCTTGAAAGAACAACATCGGCACCTTGATGCCTGCGAGGTGATCTACCCGGAGGTTCTCCGGGCGACCGGCGGGGTGGAGCGGATAGGCGTAACACACCAAGCCGAGGCAAGGCTCGCCTGCGGCGGCGAGATAGGTGCCCATCCGACCGCCCATCGAACGGCCGGCCAAAACCACCGATCGGCCGGTCAGAGCCGACAGATGGTCCCGAGCGCCCCGGTGGCAATCAAGGAGCCTGGCCTGCGGATCGGGACGACTCCTCCCGGCTTCGCTATATGGATAGTTGAAGGTCATCACGGTCAGTCCGGATGCAGCAATGCCCTCCCGCAACTCCGCCATGCGCGGGCTGTCCTGGTCGGTCCCGGCGCCGTGGGCGAGGAGGACGCCGGGGGCGCCGGCTCTATGCAATCTTCCGCTGACGGTGCCGCCGCTCCACTCGAGGTTCACGTTCTCGACGTTCACCATCATGAGGGTAAGCGAACTGGCTGTCATCGCTCCCCGCCGGAACAGGGCACAATGATCGAATATGAGTGGCTGGCGAGCCGGGCTTGTTGCGATTGCCCTTGGTGGCGTGGTCCTCGCCGCCGGCTGGATATTGACCAGGGATCAACCAGCCGACCCAACCGACCCGACCGTCCCGCCAGAAGCGGGGGTGACCCTGGCGTGCCCGGAGAGCTTCCGGCTGGCCTGCGACGGTCTCGCCCAACAACTCGGGCTCGGGCGGGCTTCCTTCCGCACGGGCCAGGAGATTCCTCCGGACACGGTGGTGATCGGGTTCGCTTCGGATCTGGTCGACCTGACCCCCACATCCTTCGCCCGCAGCCCCATCGCCATTGCGGTAATCGGCGAACGGGCGCCGACCTTGGAACGCCGGTGTGTGGCGTTAACCGTTTCCTGTCTGGTGGAGCAGGCCGGCTCCTCGTGGGAGGATCTAGGCGCTCCCAGCGGGTGGGGCAACGTCGCGTTGGGGCTCGCCGATCCCGAGATGGGCGTGGCCGACCTTGAATCCTGGCGGCTGGTAGCCGCCGAGAACCCCCCGGCCGGGTTCGTCGACAGCGTGCGCCTCCAATCGGAGGACGCCGGGGGCCTCATGGTGCTGTGGGTGCAGATCTCGACTCGGGCGGATGCGGTCGTCACCGCCGAAGTAGCGATCGCCGCCCAGCTGGAGAACTTCAGGAATCGCGCCTCCAGGCTCGAGGTGTTCTATCCCGATCCCACACCTTTTCTTGCGATCTCGGCGTACGGTGAAGGAAGGGCGGCCCGTGCGGTGGTCGAGCAGTTGAGCTCACCAACTATCCAAGAAGTGCTCGGTACCGTAGGACTGCGTCCCATCAGCGGCGACGCCCAAGGCCTACTCGACGGGTTGGGCAGACCGGGAGCTGAGATGACTCCGCTCTCCCCCGCCGAGGGCCCGGCGCTGGTGGCCAAATGGGACGAGTTGGTTGGAGGTTGACATGAGGCAGATCGACATGTGGACGAGCCCGCGACATTTCAAGCGATACGCCGCCTCGGTAGCCGTCGCCCTGCTGTTTGGCGCCTGCACCCCGCAGGGCGCCGATCCAACCAATCCCGAGGTTCCGAGCGGCTGTATCGAGGTGCCGGCGGCGGTGTCATCGGAGAAGGTGACGCTTCTCACCGGACTTGCCGAGCGCTTCAACGCCACCTCTCCAGAATTCGACGGACAATGCGTTGCCATCACCATCTACCGCCACGCCTCCGGCGGCGCCACCCGGCTTCTCGCCGACGGATGGCCGGAGGACGGATCGGCCGGCCCCGCTCCGGTTCTGTGGAGCCCTGCCTCTAGTGCCTGGGGCGCGGTCCTCAACCAGCGACTGACGACACAAGGTGAGCCGCCGATCGCCAACGACTTCCAGCGCATCATGATCACCCCGCTGGTTTTGGGCATGCCTCGCCCCATGGCCGAGGCGCTCGGCTGGCCCGAAGCCGAGATCGGCTGGTCGGACATTCTCCAGCTCGCCTCCGACCCGGAAGGATGGGGCGGCCTCGGGCACCCTGAATGGGGTGACTTCCGGCTGGGGAAGACCAATCCCAACTTCTCTACATCAGGGTTGTCGGCCACCGCTGCCATCTATTACGCCGCCACCGGAAAGACCTCGGGGCTCACCGAAGCCGACATCAACGACCCGGGGGTGATCGACTTCGTCAAAGGGGTGGAGGCCGCCACCGTCCACTATGGCGACACCACTCTCACGTTCCTCGACAACATGTACCGCGCCGATCAGGAAGGACGTGGTCTCACCTACGCCTCGGCGGTAGCCGTTGAGGAGGTATCCATCATCGCGTACAACAGAGGCGACCCGGCCGACACCGGCAACCCGGGACCGCCCCCCCGAATCCCGCTCGTGGCGGTCTATCCCAAAGAGGGCACCCTCTATTCGGACAACCCCGCCTACGTCCTCGACGCCCCCTGGGTGGATGAGGTTTCCCGGCAGGCGGCGATCGCCTTTCGGAGCTTCGTCATCGACACCCCTGAAAACCAAGAAGCCGTCCTCGCCTTCGGCTTCCGGCCGGGCAATCCGGCCGTGGCGATCGGCGATCCGATCAACAGCCAGAACGGCCTCAACCCGAGCAAACCCGACACCGAGCTGACTCTCCCCTCACCGGAGGTCCTGGCCGCCCTGATCGACGGGTGGGAAGAGAATCGCAAGACCGCCAGGGTCCAGATCTTGCTCGACGTCTCGGGCTCGATGAGCGACGTGGGAGGAGAAGGATTCTCCAAGCTGGAACTGGCCAAACAAGCCATCGTCTCTAGCCTCGACGAGTTCAATCCCGAGGATGAGGTCGGGCTATGGATCTTCTCCACCCAGCTCAATGGCGATGAGGACTACCTGGAAATAATCCCACCCGCCCGTTTCTCGACGGTGGATGATCAACTGGTCGAAACGGTGCAGGGACTCGTTGCCGAAGGGGGCACCGGCCTCTACGACTCGACCCGAGCGGCGGTGCAGGCCATTCGGGACGGCTTCGATCCCACCAAGATCAACGCGGTCCTCCTTCTGACCGACGGAATCTGCGACGACGAGCCACCGGGCTGTGACCTGCAGCCGCTTCTGACCTTCCTCGGGTCCAACGAACGCGAGGTGGTGCGGGTCTTCTCGGTGGCATACGGGCAGGACGCTTCCTTCGAGGAACTTTCGGCGATCTCCAATGCTTCCCGGGCCAAGGCCTACTCGGCCGCCGATCCGCTCACGATCGAGCGGGTGTTCCAGCAAGTCATCTCCAACTTCTGATGCCGACAACCAACCGCCGCGGGGTGACCAGCCAATGACTCTGGGAAGCGTTTTCCGATACAGCCCGGTCTCCCGGAAGGGACGAAGGCTGCTGCGCGCCATGTTCACTCCCAGTGGAGTGCTCGCCACGATCGGCCTGGTCGGCGGGGGTCTGCTCCTCGGCATCCCCATCACATTCATCGCCGGAGCGGGGGCGGTCGGATTCGTGACGTCGGCGATCCTCCACCTGAGGGACCCCCGGCTGGCGGCGGCGATGGTCGCCCCCGAGTTCGACCGCGACCTCTCCAAGCTCGACCCCGAACACTTGCCGATAATGGTGGCGGGTCTCGAAGCACGCGACCGGCTCGAGGAGGCCATGGAAACCTGGCAGCCGGGCGAGAACGAGGGGCTTACCGCCCGGGTGACCGAAACCCTCCGGAGGATGTATGACTCAGTCCTGTGGGTGCAGAAGGCCGACCGATTCCTCAGCACTGTCGATGAGCGGCGGTTGACGGGAAGGTTGAAGAACCTCCCCTCGGGCGCGGTCCGAGAGGAGATCGAAGCCCAGATTGGTGAGGTGGCCGGCATCCGCCGGCGTCGTGACGAAGTCGTGTCGCGCATCCTCGCCACCACCACCGGGATCGATACCCTGTCGGTCAAGGCGCACTCCATTGCCCTCACCTCCTCCGGCCCCGACCAGACCATCGACGAAGTCCGTCAGTTGCGCCAGGAGCTCAACGCCTACGCCCGAGGGCTGGAAGAGATCGAAGATCATCTCCGTCAGGTGCTTCCCGAGGTCTCGTGAGCCTCGAGGTCTTTGACGACGGTCCGGCGCTGGCCGCCGGCGCCGCAGCTCGGATCGCCGGTTGGCTGGGCGACACCGACCCCGGCCGGGTCTCGCTCGGCCTTGCCGGGGGATCGACTCCGGCCGCCGCCTACCTGCGGCTGCGAGAGACCCCCACCGAGTGGGGCCGGATCGACATCTGGCTTTCCGATGAGCGTTGGGTACCGCTCGACCACCCCGACTCCAACGGGAGGATGGCCGCCGAAACGCTTTGCGACCTTGTCCCCGCCCGGTTTCACCGCCCCCGCTTCGCACCGTGGCTTGAGCCCAGAGATGCCGCGGCTCACTACGAGGCGACCTTGCGATCGATACACCCCGACGGCCATGAACCCGATTTGATCCTGCTGGGAATGGGTGACGACGGACACACCGCCTCTCTCTTTCCCGGAAGCGACGCCCTTCACGTCGAGCGGCGTTGGTTTGTCGACAATTGGGTCGAGCATCTCGACACCTGGCGGTTGACCGCGACTTTCCCTCTGCTTCACCGTGCCCGCCGGCTGGTCTTCTTGGTCGCCGGTGCGGCCAAGGCGACGACCCTCGCCCGGGTGTTCGCCGGCGAACCGCTGCCTGCCACCCTGGCCGCCTCCGGCGGCGGGAACGTGGAGTGGCTGGTCGATCGTGATGCGGCGAGCCTGTTGGGCCGATGAGAGTCAGGATCGCATTCGCCATTTTCGTGGCAGCCTGTGGCGGCAGCAATCCCACCACCGTCGTCGAGTCCGCTGAAGCCGCGGCCCCAACCGTCACCCCGGTGCAGGCGACAGCCACCTCCACGGTGCCGCTACCAACTCACCTGCTGACGACCGACACCCTCGGAGGCCTGCCCATCGAGGTCTACGGGCGTGACGAGCCTGGGAACGACCCGGTCGTCGTGATGTTTCATGGAGGGGGTTGGTTCGGCGGCTCCCCGGCGTCCACCGCTGGCCTGGCCGAATATCTGGCCAGCACTGGTGCGGTCGTTTTCAACGCGAGTTATCGAACCGCCGACGGCGGATTCCCGGAGAGCTTCGACGACGTGGCGTGTGCGATCCGGTTCGCCCGGGAGCGAGCCAAAAACTTCACCGTTCAGTCCGAGGTCCTCACCGTGATCGGCCACTCGGCCGGAGCTCATCTGGCGGCGGTGGTGGCCCTCGCTGGCGACACCTTTCATGACGAATGTCCGATCGACGGATCCGCCAAGGTGGACCGGTTCGTCGGCCTGGCCGGCCCCTACGACCCGGTGCTATACAGCCTCATACTGGCCAACTACTTCGGGACTCGCCTGGAAGACGACCCCACCCCTTGGGTGGCTGGCAGCCCGTACACCTATCTGGGCGAGAACCCTGACATGGAAGCGCTCATCGTCCACGGTGAGGCAGACGAGTTCGTTCCGGTTGCATCTTCCGAGCTGTTCGCCTCGGCCTTGGACGAGGCCGGATATCGGGTAGGCCTCCAAATCGTCGAAGGCGCCTCCCATCAGGATGTCCGACGCCCCGAGGTGATAGGAGAGCTGCTATTCGACTGGCTCGGGGGTTAGATCTCTGCGATCGACCTGATCGGCATGCGCGGGCCAAAGGCGGGGGCGTGCCCCAAAGTGGCCAGCAGGCGTATCACCCGGGCCCGCTGAGGACGGAAAGGCTCCAACAGCTCGAGCATCTCTTCGTCGGTGCCGCGCGGCTTACCGGTCAGGTGCCAGACCACTTCGTTCTTGAGATGGAAGTCGCCGACCGACACTACGTCCGGATCACCGTGGCTGATCGCCACGGTTTCGGCGGACGTCCACTTGCCCACCCCCGGGATTCGCTCCAGATATGCCCTGGCTTGTTCGGCGGCCGCCGCGACGAGGCGCTCGAGCCGCGTCGCCTCCTTGGCGACCCGGCGGATGGTGTCGGCTCGACGCTGTTCGATCCCCAACGGATGAAGCTCAAAGTAGGGGATATTGGCTAAGCGGGCCGGATTCGGCGGGAGACGCAATCGGTTCGGGCCGGGCGCCGGGTCCGAATAATGGGAGACCAACCCCCCCATCGCCCGGGCCGCCTCTTTGCCCGTCACTTTTTGAGCGACGATGGCCGCTAGCAGGGCGTCGAACACACGCCCGGTGCGCCCGAGGCGCAGTCCGGGGTTGCGTCGATGCAGCTCGCCCACCATCGGATGGTTCGTCATGAATCGGGTCGGATCATCCAGGCATCCGATCAGGCCGGGGACGGTACCGAGAGCCCACCCGGCGCCGGGTCCGTAACCGCTCGCCTCAACCTGGTGGCCGTTCCGCTTGATATGAACTGTCGCCGGACCCTCGGGCGTGCGCATCGGCGCCCACCAGCCATCCGCCCGAAAGTGTCCGCCGAGCGGCTGCAGGGTGGTCCGCAGATCGAGGGGAAAGTCGATCGGGA
>JBQTHI010000064.1:0-12081 GCA_052390035.1 Actinomycetota bacterium | reverse complement strand
GGTTTCCTCGGCGGCTCCGTCGGCGAGTTGGCTTAAACGGGCGGTTGCCCGATCGAGATCGCTTCGCCCGTCCAAGTCTTCGAGAGCAATCTCGATCATGCCGGCCTGGACCCGGAGCCGCGGGTCGTCCCCTTCCACCGGAGGATTGTCAAGCCAATTGGGGTGGCGAAGCAGGCTTTCCCAAAGGCCTCGGCTACCGGCGGCGAGCGGCACCAACCGTGCCAGTTCGGGGATGGGAGAGACTCTTCGCTCACCGAGGGCGACGAGCCGGAGCAATGTCCCCTCCGGGTCAGCGCCGGCTCTTATGCGCCGGAGCATCACCTCAACTTCGGGACCGACCACGTTATCGACGATCCATCCAATCTCGATAAGGCGGGGTACCAGCGCCTCACTCACCCCCAGCCGGGCGGGAGATGTGCGGCGGCCACTCATGTCATCACGACCAACCGGTATTTAGCCGGCGGGTGAGGAGTTGTCGCCTGTTGGGTCGGTGGTCTCGGCCGGCTCGTCGCTGGTTTGGATCGTCAGGTCGCCTGCACGCTGGTATTCGATGACATGCTCCACTGCGGGCTCGAAGAGAGCGTGGTAGCCCATGAGCGCCATTCCGAATCCCCTCTTGGTGGGCCGGCGGGGTGTGTAATCAATCAGCCCGTCTTCCCCGAGGCGGGCGATGAGACGAGTCAGCCACCAGCCAAGCCCTCCGACGATCAACAGAGTTCCAGCGATCACCAACCACGCCACCCCAAAAGGATACGGCGGCGGGATCGGAATGTGCCCTGGTCGGGAGGACCGGCTGACTTGGCGGGGAGGCCACCGATTGATGAACCCGGTCGACCGTTAACCTGGGCATTCCCCAAATGCGAATAGCCGGCGCCCAGATCAACCTGACCGTTGGAGCACTCGACGCCAACGAATCGATGATCGGCGAGGCCATGGAGTGGGCCGAAGGGGAGAGGGCCGACGTTCTCCTCCTTCCCGAGTTGGCCGTGACCGGCTATCCGCCCGAGGACCTGGTACTCCGCTACGGCTTCGTCGAGGACAACCTCGATGTGGTGCGGCGGCTCGCCTCCCAATCTCGGGCATGTACCACCATTGTCGGGTTTGTCGACTTTGGACAAGGCCGACACCGAGACGCGGCAGACGCCGGATCGCGGAGGGTTCACAATTCCGCTGCCGTGTTGCAGGCAGGCGAGTGGAAGGCCACCTACCACAAGATCCTCCTCCCCAATTATGGGGTATTCGACGAAGACCGTTATTTCATTCCCGGCGACCAACCGGATTTCGTCCACGATGTGGCCGGGCTGCGTTGCGGCGTTTCGATCTGTGAGGACATCTGGCTTCCTGACGGTCCACCTCAGCGGCAGGCCGAGGCGGGGGCGGCAATCCTCCTCAATATCAATGGATCGCCTTATCACCACGGCAAGGCCCACGCCCGCGAGGCAATGTTGGCGGATCGGGCCCGGGCCGCCGGGGTTCCGGTCGTCTATCTCAACCTGGTAGGCGGTCAGGACGAGCTCGTGTTCGATGGTGCCTCGGTAGCCATCGCCCCCGATGGCACGATCATTCATCGCTCCCCCCAGTTCGTCGAGGATCGCTTCGTCATCGACTTCGATCCGCCAGCTCCTCGACCGGGAACCGTCGAGCAGCTTATGGGCCTTGATGAGGAGATCTATCGGGCGGTGGAGATGGGTCTGCGTGACTATGTCCGCAAGAACGGGTTCCGCCAGGTGGTCATAGGGCTGTCCGGCGGAATCGACTCCGCCCTGACGGCGGTGATCGCCGTCGACGCCCTTGGACCCGACGGGGTCTGGGGTCTGTCCATGCCATCGCGGTTTTCCTCAGAGCATTCGAAGGTGGACGCCGCCGATTTGGCCAAGCGGCTCGGGATCCGCTTCGACACGATTCCGATGGACATCGTGTTCCAGTCGTATCTCGACACGCTCGCTCCCCTGTTCGCCGAGACCCCATCCGGGATAGCCGAAGAGAACCTTCAGGCGAGAGTGCGGGGCGCCATCTTGATGGCAGTCTCCAACAAGTTCGGCCCGATGGTGGTGGCGACCGGCAACAAGTCGGAGATGGCGGCCGGGTACGCCACCATCTACGGAGACATGGTGGGCGGTTATTCGGTACTGAAGGATGTCTTCAAGACCACCGTATACCGGCTGGCGCGATGGCGTAACGCTGTCTCCGATGTGATACCGGAGAGCACCCTCTACAAACCCCCGTCGGCCGAGCTGAGGGAGAACCAGAAGGACTCCGACAGCCTGCCACCTTATGAGGTGCTGGACCCCATCCTCCGCCTTTACATCGAAGAGGACCATGGAGTCGAAGAGATCATTGCGGCCGGCCACCCCGCCGATACGGTCCGCCGGGTGGCAAAGATGGTCGACCGCAATGAGTACAAACGGCGGCAGGCGGCGCCCGGAGTCAAGATCACCACCAAGGCGTTCGGACGGGATCGCCGGCTGCCGATCACCAACTGGTACCAGTGAGCACCGTTCTCATCGATGGGCGCCCCGGCCCTGGTCTGATCACCGCATTCGACGGTGCGGTGTTGCGGGGCGATGGGTGTTTTGAGGCAATCCGCTCTTACGGCGGAACCCCGTTCGCCTTCGGCGAGCATTTCGACCGGCTGGTGGGCAGCGCCGGCGGGCTCGGCTTGCCCGTGCCCGCCCGCCAGTTGCTGAAGGAATGGGTCGAGATAGTGGCAAACGAAGGCGGCGACTGTGTGGTGAGGGTCGTTTTGACCCGGGGGTCGGCGGTGCCCGGTCCAGATCTGCCGGGCAGATGCATCGTGCTCTGGCACTCCGTCCCGGTGGGTCCCGGGGGACTGAGCCTGGCGCCGGTGGCCGCTCCGTGGCATCCGGCCGGAGAGGCGTGGGAACTGGCGGGGGTCAAGACCACTTCGTACGCGGCCAACCAGGCAGCCAGTCGAAAGGCCCGAGTGCAAGGCTCCGACGATGCCCTGCTCTACTCGCGTGACCGGGTGATGCTGGAAGGTCCGACCTTTTCGATCGCCTGGGTGGTCGACGGGGTCTTGGAGACACCGGGCCTCGAGCTGGGCATCCTCGAATCGATCACCCGGCGCTTCATGCTGTACGACGCGTCCCGAATCGGCATCCAGACCCGCACCGGTAGCTTTAGGTTGGAACGGCTGACGGAAGCCGACGAGGTGCTGGCCATGTCAACGATCAAAGAGATCGCAGGCGTGTACCGGGTCGGCGATCGAAGTTATCACCCGGGGCCCATCACACAGATGCTGGTCGATGCCTACCGGTTGCGGACTCAGCTGAGCGATCCGCAGCTCACCACCGGTAGATAGCCGAAGGCTTTGCCGATCATCTCGGCCAGACCGGCTCTGGTTAGCGGGGTTTCGAGCGGTTGGGTTAGCGGTGGGCAGTCGTCGGCCATGCCTCCTTCGACGAGTCGTGACCACGACACCACTTGGTCGGCCTCCCAGTAGGGGGGAGGTGCGGCGAGGAAGGGCCAATCCGGGTTGTTCTCGAATTCGATAATGGCGTCATCGTGGGCTCGTTGGTCGACCGCCCAGATGAGAATGGCGGCGGCCTCCCCCAGCGTGATCGCCGGAGGAATACAACCGGCGGGCGGACAGAACCCGACTTGATCAAATACCGATGCGATCAGAAGGTCGGGGTTGTCGGGTGGTCGGATCGGCACCAACACCCGAGCGATCGCCCCTACCCAGCTGGCGGCGTCGAGGTTGCTGGCGGTCCATCCGGGGCATATGGCTGCCCCCCACTCATCGCAGGGGGTGACCGTGCCGAGGGAGGTCAGCAGGCCAAAGACCGGTTCGGCGGCGTAGCCGTCGTCGTCGATGAAGGGCCCGGTGAAGCTGCCCGATATGTCGGCCATGGCCGGAGCAGTCATTCTGCGATATGCCCATCGCAGGCTGGCCAGGGGGTCGATGGCCGGACCGTACGGTAGGTGAAGCTCGAAGTGAAGGTGCGGGGGGGCCGGCTCGGCATTGCCCGAGTCGCCCACCCATCCGATGACCTCGCCGGCGGCGACCCGGGTTCCGACGCCCAGGTCGGGTCTGATGCCGATCCCACTCCCGTTGTCGCTCCCCTCGGCATCGTTGTTGAGATGGAGATACCAGGAGGACCAGCCGTCGTCGTGATCGAGGATCACCCAGCAACAATCGCCCGGATCTTGATGAACCGATCCGATGGTCCCATCGCGCACCGCCACTACCGGTGTCATCTTCGGGGCCATGATGTCGTTCCCGGCATGATGGCGGCCACTGTCGCGGTCGGCCCCGAACACCGAGCCGATCGCGCCACCTCCCAGCACCGGCCACTGCATCCGGTACACGTAGGAGCATCGGGCGACCGGGGGCGGGGTCGACGCTGCAATGGGAGCGGTCGTAGTCGGCGGGGATTCAGGCGGGACGTTCGTGGTGGGCGTCTCAAGCTGAGTGGTGGTGGTGGTCTCCGGGTCGGTCGTCGCCGTAGCTTCAGGCGCCGCCGGAATCAAGGGAACAGCGATTGGCGGAAACAGATCGGCCAACGTGGTTGGCCGGCAGGCGGCTTGAGCGGGCACCGCCGGGAGGAGGGTCGCCAGGGCGATGCCGGCCAAGAAAAGCGAGACACCCCGCTCCTTCATAGGCCCTGGCAGGCTACCCAGGGGACCGGCAGGGAACAACCCCCGAACCCGGGGTTCCAACCAACGAAGTCATTGGCTGGAACCCGGGGTTCGTATTTGGTCAGCCGAGGAGAACAGTGGCCACGGCCAGAAATCCGGCGAATCCGAGCAGATCGGTCACTGTGGTGAGGAAGAGGTTGGAGCCGAGGGCCGGGTCAAAACCTAGCCGGCGGAGCAGCAACGGGATCCCTGAGCCGGCCACCCCAGCGATGACGAGATTGGCCCAGGCGGCGATAGCCATGGCGAGGGCGATCCCCAGCGGGCTCGGCCCGCCGCGGAGAGACTGCATCACGTAACCGAGAATGCCGGACAAAAGCGCTATGGCTGAACCGTTAACGACTCCAATAGTGGCTTGCTTGGCGACGATGCGCCCATTGCCCGATCCCGGTATCTCGTCGGCTGCCAGCCCCCGAATCACGACGGCCAGACTCTGCGCCCCGGCATCCCCACCGATGCGGGCCACGAGTGGCATCAGGGCGGCCAACACCACGAAGCTGTCGAGCAGGTGATTGAACTGGCTCACCGCCCACACCACGGTGGTGGAGATCAGCACGTCAAAGGCGATCCACGGCAGCCGGGCTTTGACCGAGCTGCCAACCGGGCTACGCACCGTCTCGTAGATGCCGGCGCCCATGGCGGCGGCGAAGTCTTCGCTCGCCTCCTCCTGGACCGACTCGATTACCGAATCCGTGGTCACCACGCCGAGGAGCACGCCCTCGGCGTCGACCACCGGCACCGCCAGGATGTGGTACTGGTGGATGATCTCGTTGACTTCCTCCCGGTCGGCATCGAAACGAACCAGGATCGGATCGTGAACCATCACTTCCGTCAGTTCGGCTCCCGGACGGTTGAAGACCAGATCGCGGAATGACACCACGCCCTGGAGAGCGCCGCGGTCGTCGGTTACGTAGACATACGACAGATCTTCGAACTCGTCGTGCAGTTGGCGTATCCGCTCGATCGCTTCGCCGGCCGTTAACCCGATCGGGAGCCGGGCGACCTCGGTAGTCATCAAACCACCGGCCGAGTCGGGCGGGTAGCCGAGCAGGCGACGAACCTGGTCGGCATCGGTGAGCATGCCTAGCAAAGAGGCGGCGGCCTCCTTCTCCACCTCGCCGAGCACGTCGGCGGCGTCTTCCGGAGTCCTCTCTTCAAGCAAGGCGGCGGCTTCTGCAGCTGGCAGCTCCTCGAGCAGATCGGCCGCCAACTCGGTCTGCAGCTCGGTCAACACCTCCGCCGCATCAGGGGGATCGAGGTCTCCGATGAGGGTGGAGAGAGCCTCTTCGTCCAGTTCCTCGAGGATGGCGGCCGCCGCCCCCGGGGCTACCTCGGCCAGCGCTTCCCACTCTTCGCCGTGGCTGTCGAGATAGTCCTCGACTGCCTCCGGCTCGCGCCGTGCTTGGGCAAGGAGCTGGCGCGCCAGTTGTCGGGGGCTACGCAGACGCAGCTTCACCGGCCCAGGCTACCGGTGGCCCCTATGCGGTCCTGGCGCCCAGCTTTGCCTCCGTTATCGAGGCGGCAGAGAGATCAGCCCCGGTAGGGCCGGACTTCCTTGACGGTGACGGAGAACGTCCCGCCGGGGGCGGTGTAGGTGACCTGGTCCCCGGCCTTGGCGCCGAGCAGAGCCTTGCCGAATGGCGATTCGGGGGAGGCGAGTAGGTACCCGGGGACCTTGTTTTCGTGGGTGGCGACGAAGTATTCGAGGGTGTCGCCGTCGGCGTCCGCCACGGTCACCACCGAGCCGATCCCGACGGTGCCGTCGTCAGCCGCCTCGCGTACTTCGGCGTGAGCGAGGATGGCCTCAAGCTGGCGGATCCGGGCCTCCATCAGGCCCTGGTCTTGTTTGGCGGCGTCGTAATCGCCGTTCTCCCGCATATCGCCGTGCGAGCGCGCCTCCGCCAGCCGCGCCTCGATCTGGCGCCGGCCCTCGGTCTTCAACTCCTCCAATTCGGCGGTCAACCGCTCAAACGCCGAAGGGGTAAGCCAGGTGCCCTGGTCGGTCATGGGATCCTTTAAGGATACCTGGCGGGGATGACGCCTTGGACGTTACTTACCCGACTGCCTGGGTGATTTGACGTAGCTCCCGTTTGAGTTCGTTGACCTCGTCGCGGAGGCGGGCGGCGTATTCGAATCGCAGCTCCTTGGCCGCCTGGTGCATCTCCTCTTCGAGGGACATGATCAGCCGGGTGAGGTCGTCGCCTTCCAGGTTCAGCGGCTGACGCGAGGTCAACTCCCGCCGTCGGCGGTCGCCAGGGGTCGGTTGGGAGGAGACCAATTCGAGGATGTCGGACACCTTCTTCCTGATCGTCTGGGGGTCGATGCCCCGTTCCTCGTTGTACTTGGCCTGCAGCCAGCGGCGGCGGTTGGTCTCGTTGATGGCCCGGCGCATCGAGTCGGTGACCTGATCGGCGTACATGATCACCTGACCTTCGACGTTACGGGCGGCCCGTCCGATGATCTGGATGAGCGACGTCTCGGAGCGGAGGAACCCTTCCTTGTCGGCGTCGAGGATGGCGACGAGGGACACCTCGGGGAGGTCGAGACCCTCCCGCAACAGGTTGATGCCGACCAACACGTCAAACTCGCCCAGCCGCAACTCGCGGAGGATGGCCACCCGCTCCAGGGTGTCGATCTCAGAGTGGAGATAACGCGCCCGAACGCCCATCTCCAGCAGATAGTCGGTGAGGTCTTCGGCCATCTTCTTGGTGAGGGTGGTCACCAGGATCCGCTGGTCGGCGGCCGCCCTGGTGCGGATCTCGTGGAGAAGGTCATCGATCTGCCCTCGGGTTGGTCGCACCACTACCTCCGGGTCGACCAGACCGGTCGGGCGGACGATCTGCTCGACCACCTGAGTCGATTTTGATAGTTCAAAGGCGGAGGGGGTGGCGGAAAGGAACACCACCTGTTTGGCCTTCTCCAGCCACTCGTCGAAACGGAGGGGCCGGTTGTCCATGGCCGAGGGGAGCCGGAAGCCGTGCTCGACCAGCACCGACTTGCGGCTGTGATCTCCCTCGTATTGGCCGCCGATCTGGGGGACCGTCACATGGGATTCGTCGATGATGGTCAGGTAGTTGTCGGGGAAGTAGTCGAGGAGGGTGTAGGGGGCCTCGCCGGGCTGGCGGCCGTCGAGGTACCGTGAGTAGTTCTCGATCCCGGTGCAGAACCCGACCTCGCGCAGCATCTCCAGGTCGTAGGAGGTACGCATGCGGAGGCGTTGGGCCTCGAGCAGCTTGCTCTTTGCCTCCAGTTCGGCCAGGCGTTGGGTGAGCTCCTCTTCGATCGAGATGGTCGCCTTGAGCAGCCGCTCACGCTCGGTCACATAGTGGGTGGCGGGAAACACGACCACCTCGTCGAGCTCTTCGATCACCTCGCCGGTGATTGGGTTCATCCTTAGTATCCGTTCCACCTCGTCTCCGAAATAGGAGAACCGGATCACCGTTTCTTCGTAGGACGGCATCACCTCCAGGGTGTCGCCCCGCACCCGGAACTTGCCGCGGATCAGATTGACCTCGTTGCGTTCATAGCCGATGTCAATTAGCCGGCGGATGGCGTGGGACATCGGATATTCGACGTTACGGAAGAGGCGAAGCAGCTGTCCTTCATACTGCTCGGGTGAGCCGAGACCGTAGATGCAGGAAACCGAGGCGACGATTATCACGTCTTCTCTGACCAGCAGCGCCGAAGTGGCCGAGTGGCGAAGCCGGTCGATCTCGTCGTTGATCGTGGCGTCCTTCTCGATGTATGTATCTGTCTGGGGGAGGTAGGCCTCGGGCTGGTAGTAGTCGTAATAGGAGACGAAGTATTCGACCCGGTTCTCGGGGAAGAACTGGCGGAACTCGTTGGCAAGTTGGGCGGCCAGGGCCTTGTTGGGAGCGATGACGATGGTGGGACGCTGCACCGCTTCTATCGCCCACGCAATGGTCGCCGACTTCCCCGATCCGGTAATGCCAAGCAGGGTCTGAAACCGATCACCGCGATTGATCCCCTCGGCCAAAGAAGCTATTGCTTTGGGCTGATCGCCAGCGGGGGCGAAGTCGGAGTGGACGCGGAAGGCGGGCATCGGAGGGCAAGTGTACGGAGGGGGAGGGACAAGCTGGGTTGGCTCCACGGCCCCGTTCCTGCGTATTTTTTCGGCGTATACCGCCCGATTTCTACGCAGGAACGGGGTGGTGCAGGTGTGTCTCTCCACTTCGGTAGCTTTGCCCGATGGACTATGCCGACGTCGAGCCGGTTCCCGGCCCGGAGGCCTTCGAGGAGGCCACCTCCGCCGGTCAGCTGTCGCAGGCGGCGGTGCTCCTTTCGGCGGGGGCGGCGGTGCGGGGCCGGGAGGAGCAGGTGCCTCGTGCTTCTGAGTTTCCGTTGCCAGAGCTGAGGGCCCTTCGAGGGGAGAGACGGCTCACGGTCGAGCAGGCCACCCGCTACCTCGAGATCGGTCCCCGCATCCACGCCCAGCAGTTCATCCCCCAGGTTGCACTCGACCAGGCGCCCCGACTGGCCCACGAGCTCTACGACCATCCCGACCCGGCGGTGGCCGCGTCGCTGATCGAGGCATCGCTTCACAGCCCGCATGAGGTGGTGCGGGTAGCGGCGGCGGTGGCGGCGCTCGATACCACTCGGTCGCGGGGAAAGCTGCGCCAGATCCTTGAGCAGGGGGCGGTCAGCCTCGACGAGCTCACCCGGGAACTGGCCGCCACCGGCCTTGCCCGCGTCGACCCCACCAATCGAGCCCTGGGATCGCTGGTGGGCGAGGGGGTCGAGCTGAAGAAGAGCGACCGGCCGTCCCGCACCGCCGCCCTCACCCACGGCACCTGGGGGTCGGCCCAGGCCTGGTACCAGCCCGGGGGCGACTTCTACTCCTATCTGGCCGGGCTCAATCCCCCTCTTCATCTTCACCCCACCAGCTTCCAGTGGTCGGGCGCCTACTCACACGATCGCCGCCGGCTGGCCGCCCAGGAGCTCAAGGCCTGGGTCGGCGCCCAGCAGCTCACCCACCCCGACTTCTTCGCCCACAGCCACGGGGCGACGGTGGGCAACCTGGCCACCCGCGACGGGTTGGTGCTCGATCGCCTGGTGCTGCTCGCCTGGCCGGTCCACCCCGAATGGTTCCCGGACTTCTCCCGGGTTGGCCGGGTGATCGACGTCAGGGTCCGGTTCGACCTGGTGATCCTCGCCGACCGGGGCGGCCAGCGCTTCCCAGCCGGGAGCCCGGTGGAAGAGCACATCCACGGCTGGTTCAGCCACCCGGCCCCTCATGAGCCGGCCTACTGGGCCACCCACGGGTTGGCGGCGGTGCTATAGGGCTAGCGTCCGCCGCTATGTCGATCATCCGCTCGCTGGCGGTGTTTGCCAATGGAACTCTCCTCCGACTGGGGGTAGCGGCAGCCGGACGCTCCCTGGCCTCGATGGTGGGCAGCGGAGACGAGCAAGCCTCGACCCTCGCCGGGATGATGCTGGTGAAGGCGGGACCCCGCTCGGTGCCGGTCGTGGTCGATGCTCTGCGCGGGGGGTCGGAAGAACCCGCCCTGGCCACCATCCTCGGCGACCTGGGAGGGCCGGAGGCCGAGGCCGAGCTTCGGCGCCTAGCAGCCACAGTTGGCGGTCCCCTAGGCCAGGCCGCCCGGCGGTCGCTCGATGACCTGGAGCGGATCCGGCGGCTTCCCCCGGATGTGTGAAGGCTTTCGCACCGTTTTGGTGCGAAAGCCTTCACAGACGAGCGTGCTACCCGCCAACCTTGCGGATCAGGGTCATCCCGTCCCCGATGGGAAGAATCACTACCTCGACTTGGGGGTCTTGGGCTACCGCGGCGTTGAAGCGGCGGATCGCTTGGGTGTCCTCGGATTGGTCGGACGGGTCGATCACCCGCCCAGACCAGAGGGTGTTGTCGACCGCCATCAGGCTCCCGGGTTCGAGACGCTCGAGGACCAAGTGGTAGTAGTCGAGGTAGCTGCCCTTGTCGGCGTCGATGAAAGCGAAGTCAAAGCGTTCGTCCGGCTCCATCTCGTCAAGCGTGGCGAGGGCTGGTCCGAGCCGGAGTTCGATTACCCGGTGGAGGCCCGCTTCATGCCAATAGCGACGGGCGACGGCCGTCCATTCTTCGTTGACGTCGAGGCAGACGACTCGCTCAGCTCCCCCTCGGGCGATCATCATCGCCGAGAACCCCGTGAAGGTGCCGATCTCCAGGGCCCTTCTGGCACCACTGACCTGCACCAGCATCTTGAGCAGCAATCCTTGCTCGGCGGCAATCTGCATCTGGGCCACGCCGCCCATTTCTGCCGTCTCCTTCACGAGGCGGGCAGCCACATCATCGAGCGACGAGGAGTTTCGGCGCAGGTAGTCGTTCAGTTCCGGGGTCAGCGGGAGGGTGGACCGGGACATTTCCCCACCCTAACTAGCGTTGGGTTGCTGTGGACGACAACCAGAGGCTCCGCACGATTGCCGCCGCTCTCTCCATCGGAAGCGTGGGGCGGCATATCTTCCTGTGCGCCGAACAGACCAATCCCAAATGTGCGCCGTTTGAGGTCACCTCGGAGGTGTGGAAGTACCTAAAGGCTCGACTCAAGGAGCTGAACCTTGCATCTGCCCCTCCACCTTGGGGGGGCAAGCCAGGGCTGGAAGCGGTCCCGGTGCCTCCCGGTGGTGGTTGCGTGCTGCGCAACAAGGTCGACTGCCTTCGGATCTGTGAGCAAGGACCCATCGCCGTGGTCTACCCGGAAGGCACCTGGTACCGGGGGGTGACCGTGAAGGTCATGGAACGGATCATCAACGAACACTTGATTGGCGGCCGCCCGGTAAAACAACACGTTTTTGCAGTCGGAGCGCTCTCGTGAAGTTGATCCGCCGCCTCGTGGTTCCCCTTGTTCTCTGGCGGCTCTTCGGTCCGGTGCTCCCACCCAGATGGCGTTCCAGACAGGTCCATCCGTGGAAGATTCCGGCCCGGACGGTGTTCGCCGGCGATCGAGAGATGTCGGTACGTGAGGTCGGACCGCCAGCCGGGCCGGTGATCGTTCTCATTCATGGGCTGGCCGGCTCATCCATAGCCGAGTGGTACAAGGTTGCCCCGCTCCTTGCCGATCGATTCCGCGTGGTGATGATCGATCATCGATCACAAGGCTTGTCGGTTCCCGAACCCGGTCGTTTTGAGATCGAGGATGAGGCGGATGACATAGCCCAGGTGATCGACTCTCTCGAGCTGGAGCCGGCAGGGGTGGTGGGTTACTCGATGGGCGGGGCCATCGCCCAGGCGCTGGCCTACCGGCATCCACAGCTGGTTGGAAAATTGGCATTGGTGGCGAGCATGTCCCACCACCCGCCCTTATCGAGGCTTGCTCGTTCTATAGGGACGGTGCTGGTACGGGGCTGGGAACGCCTGACCGGGACTGGAACGCCGGAGGTGCGGGCCGGCTATCTGCTGGCACTGGG
>JBQTHI010000063.1:0-8065 GCA_052390035.1 Actinomycetota bacterium | reverse complement strand
GCCGGCTCGAGGCGATGGGTGGGATTCAATGGCCCTGCTACGACGAGAATCACCCGGGAGAACTGTTCATCCATTGGCGGCTCTGGCAACGTCCGGTACTGGGGCCTCGGGCGCCTTTCATTCCGGCCGAATGGGTGGCACCGGTCGACCGGCTGACAACGGATATTCCCTACCGCCTCACCACCGGGCGCCATCTCGACTCATACAACACCGGGGTACAGTCGGCGGGCTTCGACTCTCCGCTCCGGACGGGTGGGACCCTCGACGTGTCTCCCGAGGACGCCGACCGCCTCGGTGTCAAAGAAGGCGACGTGGTACGGGTCGCCTCCCGTCGGGGGAAGGTGGAGGCTCCGGCTCGCATCGACCCGTCGTTACGGGAGGGCCTGGTGTTCATGTCGGTTCACTACCCCGACCAGGTCGACGTCAACGTCCTCACCATCGAAGCCTGGGACCCGAAGTCGGGCACCGCCGAGTTCAAAGCAACCGCCGTCCAGCTGGAGAAGGTGGCGGTCTAAGTGGATTTGCGGTTTATGGCCGCCGAGCCGACCCCGGCCGAGCGGGCGGTCATCGAAGCGGTCGCCCCCGAATCTGAGATCGTGGAGAAGGCGGGAAGAGTCGTCAGAGGAGGCTCCGGTGTCCGCAGCAACCGCCACCTCCTCCTCCCCGCCCTCGCCGCCGTCCAGTCGGCAATCGGATGGGTGAGCAGGGGGGCCCTCAACGAGATATGCCGGAGGTTGATGGTGCCGCCGGCCGAAGCCTACGGAGTGGCCACGTTCTATGCGCTGATCTCCACCGAGCCGCGCCCGCCGATCGTCGCCCATGTCTGCGACGACGTTGCCTGCCGCCAGGCCGGCGGCAACGATCTCCTGGCCGCCTTCGGCGGCCGCGACGACGTTGTCTCCTCGCCCTGTCTCGGGCAATGTGATCGCCGACCCGCAGTCTTCCTCCAGCGCGCCGGGCATGAGAACCAGGTCCTGGCTCCCGCCTCGATCGGCGAGTTGACCGCCGCCCTCACCGGGTCGGAAATCGCGCCAAAACCGACGTGCATCCGGCCCCTTACTCTTTTGGGAAGGATTGGTAGGGCCGATCCAGCCTCACTCCACGACTATCGCAACCATCATGGATACGAGGCGCTGAGCCGAGCCATCGAAATCGGTCAAGCGGCGGTGGTGTCCGAGGTCAAGGCCTCGGCATTGAAGGGCCGGGGAGGTGCCGCCTTTCCCACCGGCGTGAAGTGGGAGGCGGTGGCCAAAGAGCCCGCACCCCGTTACCTGGTCTGCAACGCAGACGAGAGCGAGCCGGGCACCTTCAAGGATCGGATGATCATGGAGCAGGATCCGTTTGCGGTGATCGAGTCGATGACCATCGCTGCCTACGCCACCGGCTGCGAACGGGGCTATCTCTATGTCCGCGGCGAATATGCTCTCGCTCACCGGCGCCTGGTCGACGCCGTCGAGGCGGCGCGGAGGGCGGGCCTGCTGGGAGATGACCTCACCGGCTCGGGTTTCTCGTTCGACATCGAGATCCGTCAGGGCCAAGGCTCCTACATATGCGGCGAGGAAACCGCCCTCTTCAACTCCATCGAGGGCTACCGGGGTGAGCCCCGCCAGAAACCGCCGTTCCCGGTGCAGTCGGGTCTTTTCCACCGACCCACCCTGATCAACAACGTTGAAACCCTGGTCAACGTCCCTCACATCGTTCTCGAGGGCGGCGCCGCATTCGCCGCCACCGGAACACCCGAATCGACCGGCACCCGGCTGTTTTGTCTGTCGGGCGATGTGGCCGAACCGGGCGTTTATGAAGTCGAGTCGGGAGCGACCCTGGGCGAGGTGGTTGAAATGGCGGGGGGGATGACGGGGGATCTGGCGGCGATCCTGCTCGGGGGGGCCGCGGGTTCGTTCGTCGGTCCAGAGCATCTCGTCATGCCGCTCACCTTCGAGGCCGCCCGCAATGCCGGGGTGTCACTGGGATCAGGGGTGGTGATGGCCTTCAACACCACCCGCGACATGAAAGACATCGTTCGGCGTGTCGCCCGCTTCTTCCGGGATGAAAGCTGCGGCCAGTGTGTCCCCTGCCGGGTGGGGACGGCGCGGGTAGAAGAGGCGGTGGCCCGCTCCAATGGGGCGATCGATACCCACCTGATCGGGGAGATCGACCGGGCGATGAAGGATGCCTCGATCTGCGGGCTCGGTCACACCGCCGCCTCGGTAGTCAGGTCGGCGATCGGACGCCGATTGATCGGAGCGACGCCGTGATCGCCCTCACCATCGATGGTGCGCCGATCGAGGTGAGGGAGGGGACCACCCTGCTCGAGGCTTGCCGGCAGCTTGACAAGGATCAGCCCACCCTTTGTTATCTGGAGACGCTTCACCCCGTTAACGTCTGTCGGGTTTGTGTCGTCGAGGTGGAGGGCAGCCGGGTGCTCGTGCCTTCGTGTTCTCGCCAGGCGGAAGACGGCATGTTGGTCACGACCGATTCGGAGCGGGTCCGACACTCACGCCGTATGGTGCTGGAGTTTCTCGCCTCCTCGGTTGACCTATCGCTCACTAATGAAGAGGTCGCCGGGTGGATCTCGACCTATGGCGCCGATCCGCTTCGTTTTGGACCTCGAGCCGGCGCCGTGACCGACCGCGACCATCGCCATGCCGGGCATCATCGCCCCCTCGACGGGGCGGCGGCAGAGACCGTTTATCAGCCGGTTAAGATCGACAACCCCCTCTACGTCCGGGACTACTCAAAATGTATCCTTTGCTACAAGTGCGTGGAGGCTTGTGGGGAGGACGCTCAGAACACCTTTGCCATCGCCGTTGCCGGACGGGGCTTCGACGCCCGCATCTCGACCGAGTTCGATGTGGGCCTGTCCCAGGGAGCATGTGTGTTCTGCGGCAACTGCATCGGCGTGTGTCCCACTGGCGCCTTGATGTTCCGTTCGGAGCACGAGCTGCGGCAGGCCGAGCTCTGGGAGGAGGAGCGCCAGACCGTCACCCGCACGATCTGCTCGTATTGTGGGGTGGGTTGCAACCTCGACCTTCACGTCCAGGACAATCGAATCGTCAAGGTCACCTCCCCGTTGGACCATGACGTGACCAGCGGCCACCTGTGCATCAAAGGGCGTTTCGGATACGAATACGTCCAGGAGCTGGGAGATCTGGCCACCACCCCGATCGACCTGGTCTTGACCAGGGCGCGCCGGGAAAGTTCTGATGGTGCCGCCTCGGCCACTTAGGTTGGCCACCCCTCCGGTGGTGCGTCAGTCACGGTAGGGGCGAATCAGCTCCGTGAGATTTTCGAGTCTCTCTGATACTTCCGCCCGGCTCCGTTGCGGCAGATTAAAGACGATCCTGTTGACCCCGAGTCCGATCAGCCGCTCCACCACGTCGAAATCACCTTTGGTCCCGTAGGTGGTGATGGTGAAGTCGGTAGGGTCCCGACCCGCGGCGCGGAGGGCCGTGTGCACCTCTTGCAACTTCCCTTCCAGGTCATGCCGACCCGCCAACGGCATCCACCCGTCGCAAAACTCGACCATGTCGGCGATGGTCTTGGGACCGGCTTCCCCACCCATGAGAATCGGCGGGTGAGGCTTCTGGACCGGTTTGGGCCACGCCCAGGACGGCTCGAGGGAGAGGAGCTCCCCATCAAAGGAGGCCTCATCTTCGGTCCAGAGTTCTTTCATCATCAGGACCTTCTCGCGCAGCAGCCGCCGTCGCTGGTTGTACGGCAGTCCGTGGGAGGCCATCTCCTCCTTGTTCCAGCCGTAACCGATCCCGAACAGCACCCGGCCGTTGGACACGAAGTCGAGGGTGGCTACCTCCTTGGCCAGCCACACCGGGTCGCGTTGGGCCACCAGGGTGATCCCCGTGCCCAATCGGAGGGTGGTGGTGACCGCGGCCGCCGCCCCTAGGGCGACGAAGGCATCGAGGCTTCGCCAGTACCACTCGGGAAGGGGTGGGGCGTTGCGACGGCCTCCCCAGGGTGTCAATCGCGAAGTGGGGATGTGGGAATGCTCGGGGAACCAGAGCGACTCGAAGCCGGCGGCTTCGACCGTGCGGGCGATCTCGATGGGCGAGGGGACGGTGTCGGTCGGAAAGATGAAGACCCCGAAATCCATGGAGAGAAGGTAGCTGGTTGTCTCAGGCGTCGGGCAAGACGCCAACCAGAGTGCCGCAGAGCCGGCACCGGACCGAGCGGAGTCCCTGGCCTTGGTGGATCTCGAGAGCGTCGTCGGGATGGCGGCAGGCTGCTGGTCCTCCCCTCGACCACAGCGGCTCACGGCTGCGGCGGGGCGGCCGCACTTTGGGATCGACCCCCAGCAGGTCGGCAACCTTGCGCCTGGTCCCGTCCAGATCGATCCCCTCCGCCTGCAATGCCTGACAGGCGACCCCGTCCCTCTCCCGTAGCAGGCCGAGGAGTAGGTGTTCTGTGCCGATGTAGTCGTGGTCGAGCCCGATGGCCTCTCGCAGGCTCAGCTCCAAAACCTTCTTGGCCCTCGGAGTAAAAGGGATATGACCGGTCACTGGGCCGGTGCCCTGGCCGATCATCCCGCCGACCACCCGGCGGAGCCGGTCGAGATCGGTGCCTTGGGCGGTGAGTGCTTGAGCAGCGACCCCTTCCTGTTCGGCAAGAAGCGCGAGCAGCAAATGTTCGGTGCCGATCCAGCCGTGGTTGAGCAACCGAGCCTCTTCCTGGGCCAGCACCACCACTCTCCGGGCTCGGTCGGTGAAACGTTGGAACACATCGCCAACCTACACGGGCCAAACTCATGGTCGTGCAGACCATCCGCGACGAGATCGCTGCCCGCGGACCGATCCCGTTCGAGCGCTTCATGGAGTTGGCGCTCTACGGACCCGAGGGCTTCTTTTCCACCGACGTGCTGCGCTCGGTCAAGGCGGGGGACTTCCTGACCAGCCCGGAGGTAAGCCCGCTTTTCGGAGAGACCCTGTCTAGCTTCGTCGCTTCCGAACACCGGCGGATCGGCGATCCGTTCCTTCTGGTCGAGTGCGGGGCCGGGTCCGGGTCGTTGTTGAAACCGCTGCTCATGGCCTATCCGGTCGAGGCTTGGGCGGTGGAAGTGTCCCCCCCGGCGCGGGAAGCGCTGGTTCCCGTTGTCGGTGAAGGCCACGTGCTCGGCGCGCTCGATGGTCTTCGTGGCGAACTGCGGGGGGTGGTGATCGCCAACGAGCTGGTCGACAACCTGCCGATGGCGATTGCCCAGTTAGGCCCGGATGGGTGGCGGGAGAAGTGGGTGGGATTGGAAGACGCCCGGCTGGCCTTCCTCGATACCCCGGCGAGATCACATGTCGCAGGATGGCTGGACGCGTTCGCCGGGCCGGTCGAGCTAGGAGGCTGGGTCGAGGTGCAGCTCGCCGCCGCCAACTGGCTGACCAAGGTCCTGACCAAGATGAAGGCCGGGTCGGTGGTGGTCATCGACTACGGCGACACCGCCGAGAACCTGGCGCCCCGCCGTCGGGATGGGACCCTCCGCACCTACCGGGCCCACCACCTGGGACCCCACCCTTTGAACGAGCCCGGGGCCACCGACATCACCGCCGATGTCAACTTCACCGCTCTCGAATCGGCGGCCTGGCGGGCCGGCGCCCAGGTGGAGGTGTTAAGACAGGACGACTTCCTCTCAAAATGGGGCCTTCGTCAACGCCTCTCCGAGTTGAGGAAAGCCGAACTAGAGGCGGCCCGCCGCAACAGCCATATGGAGCGACTCGCGCTAAGAGCCCAAGTGGTCGAGGCCGAGACCCTGCTCCATCCCCGTGGTCTCGGCGACTTCCGGGTGCTGGTCGCCCGTAACTGAGAGAGGGACCGCCGGAGCGGTCCCTCTCAACTCGATAAGGAGCCCGCCTAGGGCTTGCCGTTGCGATCAATGCGGACGAACCAGGGAGCCTTGAGATCGGTTGCACCGCAGCTAAAGGTGATGTACCCCGAGTAGTCGCCCGAGGGGGTGTTGCCGGAACGGCCGCCAGCGAGGGTAAAGGTCACCGACCCCCCCGCCGACACGTTGGCCGACGAGGCACTCACGAGCGGGCTGTCATCGGAGACCGTGCACGATCCGCTTCCAGCGACCTCGATCGTCACCGCCCCGGTGGCGGCGGCATTGCCTTTGACCAGCCCGAAGCTGACCGAGACCGGGTCGAGGAAGACGTTGGCCTGGGTGGAGGCGGCCAGGTCGACCAGGCCTCCTCCGATCTGAAGCACCGCTGCCCGCCCGGCGGGGAGGCCGGTCACTCCGGTCTCGTCGGCGTAGTTGACCAGCGCCGACTTGACCTCGGTCGGGCCCCAACCGGGATGGGCCGCCAGCATCAGAGCCGCCGAGCCGGCCACATGGGGGGTTGCCATCGAGGTCCCCTGGAAGAAGGCGAACTCGCCGTTGAAGACCGACGAGTAGACGTTGACTCCCGGGGCGACCACATCGGGCTTGACGAGGTAGGTGAAGGGCACCGGTCCCCGCCCGGAGAAGCCGGCCAGCACGTTGGCCTCGGCCGCCTGCTCGCTGACGTCCCCGGCGATGGTGGTGGCCCCGAGGCCGCCGGCCCGGATGGCGGCGCCGTCGGACTGGGAGACCATCACCCCGACGATGGCGGGCTGGTCGGGGGTGCCGTCCTGCCCCATGGCGGTGGGCGGACCACCGGTGTTGTTGGCGACCAGCACCCCCACCGCCCCCGCTGTCTGGGCATTTCGGATCTTGGTGCTGAAGCTGCAAGCGCCGCGGTCGATCAGGGCGATCTTCCCGGTGAGGTCAGCCGAGATGGCCGTGCACGCCGTGCCGCCGACATCAAAGAGGTCGCCGCTCGTGATGTCACCGTATGGACCGAAGTCGCCGGCAGCGGCCGGATAGCCGCTGGCGCCGACCGTCACTTCGACTCCCGGGAAGTGGGAGTTGGAGCCTGCCCCGGCGGTGATCACGTTGGCAGCCGAGCCGGGCGACTCGACGGTGGCGTCGCCGGGTCCGGAGTTGCCGGCCGCCACCACCACGATCAGCCCGGCATCGACGGCGGCGTTGGACGCCTCGGCCAGGAAATCGTGAGGTCCTTGCACCCCTCCACCCAGGCTCATGTTGACCAGATCCATCCCGTCGAGAAGGGCGGTTTCGATGGCGGCGGCGATGTCGTGGCTGAAGGCGGAGCCGTCGAAGGCGACGAAGCCGGCTCCGAAGCCGGGGAACACGTTGTAGTCGTGCAGTTCGACCCCGGGGGCGACGCCGGAGAGATTGCCGGAAACCGGAATGGGTTGGGCGGTGGCGCCGTCGGTGACGCATCCACCGATGGTGCCGGCGACGTGGGTGCCGTGGTCGAAGACCAGGGTCGGCAGCCCGGCCGGGTTGGCCACCCCCGAGGCGAACACCTGGTGGGTGATGGTCCCCTTGCAGTCGAAGAAGTCGTGGGTGTCGTCGATCCCCGAGTCGATCACTCCGACCTTGATCCCAGCCCCGGCCCCGGCCTGGCCGCCGAGTGCTGCCCATAGGTCGTCGGCGTTGATCAGATAGGGGCTCTGGTTCTGAGTGGGGCGGTACAGCCAGGAGGCCTCGACCCGGGCGGCCCCGGGCAGCTTGGCTATATCGGACTGCGTGGCCCCGTTCAGCTCCACCGCCACCCCGTTGAGCACCGTGGTGAGCTCACGGACTATCCGGGCCTGAGGTGCGGCCTTGGCCAGCGCCTGGCGGAAGGAAGCGTGCTCTCTTTCCAGATGGCGAACGTAGGCCTGGTAGGCCGGGCTGGTCGGATCGAACCGTCCGCGGACCGGCTTAGTCCGGTCCAAGCCGGGAATGCCGCCCTCGTATTGGGCGGCGCCCGGTGAGGGAAGGGCAACCAGAACATACCCCGTGTCCCCGTCGTCTGCCGGGGCTGCCGCCATCGCGCTCAGTCCGGTCAGACCCAAGAGGACGGCCAATACGGACGCGACGGTCAACCACCGGTTCATGCTCTTCCTCCCTGTCCTCCGTGGACGCCTACGGCATCCCCTCGTTGCAGGCTAACCCCGGCCGTCGCCACCTGCCAAGATCGGCATGCCCCTAGACTCGACCACAACTGCAAGGTCAAGGGGTGTTTGATGAGCAGAC
>JBQTHI010000062.1:0-2911 GCA_052390035.1 Actinomycetota bacterium | reverse complement strand
CGACCGAAGTACGCCGCATAGTTATGGCCTAGTATATATAGCCAGAACAAACTACGTATATTGCTGAGGTTCTGGAATGTGCTGAAAGTCTCGCGCATGGACATATCGATGGCGCCTCAAGGAATTGTGGGTGGTCACCCGCTTCCCGATTTGCATCTGCCAGTCGAGGGGATTGCTAAGGGCAGGTCCGATCTGACGAAGACCACGATTGAGGTAATAAGCGCCTAGCTATCAGGTAGTGAGCTACCGATACCCCAGAGTGTGGTAGGTACTACTTGGCTGTGGCATACTTATGGCATGCCACGCATACGGGTCAGCACGACTGTCGACGAGTCGCTTCTGGAAAACGCAAGGCGTTTGAGGTCGGGTCTGAACGACGCCGCCTTGTTGGATGAAGCCCTCAGGGCGCTGGTGGGTCAACATCGTGCGGCCGAAATCGACGCCGGTTACGCCGTCTACGACGAACATCCGCTCGATGAGTCGGACGAGTGGGGCGACTTGGCGTCGTTTCGTGAGGCGGCAGCTTCGTCGTGAACGATCTGCCAGCCCGGGGGGAAGTGTGGTGGTGTGAGCTGCCAGAGATTTCTCGTCGGCCGGTCGTGGTTCTGTCTCGGGACGCGGCCATTCCCAGACTTCGACGGGCATTGGTTGCTCCCTGCACGACGACGGTTCGGGGGCTTGCGAGTGAGGTGGTATTGGAACCCGGGGAGGATCCGATCCCTCTTCCGACGGTCGTGAATCTCGACTCGGTTGAGAGTGTTTCGGTTGGAACCCTGACCGAGCGCCTGGGCAGATTGAGCGACGGGCGAATGCGAGAGGTCTGCGCGGCTTTGGCGGTCGCCGTCGATTGCGGTCAGTAGTTCAAAAACAGCGGCTAGGGCCGGCGGTCCGTACCTGTCTCCGGCGCTCCGGGTCTAACGATGCTCGTGCCTCGGCCCGCCATCCCGGCTGCCCGCAGGAGGCGGTGCTCCCATGTCGAATGGAGCACCGCCAGATTCAACCGTCGCCGCCATCGTGCCTTGATCTGACTGGAGGTCTATCCGCTGCCATTTTTGGCGTCGGTTTGGTCGGCCGATGGCAGGAATTCAACGGCCGCGCGGTCCACGTGTTACCTCGGTCCATCAGGCTCTTCGGAGGCGGTAGTCGAGGAGGACGGTGCCGTCGTCGAAACGACGTGTGGTTTTGAGAACGAGGTCGACCCGCGCCGCGTCGGGGAGAGCAGAGGTGCCTCCACCGACGATCGTAGGGACCAAACGCAGTACATACCGGTCGACCAGACCTGCCCGGATGGCCTCGGCAGCCAAGCCGGCACCACCGATCGAAAGGTCGCGGTCGGCTTCATCTTTCATAGCCTGTACCACTTCGGGGTCGAACATCCGCTCCAGGCGGGTCCGCGGTTCTGGCACGGTGTCCAGGGTGGATGAGTAGACGACCTTGTCGGTCGCCCGCCACAGCTCGGCGAACTCGCGTTGTACCTCGGGGAGGTCGTCGAGGAGAAATGTGTCCCACACCCTCATCGTTTCATACATGCGACGGCCGCAAAGGAAGGTGCCGACCGATCGCTGGAGGTCGTTGAAGAAGGCATGCGCGTCGTCAGATGGCTGTCCCCAGTCGAAGTTGCCGTTCACGTCGGCGATGTAGCCGTCGAGTGATGGGCTGATGGCGTAGATGAGGTCAGCCATGGAATCCTCCCGATTCGTCGTGCCTATTGATTACGGACGACAGTAGGGCCGGAAACCGATCAGAACGTATGTAGCGTCGCCGGTACCCCGAGCTTGGCCAGTGCCGTGTCGTAGAAGGCGAGAATCTCCTACTCGGCAGCGGCGAAACTGGTCGTTGTCGAGAAGGGCTCGGCGGCCCTGCGGAGATGGCTTGAGTCGCGTGATGACCGGCTGTTCTCGAGTGACCTGCTACGGAGCGAACTTCTGCGAGCGTCGAAGGCCGCACCGGAGCAAATGGTGCAGGCAAGAGCCGTGCTCGACTCTCTGGTGCTGGTGACTCTTTCGACCGCTATCTGTGAGAGGGCGGCCATATTGGAGCCTGAGGTGTTGCGCAGCCTGGATGCGCTACATCTGGCCGCGGCGCTCGAGGTTGGTGACGACCTCGAAGGCATAGTGACCTACGACCAACGGTTGGCGATCGGGGCCGGAGCCCTGGGAATCAACGTTCGAACTCCGGGATGATTGTTTGCATAACCGGGGGACGAGAGCCATGCGATTTCAAGTCGCAGTATAGGAAGTTTGAACCGCCCAACACCGCCTTCCTCATCCACCGGTCCGGTCGGGTCGTCTGCGCCTACCGGGCGAGAAGAGTGGACGACCGCGCCGCACCCCAGCAGATTCTCAATGCAATGAAGGTCTAGATCGGGCAGCTGGACCGACATACCTTTGGCAGATGCGTCCAGACGTCACCATGCCTGGGTACCACAAGGGCAGGATCCCGGCCAACAAAGGTAAGAAGTGTCCGGCCGAGATCCTCACTCCGCAAGAAGTGAGCGCTCTCTTCGATCAGATCTCTTCCACCACCTCGATTGGTCTACGCAACCGGGCCCTGGTGGCTCGCCAAGCGGGGATCGAAAAGCGAGTTCATCCGCATGGGCTCAGGCATACCCATGCGTACGAACTGATGATGGAGGGAGTCGAGATCGCGATCATCCAACGCCAGCTCGGCCATGTGTCGCTCGCCACGACCGCCATCCATCTGAACCACATCGCTCCCAGGCAGGTGATCGAGACGATGCGCAAGCGCGCATGGAGGCCTTGACCACCTCGGCGGATCGCCTCCGACATTCCCCCTGGTGGCGTCTCCGAAGCCGTCATTAGTGTCGTAAGGTCCAGTTTCATCCACGGAGGGCCATGAAAACACTCATCACGGAATTCATCAGCCTCGACGGAGTCGTGCAGGCGCCCGG
>JBQTHI010000061.1:0-10163 GCA_052390035.1 Actinomycetota bacterium | reverse complement strand
AAGAGACCCTCGACGAACCCGAGGCGTACAGCATCGCCGGCATCGAGCGCCCAGTCCCCGAACACGCCTAATCGGGAGCTCCGCCCAACTCATCCAACCGGCGCCGCAAGTAACGGTCTTCGACGTTATTGCCGGGAAGCGCCAGCGCCTGACGGTAGGCCGTGGCCGAGGCGTCCTTCCGTCCCACCCTGGCGAGCAGATCGGCTCGAGCGACATGGAAAGGCCGGTACTGATCGAGGCGGTCAGCCAGCGGACCGATCAACGCCAGCCCAGCCTCGGGACCACGCCACATCGCCACGGCCACCGCCTGGTTGAGGGCTATCACCGGTGAAGGCTGGTGATGGCCGAGTTCCCCGTAGAGGGCGGCGATCTGCATCCAGTCGGTGTCCACGGCCGCCTCCGCCTGGGCGTGGACGGCAGCAATCGCCGCCTGGAGCTGATATGGACCGGGCTGGCGACGACGAAGCACCGCCGCCACCAGGTCGAGCCCGCGGGTGATCATCTCCCGGTCCCATAGTTTTCTGTTCTGATCCTCGAGCAGCACCAACTCCCCACTGCTGTCAAGTCGCGCCGCCCGGCGGGCGTCGGTGAGTAGCAACAGCGCCAGCAGCCCCACCGCCTCCGCCTCGTCGGGCATCAACGACACCACCGTCTCCGCCAGCCGGATGGCTTCGCCGGCCAGGTCGGGGCGGTTGAGGTCGTCACCGCTGGTTGAGCTGTGGGCCTCGTTGTAGATCAGGTAGATAACGGCCAACACGGCCCCCACCCGCTCGGTGAGAGAGTCGTCGGTGGGCACCTCATAGGGGATCCGGGCATCACGAATCTTCCGCTTGGCCCGGGTGATGCGCTGGTAGATCGCCGCCTCACTAGTCAGGAACCCCCTGGCGATCTGGGCCGAGGTCAACCCCCCCAGGGTTCGCAGGGTCAGAGCCACTTGTGACTCGAGGGCGAGGGCTGGGTGACAGCAGGTGAAGATCAGCCGCAGCCTCTCATCGGTCACGACCGACACCTCCTCATCGGTGGTGGACCGGTCACCGCTCACCCACCCGGCGGTCTCGAGCAGCCTGGTCTTACGGGCAAGATTGGCGTCCCTTCGCAGCCGATCGATTCCCTTGCGCCGGGCCGTGGTGGTGAGCCAGGCAGCGGGACGCTCGGGCATGCCTTCGGCCCGCCACGCCCTGACTGCCAGAGAGAACGCCTCCTGCAACGACTCCTCCGCCAGGTCGAAGTCGCCGAAGCTGCGAATCAGGGTGGCAAGGACCAGGCCGTATTCGGCCCGGAATACCTCAGCCACCTCGCTGTCGGTGTTCACCGCGTCAGGTCGAGCACCGGACGCACCTCGACGATCTGCCCGGGACGAGAAGGAAGATCACCGGCGTCCGCCAGCGCTTGGTCAAGGTCCTCGGCTTCGATCAGGTAAAAGCCTCCCATTTGCTCTCTGGTCTCGGCGTAAGGGCCGTCGGAGATCGATCGACGCCCATTTTCGATGCGAACACAGGTGGCCGTGACGCTTGGTGACAGCGCATCCCCCCATACAAATCGACCCTCAGCCCGCAGTCGATTGGCAAAGCCGATGTGACTCCCGAAGGACTGGTTCCGATCATCCTCGCCCATGCGGTCCCACTCGCCTTCATTCTCGTAGATCAACAACATGTATTGCAGGGCACCCTCCTCGCTCGACGATACGACGAACGGCTGGGGAGACGTTCGACATTGGGTTCGGTACCTCGCCCTAGTGTGCGCTGGTGAACCCGGCGGCGATTCTGCAGGGCTGGCGGGACAACCCCGATCGTGACGGTGACCTCGTCCATGTCCGCACCGTGCCTCCCCGGCCAGCCGAGCACGCCGGAATCGACCTCCATCCGCTGCTAGCTGCCCGGCTCGCCGAGCGCGGGATCCACCAGGTGTACAGGCACCAGGCGGAGGCCGTCGCCCTGATCAGGGATGGAAGACATGTGGTGCTGGCGGCCGGAACCGCGGCGGGCAAATCTTTGAGCTTCCAGATTCCGATCCTCGAGGCCGTCGCCGCCGATCCCAAGACCACCGCTCTCCTCATCTATCCCACCAAGGCCCTCGCCCAGGATCAAGCCTCCTCGCTTCGCCGCTACCACCTTCCCGGAGCCAACCCATCGATCTACGACGGCGACACCCCGACCGCCGAACGGGCCGACATCCGGCGCCGGTCGAATCTGATCCTCACCAACCCCGACATGCTCCACATCGGCATCCTCCCCAACCACACGCTCTGGTCCGACTTCTTCCACCGCCTGGCCTTCGTCGTGGTTGACGAGGTGCACAACCTGCGGGGAATCTTCGGAACCCACGTCGCCATGATCCTCCGCCGTCTGCGGAGGATCGCCGCTCACTATGGCGGCGCACCGGTGCTCATTCTCTCCTCGGCCACGATCGGAAACCCGGCCGACCTGGGTCATCGGCTCACCGGATTGGAACTAGCCGTCGTTGACGCCAATCACTCGCCGATGGGTGAAAGGACCTTCGCCCTGTGGAATCCGCCCCTGCTAGACGACGAGAGCGGGCGGCGGCGTTCAGCCCTCGGCGAGGCATCGGAGCTCTTCAGTGACCTGGTCGCCGCCGGTTGGCGGACCATCGCCTTCACCCGCGGTCGCAAGGCGACCGAGCTCATGTTCAAGTGGTCCGCCGCCAGGCTGCCCGCCGAGCTGGCCGGACGTGTGGCGCCCTATCGGGCCGGCTATACACCCGGCCAGCGTCGCCAGGTCGAGCGGCGATTGTTCGACGGGGATCTGGCCGGAGTGGTGGCCACCAACGCCTTGGAGCTCGGCATCGACGTCGGAGGGCTCGACGCGGCCGTCATCACCACCTTCCCCGGAACTCTTTCCGCCTTTCGTCAGCAGTCGGGGCGAGCTGGACGCAGCCAGCAACAATCGCTGACGGTGCTGGTGGCCGGTGAAGACGCTCTCGACCAGTACTTGCTACGTCACCCCGACGAGCTGTTCGGGCGACCGTCGGAGTCGGTGGTGATCAACCCCGACAACCCACTGGTGGCCGAAGCTCACGCCGCCTGCGCCGCATACGAGTTGCCGCTCGGTCTTGACGACCGCGAAGTCCTCGGCAACTCGATCGAGGAGGCGGCCAACCGGCTGGTCCAAGCCGGTCATCTACGTCTCAAGGATGGTCGGTTGTTCTGGATCCGGCGGACCCGGCCGGCCCCAGCCATCGATCTGCGAGGGAGCGGCGGGCCGACCTATGTGATCACCGACGGACATGAGACGGTCGGGAGCCTTGACCAGTCGCGAGTGAATCGAGACGCCCACGTCGGCGCCGTCTACCTCCATCAGGGCGACAGCTACCTGGTTAGAAGTGTTGATCATGAGCTTCGACAGGTCATCGTCACCGCGGCGGCGGTCGACTATTACACCCAGACCAGATCTGATACCGACCTGGCGATCGTCGAGGCCGAGACGACCGTGGCGCTGGGAGCGCGGTGTCACATCTCGTTGGGCAAGCTCGAGGTCGAGAGCCGGGTGATCTCATTTCAGCGTCGCCGGCTGGGCACCAGGGAAGTCATCGCCACCATCGACCTCGACCTCCCTCCTTCGGTCATGACCACCGCCGGAATCTGGATCACCCTCCCCGACGAGTTGGTGAGCTCTCTCCGCCTCGGACCCGACCTGCTCGGCGCCCTTCACGCTGCCGAACACGCCGGCATCGCCCTGCTGCCGCTGATGGCCGTCTGCGACCGGTGGGATATCGGTGGTCTCTCCACCAATTGGCACCCGGACACCGGCACCGCCACCATTTTCATTTACGAGGGTTACCCGGGCGGGGCGGGGATCTCCCCCATCGCGTTCGAACGACATCACCGCCACTGGCAGGCGACGGTGGAGGCCATACGCGACTGCCCGTGTGCCTCAGGTTGTCCGTCGTGCATCCAATCACCCAAATGTGGAAATCTCAATGAGCCACTCTCCAAGCACGGGGCCCTCACCCTGTTGCAAAACGTCCTAGCGTGAAATCACTGTCGAAAAGTGCCGAACACGTTCGTCATAAGAGCGCACAAGGCGAAGGACGCCGGAGCGAAGGAGAAGAAGATGCAGTACCTGTTGCTGATCTACGGCGACGAGTCGGCCTACGGGCAGGGGACTCCGGCGGAGCAGGAAGCGAACATGAAAGAGTGGAACGACTACACGGTCGATCTGCGGAACGCCGGCGTTTTCACTGCCGGCGAGGCCCTTCACCCCACCGCCACCGCCAAAAGCGTCCGCGACCAGAACGGCACCGCCCAAGTGGTCGATGGCCCCTTCGCCGAGACCAAAGAACAGTTGGGTGGGTTCTATCTGCTCGACACGCCCGATCTCGACACTGCGATCATGTGGGCGCACCGCTGCCCCGGATCGAAGTACGGCACGATCGAGGTGCGCGAAGTACAGGTGTTCCCCACCCAATGATCAACCCTTGAGCCGATCAACATTTAAGCCAGTGATCGCGTTGACTAAGGGACGTATTCGGCCCGGCTGGCGGCCCTCACCCGTACCCATCCGATGACCGCCAGGCGGGTCCGCACCTCGACTTCGACCTCCACGGTTCGCGGTTGTGGGAACGCAACCACCTGACAGCGGCAGCGAATCAGACGAGCCTCATTGGCCCAGGCGATGTCGGCGGCGATGACCTTGGGGTCGGCCCCACCCGCCACCGGTGGGAAGGTTGCCGGGGCGGCGGCCAATGCGGCGGCGTCGGCGGCCGTCACCGCCTTGGCCCGGGCGGTCACCACCTGCTCGGCGGCGAGCAGGGCGAGCCCCACCCCGAGAAGGACCGCTGTCAACCCGATCGAAAGGACCGTGGCCGACCCTCGATCGTCATCGTTCAACCCTCATCACCCCCCGGCCGCGCAGATCGACGGTTATCCAACGAAGCAGCGGGGTGACCAGGCGGTGCCGTATGACCACCGACACGACCGCCGCCCGGCCAACCACCTGAGGACGGTCTACCACCACCCGCACCCGGTCGGCCAACCTTGGGCCGATGGCCTTCTGGACGGCAGTCACCGCCTGCGACGGATCGGGGACGGTGGCGGCCACTCGCGCCCCCTCGCGGGCAGCCGCCACCAATTCGAGCTGGAGACGGGCCACAACGGCCACCTCCAGCACGGCGAGCAGCACGATGATCAGGGTGGGCACGGTGAGCGCCATCTCCAAGGCGACACCGCCCACCTCCCGGGTTAGAACTGCCCGGCGACCCACTTCACCACCTTGCCCAAGATGGTGCTGATAATCCCGGTGCCTCCGCTCGACTGCATCCAGCGGAACAGGATGATCGCCAAAGCGGTGGCGGCAAGGATCACGAGGAAATACTCCACGGTTCCTTGCCCTCGTTCGTCCTGGTGGAGTCTTGCCAGGATCCGTTCCCAAACCGCCAGCATGGCTGGCTCCTTTCGACAGCACCCGGCGGCCGGCCGGGACGGTGGGAAGTGACCTCATGGCAGGGTTCCCAGCAGATCGCCGACGGAACCGAGCACGATCGGGCCAACGAAGAGGACTACGAAACCAGGAAGGATGAGAAGGCCGAGAGGAATGAGCAGCGAAACGGGGAGACGGCGGACCCGTTCCAACTGCCGGCCGTATTTCGCCGCTCGCAATTCCCCGAGGTGGCTTGCTACGGCGTCTGCCATGGGCGCCCCGCTGACTGAGGCCAGGGCGAGCCGGGAGAAGAGGCTGCGGGTTAGAGGCCCAGGCGAGCCGGAGAGGGCGGCGGCGATCCCCTCCCGGCGGGAAGTGCGCAAGACCTGGCCCATCTCCTTGGCGACGGGGCCGGCGCCGCCTGCGGCCAAGGCCATCTCCAGCGTGTTGACTATCGACATGCCGGCGGTGAGCCCTACCAGCATGACCCGGGCGGCGGCGGCCTGCTGGTCGGGGATGGCCGCCATGCGCCGGAGACGCTGACGACGAGCCGCCAGGCGGCGGCGAATCACCGGCAGCAGGAAGGCGGTACCCAGCCAGGGATGACGCATCGTGAGGGCGCAAACAGTCGCCGTCACCAGCGGTGAGCGATCGATCAACCCGAGGATCGACGGGGTCACGATGGCGCCGCCCTTCGCAGGAGAAAGGCCACGGCTCCCAGTCCGCTGAGCAGCAGTCCGGTGCCGACGAGGACGATCCCGACTCCCACCGGCCCTCGGGCCAGCAAGCGGCCCAGCTCGCCCCCGGCAAGCTGGGTCGCCAGCACCGCAAGTGGAAACCCGCCAACGATGGCCACCGACAAACGGGCCTGCACAGTCGAAGAACGGAGCTCGCGGTCGAGCACCGACTCGTCGGTCGCCTCCCCGGCGAGAACATCGAGGACCGGCACCACCGAACCGCCGGTGCGCCCCGCCGCCACCAGGATGGCAGCCGCCGAGCCCATCCCCGGGAGGGCCGCCATCGCCTGGGCGACCTCCTCGAGCGGACGCCCGGCCTCGGCCAGCCGGGCCACCCCGTCCAGTGCAAGTTCGGGTACCGACCGCGACGCCCCCACCAGCGCCATGCGAAGCGACCGGCCGGCGCGAAGCTCGCCGGCGATCGATCGGAGCCACGCTGCCATCAGCTCGGAGCGGGCGGACCTCCGCCTGCCAGACCATGCCTTGGCGGCCCCAAACAACACCACCGGGAGGGCGGCGAGCGGCTCGGTCCAGACAAGGGCGGTGAGCAGGGCCGGGAGCGGTGGAACCCATCCGGCGACGGCCACGGCCAGCACCAGTCCGATCAGCACGGCTCCACCTCGATCCGATCGCCCTTGACCGCGCCGATGGCGTCGACTCGCCGTCGCCCGTCTTGTCGCTCGAGCTGGATCACCACATCGATGGCCGACCACAACTGCCGTCTAACCGCCAACTCCCCCACCCTCTCCTCGCCCGAGAGTGCCAGGGTCTCCAACCGCCACATCGCCTCCTCCGGGCTGTTGGCGTGGACGGTGGCCATCGAGCCGGCATGGCCGGTGTTGAGGGCATTGACCATGTCGAGGGCCTCGGCGCCGCGCACCTCTCCCACCACGATCCGATCCGGCCGCAGCCGCAGCGCCGAATGGAGCAGGGCCCGCAGGGTGATCTCGCCCTTGCCTTCCGAGTTGGGCGGTCTCCCCTCCAGCCGGACGACGTGACCGGGGAAGGCGAGTTCGGCGGCGTCTTCGATCGTTACCACCCGCTGGCCCTCGGCGATCTCGGTCGCCAGCAGATTCAGCAGGGTGGTCTTGCCGGTGCCCGTTCCGCCGCTCACTACCAGGTTGGCCCGGTTGGCCACCAACTCTCTCAAGCGGCTCGCCTGGCCGGCGGTGATCGAGCCGAGCTCGACCAGACCATCTAGGCTGCGGATCGAGCGGACAAATCGGCGGACCGCCAGCACCGGATGGTCGACCGCCGCCGGAGGGATCACGGCGTGCAGCCTGCTCCCATCCGGGAGACGAGCATCGACCGTGGGAGCGGCGCGGTCGAGGCGCAACCCCAGTGGGGCAATGACCCGTTCGACCGCCGCCACAATGGCGGTTGCGTCGGGGAACGAGAGCGGCGAGCGGACCAGTTCCCCGGCGCGCTCGACAAACACGTCGTCGGGTCCGTTGACGAGCACGTCGCTGACGGCCGGGTCGCGGAGGAGTGCCTCGAGCGGTCCCAGCCCCACCAGCGAGTCGACCACCTGGTCGATCAGCGCCTCGCCGGCCAGCGGCGCCTCGTGAGCCGCCAGGCGGCGCACCGCCGGTCGAAGATGTTTCCGATCGAAGGGCACGTCGGATTCGAGGAGGGTGCCGATGAGGCGCTCGGTCAGGGCCACGGCAGCTCCCATACCTGGCGCCACGCCTTGATCCAGCGGCCGGCCGGAACCAAGCGGGGCGACAACAACTTGGTGAGGGTCGCCCGACCGAGCGGCGGCAGTATCGGACCCGGACCGGGAGCGACCGCCTTGGCGCTCGTGCTTTGCCAGATCGCTGCCCGGGCACCGCTCGGGGCGAGGAGGCCGGGCAGCAATGGCACGACAGGAATCACCGGCCAGGGCAGGCGATCGCCGGCGGGTGGGATCCGCAGCACGACAGAACGCCAGCCCGTCTGGAGCCGGCCGATCAGATCGACCGTGTCGGGCCAGGCCACCCCGCCGTTGCGCAGCAGTGCCACCGCGCCGTCCCCGGGCATCAGCTCGGGCCGGGTGGGGCCCTCGGCCACCCAATCGGCCAACGACCGCTCTCCCGGATAGGGAGGACCCGCCGGGTCGAGATCGATCACGAGGGCGGGGCCGGGGGCGGCTGCCGCCAAACCGAGCGGGGCGACGACGGAGAGCACGAAGTCGATCTCGGTCCGCAGGCCCAACAGGCTCACCATCGGCTGAACGTACGAGCCGGCGGACCGGTCACCAACCCCTTGCCAAACGGGTCGGGCCGTGGCATAGATGAAAGATTGCGGCGGGTGGGTCGCTCCGGTCGAGGAACAGCTTCTGTCTGGGGCCTACCGACTCATGGCATATCCGCCCGCCTTCGTAGAATTTGGCATGTGCCCAGGACGGCTGCCTTTTTCGACCTCGACAAGACGATCATCGCCCGGTCGTCCACCTTGGCGTTCTCCCGTCCGCTGTACCGCGCCGGCCTGCTCAACCGCGGCGCCCTGTTGAAGGCGGGGATCGCCCAGGCGTATTACCAGCTCTTCGGCGCCGACCACAGCCAGCTCGAACGGGTTCGCCAGGAGCTTGCCGAGCTGACCAAGGGATGGGACAAGTCGGAGATCGAGCGCCTGGTCGGCGAGACCGTCGACGAGGTGGTCGCCCCGATGATCTACGCCGAAGCCCTGGCGATCATAGATCAGCACCAGCGCGACGGCCGCCGGGTGGTGGTCATCTCCTCATCGCCGGTGGAAATCGTCCAACCGCTCTGTCGATACCTCGGGCTCGACGACGTCATCGCAACCCGCTCGGAGCTGGACGGCGAGGGGAAATACACGGGCAACATCGAGTTCTACGCCTATGGCCCGGGGAAGGCGCAGGCCATCAAGGAGATGGCTGCGACAGATGACATCTCCCTGCCCGACTCTTTCGCCTATTCCGATTCGGCCACCGACCTGCCGATGCTGGAAACGGTTGGTCATCCGGTGGCGGTCAACCCTGACCGGGAGCTGCGAGAGCTGGCCAATGCTCGCGACTGGCAGATCCTCGAGTTCGAAAAGCCGATCGATCTACAGCCCAAGTTCAACATCGGACGGCCGGGCCCGGTCATCTCCGGAGCGGCCGTCGCTACCGGAGTCGCCACCGCCTTGGCCGTATGGGCCATCAAGTCGCGTCGTCGGGGCGCCTGAAGAGCCCGACCCGGCCGCGGGCGGCGATCACAGCGGTCATGTCGGCCAGGGTGCGTGGCTGTGGGTTCGTCAGGGCCCGCTCCAGTGAGGCCCGGCGGACGACCATGGGCAGTGCCAGGGTGGCGAGCTGGTCCCGGTCGATGGAGCGGCTGATGAGGCCGCCCACCACCTGTTTGATGGCATCGGAAACCGGCTGGAAGCTGGCCAGGGCGTCCTCGTCTTCACCGAGCTGATCGAACATCGCTTCGATGACCGATGAACCCTCTTTGGCCAAGCCGATGAGGTTGACGCCGGGATCGAGTCGTTGCAGCCGTTCCACCAATGCGGCGACCGGTACCTCGGGAGAATCGATCATCCACACAACCTTCATGTGAGCGTCCGCCGGTAGCGAACTTCGTTGACGTCTACCCCGCCGATCTTGAGGACTTGGATGGCTGGCTCGAGCCGCCAGCCCATCGCCTCATAGAACCGACGGCCCCGCTCGTTGTGCTCGAGCACCCAGAGGATGGCACTTCCGAACCCATGTGAGGCCAACCGCTCTTGGGCGGCAGCCATCAGTGTCGAGCCGATCCCCTGCCTCCAGCGATCCGGGTCAAGGTAGATCGCCAGCACTTCGCCATCGCCGCTGTTGTCGCGGGCGGGGCCCAGCAAGACGAACCCGGCGAGGATCGCTCCGACCTCCGCCACCAGCACCGCCTCGTTTCGTTCCACGGAAGAAAGCCGCGTCTCCCAAAACGCCACCCGGTCGGGTATGGAGAGGCCGGCGAGGAAATCGGCGGTAAGGATCCCTTGGTAGGCCTCCTGCCAGCTCCGCACGTGTATCTCTGCCAGCCGGGAGGAGTCATCCACCGTGGCCGGGCGGACGGTGATCGCCGGGGAGGAA
>JBQTHI010000060.1:0-49675 GCA_052390035.1 Actinomycetota bacterium | reverse complement strand
AGCCGGGCGGGCTGCCTCGACAATGGCGGAGAGATGTTCGGTGCGGAGGTCAGGGTTGATGGGGACCGCCACTGCCCCAATCTGGAGAATCCCGAACAGGGCACCGACAAACTCGGCACCGTCGGCCCTCGCGATGAGCACCCGCTGCTCGGGGTGGGTGCCCACCCGGGTCAAGCCGGCGGCATAACCGTTCGCTGCTACCGCCACCTCCCCGTACGTGTGGACTCGCTCATCGGTTCGGATAGCGGGTTGATCACCCATCCCCTCTCTCAGCCGATCAAAGAGGAAGTAGTCCGCCATGTTGAGGCGGGTGGGAAGAGTCTTCAGGGGCTCGTCTGGCATCGATCCGAGCGTAGGCGGGTGAGGTCACATTGGAAGGCTCGCCAGAACCAGGGAGCTAGGGTGAACGGCCGTGGCCGATCCGGTCTATTACCCCGATTATCTCCACCTCGATCGGCTCCTCTCTTCGCAGGAGCTCGCTTCGGCTGCCGCCGGAGAGCCGGTCCACGACGAGATGTTGTTCATCATCGTCCATCAGGCGTACGAGCTTTGGTTCAAGCAGATCCTCTGGGAGCTGTCGGGCGTCTCCTGGTTGTTGGCGCGACCTCGTATCGACGAAGCCGAGATGTTGCGGGTCGTTGCCCATCTCGAACGGATCACCGAGATCGAGAAGCTGCTGATCGTTCAGGTTGATGTGTTGGAAACCATGACGCCGCTCGACTTTCTCGACTTTCGCGACCTGCTCTTTCCGGCCTCCGGTTTCCAGAGCTACCAGTTCCGACTCATCGAAAACCGGCTTGGGGTCCGTCCCCAGGACCGGGTGCGGTTGGCCGGCGCCCCGTACACCACGGCCCTCCGAGCCGATCATCAGGACCTGGTCGAGACAGCCGAGTCGGAACCGAGCCTGTTCGACCTCGTGGAGAAGTGGCTGGAGAGGACCCCTTTTCTCGATCATGGTGATTTCCATTTCTGGGAGATCTACCGGCAGGCAGTCGGCGATCTCCTCGAACACGATCGCGGGGTGGTAGCGACCAACCCCAATCTCGCCGAGGGCGAAAGGGAGGCACAACTTCGATCATTTGATCACACCTTCGCGTTGTACGAAGCGGTCTTCGACGAGGCGAAGCACAGGGGGTTCATTCAATCGGGCGAGCGTCGCCTGTCCCATCGCGCCTTTCAGGCGGCGCTGTTCATCAATCTCTACCGGGAGGAGCCGGCCCTGCAGGAGCCGTTCCGCTTGCTTTCTGCCCTGGTCGACATCGACGAAGGTCTCACCCACTGGCGTTACCGGCACGCTCTGATGACCGTGCGCATGGTCGGGAGAAGAGTGGGCACCGGCGGATCGGCGGGAGCGGCGTTCCTGACGCGTTCAGCCGAGAAGAGCCGCGTGTTCACCGATCTGAGCCAGCTATCGACCTTCCTCATTCCCCGTTCCAAACTGCCCAAGCTCCCGGCCCAGGTCAAGCGGGCGATGCGATTCCGCTTCGAACAAGAGGCGTGAGCTTCAAACATCTTTTCTCTCGGTTCCTCGGCGCCGTCCCCGATCGGCTGCACTTCGCGGCTCACAGCCATCACCCCTGGCCTGATGTCACCTATGACGCCCACCTGCGGGCATGGGAGGACGCTTCCCGGCTTATGGACGACAAGTGGGATGACGTGTTCGGCGTGCTGATCCCCGACTTGCGACGACGGCTGGCGCGAGTGTTGAACCTGCCCGACCCGGACACCCTGGTGTTTGCCCCCAACACCCACGAGTTGGTAGCCCGGATCTTCTCCGGACTGCGACCACCAATCAAGGTGGTGACGAGCGACGGCGAGTTCCACTCGTTCGAACGTCAGCTCCGCCGTTGGGAGGAGGCCGATCAGGTTTCGGTAGTTCGGGTGACGGCCGAGCCTTTCGATACCTTTGCGGAACGCTTCGCGGCGGCCGCAGGAGATGCGGGTCTGGTCTACCTCTCACAGGTGTTCTTCGACTCCGGGTTCGAGGTCACCTCCCTCCCCGAGATCGCCGCCTCAGCGCGAGCCGAAGTGCCGGTGGTGGTCGATGGGTATCACGGCTTCATGGCGATCCCGGTGGACCTGTCCGGCCTGGCTGAGCGGGTGTTCTATCTGGCCGGGGGTTACAAGTATGCGATGGCGGGTGAGGGGGCCTGTTTCATGCACTGCCCCCCGGGTTTCTTGCCGCGGCCGGTCGATACCGGCTGGTACGCCGGGTTCTCGACCTTGGCCAATCGAGCGGACCGCGTCGCTTACGGCGCCGGCGGGGATCGATTTTGGGGAGCGACCTTCGACCCGTCGGGTCTCTACCGGCTGCGGGCCGTATTCGAGTTGCTGGAGGCCGAGAGACTCGACCCGGCCGCCATCCATCTCCACGTCGCCGGATTGCAGGCGTCTTTCCTCGATTCGGAGGAGGTTCCCGGGGAGTTGATCCCTGAAGAAGGTATGCCGCGAGGGAACTTTCTCACCTTCCGTACCGATCGGGCGGCCGCCCTCTATCGCTGGCTGCACCATCGGCAGGTGATCACCGACCACCGGGGCGACCGGCTCCGCATCGGCTTCGGGCTCTACCACGATCCCGAGGACGTCGGTCGCCTGGTCCGTGTACTCGGGTCGGCGTGACCGACCGAGCTCTGTGCTGATCTTCGCACCGCTTTGGTGCGTTTCCCTTCACAGACGCGAAGTGACGAACCGGGCGTAAAACGCCGGCCATTCCTCGGCTGCCCCGGCGGTGGCGTGGGCCGCCTCCGCCTCCACCAGCAGCCGCCCCAACTCCTCCCGGCCCGGCCCAGCATCGGGAGAGAGCCGGTCAAGCAGCCACCCCGCGTACCAGTCGGGCCAGTCGGGGTCGGCCCCGTCGGTGGCGATGAAGGCGGCGTGGTGAGCCCTGGCGGCCTGCCGGAGCAGGCCCTCCCAGTCCTCGACGGTCATACCCCGCTCACCACCGGGATCTTCTCCATCGCCTCCCGCACCTTCGCCTCGGGGTAGGCGAAGTCCTCGAGTCCGCCGTCGAGGAACGAGCGGTAGGCCCCCATATCGAAGTGCCCGTGCCCGCAGAGGGCGGTGAGGATCACCTTCGGTTCGCCGGTTTCTTTGCACCTCAGCGCCTCCCGGACCGCCGAGGCGATCGCATGGGTGGGTTCGGGAGCGGGGATGATCCCCTCGGCGCGGGCGAATTGCACGGCCCGCTCGAAGCATTCCATCTGTCCGATCGCCTCCGCCTCGACGAGGCCCAACTCCTTCAGGTGAGAGACCAGCGGGGACATGCCGTGATATCGCAGGCCTCCGGCATGGATCGGATCGGGGATGAAGTCATGACCGAGGGTGTGCATCTTGGCCATCGGGCCCAACCCGATCGTGTCGCCGAAGTCGTATGCGTAGATGCCTTTAGTCAAAGACGGAGAGGCCGTCGGTTCGACGCACCTGATGGTCGGGTTCATCTTGCCGGCCATTTTCTCCCGAAGGAACGGGAAGGAGAGGCCTCCGAAGTTGGAGCCGCCCCCGGTGCAGCCGACCAACAGATCGGGCCGCTCCCCGAATAGCTCCATCTGCTTCAACGCCTCCTGGCCAATCACGGTCTGATGCATCAGCACGTGGTTGAGCACGCTTCCCAATGAATATTTGGTGTTGGGATCGCCGGCGGCGGCTTCCGCCGCCTCGGAGATGGCGATACCGAGGCTTCCCGTGGAGTTGGGATCTTTGGCCAGGATCGTACGGCCGGCGTTGGTCAGGGTGGAGGGGCTGGAATGGACCGTCGCCCCGAACACCTCCATCAACGTCCGCCGGTACGGCTTCTGCTCGTAGCTGATCGCCACCTGCCATATCTCACATTCGAGACCGAACTGTGATGCGGCGAAGGCGAGCGCGCTCCCCCACTGCCCGGCTCCTGTTTCAGTGGTGAGTTTCTTGGTCCCCTCCTGGGCGTTGTAGTAGGCCTGAGCGATGGCCGTATTCGGTTTGTGCGAGCCCACCGGACTCACCCCTTCGTATTTGAAGTAGATGTGTGCCGGGGTGTCGAGCACCTTCTCCAACCGACGGGCCCGATAAAGCGGTGTCGGCCGCCACAGCTTGTAGATGTCGATCACCGCTCCGGGAATGTCGATGTAGCGGTCCTGGCTTACCTCCTGTCCGATCAGTGCCATGGGAAAAAGTGGCGCCAGATCATCCGGTCCGATCGGCTGATGGGTGCCCGGGTGCAGGTAGGGCGGCGCCGGCTCCGGCAGGTCGGGCTGAATGTTGTACCAGGCCTCCGGGATCTCTGATTCATCGAGGGTCATCTTGGTCAACTCCGCCATCGATCCGCCTTTCTCGGGGAGCCGGAAGCTAGCCGAGCAAAAGACCGGACGGCGGAAAGGCGTCTACCGCTCTTCTATCCGGGTCCAGCGTCTTCCGATCGGTCCGGTATAGGTCGAGTCCGGACGAATCAGCCGGCCGGTGCGGCTCTGCTCGAGGCAATGACCGATCCATCCGGCTACCCGGCCCATAGCAAAGGTCGGGGTAAAAAGGGCGGTATCTAAACCAAGTCCGTGCAGCAGCAAAGCGGTAAAGAACTCGACGTTGGTTTGCAGCCGGCGCCCCGGCTTGTGCTCTTCGAGCAAACGAAGAGCGGTCGCCTCTACCTGTTTGGATAACTCGTAGAGCGCCATGTCCCCCTCCGCCCGGTACATCAGCTCGGCAGCGTGGGCGAGGACGTCGGCCCGAGGATCCCGAACTTTGTAGACCCGAGGGCCGAACCCCATCAATCGCTCGCCCCGGATGAGTTTCTCACGGAGATAGCCCTCGGCTCGGTCGGCTGACCCGATCTCAAAGACCATGTCAAGCGCGGGCCCGGGAGCACCTCCGTGGAGCGGACCTTTGAGGGCCCCGATCGCACCGGTGACAGCAGAAACCATGTCCGATTGTGTGGCAATGATCACCCGGGCGGCGAAGGTCGAAGCATTCAGACCATGATCACTGACCGTGTTCAAGTAGGTCTCCAGCCCGCGGACGGCGGCCGGGCCGGGCACGACCCCGGTCAGCATGTAGAGGTAGTTGGAGCTGCGGGTGAGGTCCAAGCGTGGCTCGATCGGCTCGGTCTTATTGAGCAATCGCCAATAGGTGGCGATGGTCGGTGGAATCCGGGCAGTGATGGCCTGAGCGCGGGCCAGGCCCTCCGCCCCGGTCAGATCGATATCGAAAGTGGCGGCGGCCATGCGGAGAGCGTCCATCGGAGGGACCTCGTGCCGGGCGGCGTCGTTGAGAAGCTGAACCGTGGCCGATGGCAGTTTGCGATAGGCAGCCATCTCGGCACGGAACCTGGCGAGATCGGCTGCAGTTGGCAGGTCGCCGAACCACAACAAGCAGCAAATCTCCTCGAAGGTCGCCTCGGTCGCAACCTCTTCCAGGGCGAAACCACCGATGATCAACTGGCCGTTCTCGCCGTCGACGCTGCTCAGCGAAGTCTGCGCAGCCACGACACCTTCGAGGCCCGGACGGTAAGTTTCGTTTGGGCTCAAGATCTGATCGTATTGGGAGGAGCCGCACTTTTGCCAAGACGATGGCTTTCCGGCGGATTGTTCGCTCTGGTCGGGCTGTTCTGGCTCGGGCAAGGCATCGGTCTGATACCGGGGAGTTTCATGACCGGGTCGCTTTTGTGGGCGGCGATCGGCACATTGCTGATCATGATCGGCGTCGCCCTATGGCGAGGTTGGACCGGTCGCTGACGCTTTTTCGGCCATGGTCGCCACTGCCACCAGTTCAACGAGAGCGAGCGGGTCGAAAAGTCCGCTGACCCCGACCAAGGCCATCGGCGGATAATGCCGCCCGAAAACTTGGCGATAACCATGGCCGAGGGCGGTGAGATTCGCCCGGTAGCCGGCGAGGTCGGTGACAAAGATCTGGAGTGAGACGGTGTCGGTCGGGCTGGCTCCGACCGCCGTGAGCGCCCGTTCCACATTTCGACAAGCTTGGCCAAACTGGTCGATGAGGGTGTCGTCCAACGACCCGTCCTCGTGATGACCGGCCTGACCCGCCAAGAAGATGAGCCTGCCTTCATCGGGAATTGCCACGTGGCTGAAACCGACTGCCGGGGGCAAGCCTTCCGGATTGATAAGCCTCATTGGCCGCCCGCGCGGACCGGTCGGCCCGCGGATGACGCGGTGAGGGGGGTCATCAAAGCCGAAACCTAATCTTGTGCGGTGCGGAAACCGCCCATTTCTGCATACGGTTCACCGACGACCCTCCGGTAGAGATACGGGTTCAGGTACAGCAGGTCGGCCCGGCCACCGGCCACCGCGGTGTTGACGTCGTCAAGGGTCCAAAAGCCGCCACCGACGAGCACGGGCAGCCGAACGCGGTTACGAACCAGGGTCGCCAGGGATAGCAAGTAGCCCCGCCGGTAGTCGGGTTCGGCGTCGACGACCGTGCCGCCGCCGCAGATCTCAACCATATCGACGCCGATCCCTTTGAGGCTCGCGGCGATTGCTACCGCCTCTGGCGGTGTGGTGCCCCCCTTGGCCCAGTCGGTTGCCGAGAAAGCCACGGCCAGCGGGCCTCGCCAGACCTCTCGTACCGCCCCGACGACCTCCAGGGGGTAACGGACTCGTTGCGATATGTCTCCGCCATAGTCATCTCTTCGATGGTTGGTGAGCGGTGAGAAGAAGCCGGCCAGGAAGCCTCCGCGGGCGGCGTCGACCACGAGCAGTTGCGCGCCCACCTCCGCCGCCCATCGGGCACCATCCACGAAAGCGTCCGCTACCGCGGCGAGGTCGGCCGACCCCGCCGGGCGAGAAGGCGGATGAGACGGCGTGTATGACAGAGCGGAGCAGGCAACCGTGTCCCAGTCGCCCTCGCCTAACGGACGGTCGAGCCCGTCCTCCGGGGCGCGGCACGATGCTCGGGGACCGGCATGGCTGAGCACCACCCCGATGAGAGACGGCGTCAGGTCCGAGGGTGTCCAACCTGGAGCAGCAACGGTGGGTTGCCCGGGATGAAATCTGCCCTCGTCCGATACTGCCTGGGCTGTGGTCATCAACAGCCCCGGGCCCGGCAGATCCCCGAGCCGGCCAACCAGCCGGTTGGCCAGCATCAGCCCGCCAACCTCTAACCGGGTCATGGCCGGTGGCGGTACCACCTCCCCGGCGACCACCGAAGCCGCCCAACGATCGGCCGCCATGGTAAGGGCCGGGTCGCGGCGCTGCATGTCGAGGTGGGTGACGCGGCCCGAGCGGGTCAGCAGATTGAAGGCAAAAGTTTCTGGGGGGAGGTCGAGAACGTCGCGGACGCCTTCGAAATATCCGGCGCTGTCCCGAGCAGCATCCTGAAATCTTGCCACCGGAGGCTGGCGATCCGCCTGGTATGCGGGCAAGGCCGCCGCCGGGTCGAGGGGGTGGGCCGCCAGCGACCGATAGAGCGAGGCGGCGTCCTCCATCGCCAACTTGGTCCCCGAACCAATCGAAAAGTGGGCGGTATGAGCGGCGTCGCCCATCAGCACCAGGGGCGGACCGGGTCCGTCGAGGTCGAACCAGGAGCGGCTCCGAAGAGTTACGAAGGCAGTCCACGACGAGCGGTTGGAATGAAGCTGCTCCCCGGCTAGATGGTCGCCGAAAACCTTTTCGCAGAAGGCGAGGCTCTCCGCCTCGTTCGCCTCATGGAGTCCCGCCTGCCGCCACGTTTCGGTTGCCGTCTCGACGATAAACGTCGACCCCGAAGCGTCGTACGGATAACCGTGCACCTGGAAGAGTCCGAACGGCGTTTCCTCGAAGATGAAAGTGAACGCGGGAAGGGGGCGGGGGAGACCCAGCCATATGTAGCGGGTGGGATGAACATCGAACCGCGGCGAGAATGCTCCCCGCCGGGTCTCGCGCATCAGCGAGTTCACCCCGTCGGCTGCCACCACGAGGTCGAAACCGCCATCCAAAACATCCGGTGGCTCGACCGGCTGCTGATAGCGGATATCGACCCCAAGTTCGACTGCGCGACGGGCCAGCACCGACAACAAGGTCCGGCGGGAGATCGCAGAGAACGGGTGGCCGGTCGAACGGATCCGCTCACCCCGGTGGTAGATGTCGATTGTTGACCAGCGGACCAGAGCCCGCTCGAGGTCCAGGTAGGTGAGGTGGTCGATCTCGGCCAGCTCCGACAGGGTGCCCTCCGAGAAGACCACTCCCCATCCATACGTGGCACCCTTGGGGTTACGCTCGAAAACTGTGACCTGGTAACCCCCGGTGCGGGCCATCAACACTGCGAAATAGAGGCCAGCGGGGCCGGCCCCCACGACGGCGACTTGCATCGCTAGGAGACCTGGCCGACAACGTCGGCGAGGCGATCGACCTCCGCCAGGTCGGCTGTTGAGGGAAGCAACACCAACTCCTCACACTCCGCTTCCCGATAGGCACGTAGATAGTCGGCGATCATCCCCTGGGTCTTGAGATGGGCGGCGACAATCCGTTCGGCGAACGGGCCGGCAAACGCGTAGTAGTCGCGCAAATAGGCGTCCCCCGCCTCCCCATCGCCCAGACCGAAGTAAGCCTGGGCCCACAACTGGGGACGGCCCGGGCGACCCACATCCTCCCAGGCGGTCCGCACACGGGCGATGGCGGAACTGAACGAACGGGCGGGCCCTCCCCCGTGTACGTAGCCATCGGCCAGGCGAGCCAGCCGGAGTAGCGAGCTCCCACCCGCCCCTCCCACCCACAGGTCGGGACCCCCCTTTTGGGCAGGGACGGGGCCGATCTGACCGTCCTCCCAGTGGTCACGAAGGCGAGCAAGTTGCTCGGTCAAAACTTTCCCCCTGGAGGTGGGATCGAGGTTCGACGCCAGGTAGTCGTCGTGACGGGCGCCTAGTCCGAGGCCGAGAGTCAGGCGGCCTTTGGAGAGGGCGTCCACGGTGGCGGCCTGCCGTGCCAGCAGTGCGGTGTTGTGGATCGGGCCGATCAGCACCATCGACACCAAACGCACGCGCTCGGTCACCGCGGCCGCAACTGCCAGCGACACAAGCGGCTCCAACGCGTCATAGCGCACCCGGTCGAGTACCCCGAGGCTCGTGAACCCGGCCGCCTCGGCCCGCGCCGCCCAGGCAGCGATCAAAGAAGGGTCGCGCCCGGGAATGGTGGTGGGAAGGCCGATGCCAATCCGCATACGGCCAAGGCTATCGGCCTGGTTAGCGTGCGGGTCCGATGTTCCCAACAGCGGGTCAACTGGCCAGGATTCGGTGGCCGCAGTGAAGGGCCGCCGGCTCGCCCGGTTGTGGGTCGGCGCAGGGTGGCTCGGAGTGGTCTTGTCATTTCTGGGAGTCATGGTGGGCTGGCGGTTGATAGGCCTCCTTGAGGAGTCATTTCGTCGCACCAGTGACCTGACCAACTCCACTCTCGAAGCGGCCTCGACGGCCACGGCCACGGCTCTGGCAATCCTGGCTGCGGCCGACGACGGGCTCGCTCAGGTAGAAATTTCGTTACGGACGGCTGGGCGGGGCGTAGAGCGGATGGCCCAACTCGCCGACGACCTGGCCGCCACCCTGACCGTGCGGGTGCCGGCTACTCTCGGGGCCGTGGTGGGGGCGCTACCGGCGATGATCGACACTGCCCGGGTGGTGGATAGGACCATGCGAACGCTCGCCATCGTCGGAGTGAGTTATGAGCCGGAGATACCCCTCGACCGCTCCCTCGAGGAGGTCCAAGACAACCTTATACCTCTGGCCGGTGACCTCCGCGCTCAGGCCCGGCCCATGGCCGAAGTGGCCGACACCTTGACGGGAGTGGGCGACGCAGTTGTTGGGGTGAGCGCCGACGTGGCGGCCATCGGAGTCGAATTGTCCAATTCCAAGCTGATCCTCGACCGTTACGAAATCACCGCCCAGCAGGCGACGACCTTGATCGCTGACATCAGCGGTCGGCTGGAAAGCCAGGTGCGGATAATGAGGCTGTTAGTGGCTGGCATGGGGGCTGTGATGCTGATCGTGATGACGGTGCCGATCACCCTGGGCCGCCGTACCTTGCGATCCGATCCGGATCAGGCAGGTGGTCAACCGGGCTGAGCCTCGGTGTTTCCAACGAGTTCTAATGTGAGTGAGGCGTGTTCGCCCCGATACACACTCCCCGTCTGCTCATCAGGCGACCCCCACAGGTATACAGCCTAAACCTTGGCCAGCGCCTGCTCCAGGTCTTCGATCAGATCTTCGGCGTCCTCCAGGCCAACCGACAATCGCACCAGACCGTCGGTGATCCCGACCCTGGCTCTTTCCTCGGGCGACATGTCGCCGTGGGTCATGGTCACCGGGTGAGTGATCAAAGACTCCACGGCCCCCAGATTTTCCGCCAGGGTCCACAACTCGACCGAGCCCATTAGCCGCTTTCCCCCTTCGATGCCCCCCTCCACCTCGAACCAGGCCATGGCTCCGAATCCAGACGCCTGCTGCTTCGCCAGATCATGCTGGGGGAAGGACTCGAGGCCTGGGTAGCCGACCGCGCTCACTTTGGGATGGTCCTCCAAGTAACGGGCCACCCTCAAGGCGTTCTCTGACTGGCGGTCCATCCGCTCGGAGAGGGTTTTCACTCCCTGCAGCGTCAGCCAGGCAACCAACGGAGACATGATCGAACCAGCCGACTTCTGCATGAATTTGAGCTGATCGTGATGGCCGGGGTCGGCCGCCACCACCGCCCCGCCGAGGGTGGCGTTGTGGCCATCCAGGTATTTGGTGGTCGAATGAACCGCCAGGTCCGCGCCCAGTTCCAGCGGCCGCTGGTAATAGGGGGTGAGAAAGGTGTTGTCGACCGCGTGGATCAGCCCGTGACCGCGGGCGATCTCTGACGCCGCTCGTAAATCGGTCAATTTGAGTGTGGGGTTGGCGGGGGTTTCGGTGAACAAGAGCCGGGTGTTGCCCCTTATGGCGGCTTCGATCGACTCGGGACGGCCGGTATCGACGAAGTCGAACTCCACCCCGAAGCGAGCAAGGACCCTGGTGGCGAAGCGATGGGTGCCGCCATAAACGACATCGGAAACGATCGCCCGCTCGCCTGCGTTGAGGAAAGACATCATGACCGCCACCGTGGCAGCCATCCCCGACGCGTATGCGGTAGCCCCAGCCCCACCTTCGAGGGCGGCCATCTTGTCCTCCAGGGCGGTCACCGTCGGATTGCCGGCTCTCGAATAGGAGTAACCCCGGGCCATGTACTCCTCGACCGAAGCCTGGGCGAAGGTCGTGGCCTGGTGTATAGGTGTCAAGATCGCCCCGGTGGTGGGATCGGGAGTCACACCGGCATGGATCTGGCGAGTTCGGAAGCGCATCATTTTCTCCTAACGCCCGGCCACCGGTTCGGGCGCCCTTCGCAGACCGGTCCGGACCATCTCCACCAGGGAGCGCCAGTTGGTGAAGAGGACCCACACGGCGGCAGCGAGGAAAACTACCCCCACCGTTACCCGTCCCACCGACGAGTAGTCCTCTCGAAGGACAAACGAGACGTAAAACGACTCGGCCAATTGCGCCAGAAATAACCCGAAGAGGATCCAGGCTTCCCTGCGATCCATATGCCCGCTGGCCAAGACCGCCACCGCAAACACCGACTGGGCGGCGGTGACGAGCAGCTCATCGCGTTGTTCGACCCCGAGCGGGAGGCCGCCGGTTCCGGCGGAGGAGATGGCGAAGACGATCGGCAGGGTGCCGACCAGAAGCGTCCACTGATTGACCTTGGAAGAGACCAGCGCCCCCAGCCCGGTGGAGGCGGCGAGACGCCAGGCGAAGAGGGCGGCCACGAGCAGCTCCGGCGATTCTGAGGCAAGGGGGGCGAGCCATTTGACCAGCAGAAACTCGGGCACGTTGTAGGCCTCACCCATATGCACCAGGCTTTCGGCGAACGGCTCGGCCACTGCCAGGATCACCCCGGCGGAAACGATGAACATGATTATGTTGATCGTCCGCCGGGCGCGCGTGGCGAGTCCACCGATCATCGCCGCCGGCCCCACCAGATGGGGCTCCGCGGGAGGAGCCTTGGCCAGGCGACGAAGATAGGCTACATAGATCCCGACCAGCACCACCGCGTCGAGCAGCGTGAGACTGGTACGAAGCGGAAGGAAAAGCCCATACAGGGAAGCCAGGGTGAGATAAGCGATGTCGACCGACTGGCCCTCGTCCAGGTATACCTGGCGATCGTCGGCGCCTCCGACCGGCCCGGCCCCTTGACCTCGTAGACGACGGATCCGCCAGGTAGCGAGCAGCACCACCAGCGGCCAACCAAACCCGATGAGAAGCTGGTTTCCACCGGTCATATTGGCGAGCGCATTGGGGGCCTGGGAAAGGTCGGTCCCTGCCTTCCAGGTAAAAACGAAGTCGACTGCGTATTCGGGCAGAACGGCGATCAGGGCGAGCAGGGCGAGGGCGAGACCACCGGCGATGTCGAGTTGGACCACCTCGGCCGCCCACGACAAAATGAAAGCCGCGCCGACAATGGCGATACCAAAGATGAAGGCGGCAGCACCGGGCCCGGGCTCGAGCCCGCCGATCCGGACGACGAGCCCTGGAACGAAAGCCATCACGGCCAAGGCGACATAAGAGACTTCACGGCCGTTGTGCGCGGAGGAGTCCTTTTCGGTCATGGGGCCCGGGCATTGTACGGAGTTGTCTTTTGTCTCGACAAAGGCTGCTACTTGCAGGGTTTCGTCGCCTCAGAAGATTGTGGGATGCTGGCCATTGACATGCCGGATCGGGAGTAGAGCTGACGAATCCCAACATGTCGGGTGCCGTCAGGGCCTGGGACGGCAGCACCTTCGCCTCGCTCCGTCACCGCAACTTCCGGCTCTTCTTCGTTGGTCAGTTCATCTCTCAGAGCGGCAGCTGGATGTCGATGATGGCTCAGACGCTGCTGGTCCTCGACCTAACAGGCTCCGGGGTGTTGCTGGGTTTCCTCGCCGCCTGTCAGTTCGGACCGGTCCTTTTCCTCGGACCCTTCGCAGGAGCGGTGGCCGATCGAGTCGACAAGCGCCGCTTGCTCTACATCACCCAGTCGGGTGCGATGCTTCAATCATTCGCCCTGGGGACGGTGGTATTGGCCGGATGGGCGTCGGTACCAGCGCTCTTCGCCCTCGCCACCGTGCAGGGATTGCTTACTGCGTTTGACAATCCTGCCCGCCGTTCGTTTGTCGTGGAGATGGTTCCCGCCACTCATGTAGCTAATGCCGTCAGCCTGAACAGCGCGCTGATGACCGGGTCGCGGGTGGTGGGCCCGGCGCTGGCCGGGGCACTCATCGCTCTGGTCGGCTATGCCTGGTGTTTTCTGATTGATGGAATCAGCTATTTGGCGGTACTGGGGGGTCTTCGGCTGATGCGTCCCGCCGATCTTCGTGCCGCCACTCGCAAGGCCCGTGGGCGGGGCCAGGTTCGACAGGGCTTCGCCTACGTCCGCCAACACCCGGATCTGGCGGTGCCGATGGTGATGATGGCGGTGATCGGCACCTTCGCCTTCAACTTCTCGGTGGTGACCCCCCTCCTGGTGACCAAGTCGTTGGGCGGCAGTGAACAGGCCTACACCCTGCTCTTCTCCTCGATGAGCGTTGGAGCGGTGGTCGGCGCGTTGCTGACAGCCAGGCGCCGCCAGGTTCCACCCTCTCACGTCGTGCTGTCGGCAGCCTTCTTCGGTGCGACGATGTGCCTTTTGGCGGCAACCCCCAACCTATGGCTTGCCTACCCGGCGGCGGTGGCGGTGGGGTTGGGGAGTATCGGGTTCATGACATCCTCGACCGCCATCGTCCAGCTGCTGGCCGACCCGTCTTATCGCGGCCGGGTCCTCTCCCTCCAGGCGATGTTATTTCTCGGCACCACTCCCATCGGTGGTCCGTTGATCGGCTGGGTTGTGGACTCGTTCGGTCCGCGGATCGGAGTTTTGGTGGGCGCGGCGGCATGTCTGGGAGCAGCGGCCTGGGCCAATTCGGTGTGGAAACGGCCACGGCCGGTGCCGGTCGAGCCGACTGTGAGCCCGGCCGACGTGCCGGGAGTGGCAGGACCCGGCTAACCCCGAACCACACAAACGAGTACTGTCCGCCGAGATGGCTGGCGCCGGAAGGCAAAGGGCGATGAGCGGCACGTTTGCAGAGATGATTCCCTGGGTGTTGGGGGGGTTGGTCGTCGGATTCGTCATCGGGTTGATGTACCGACGCCGCAAGTGGTCGAGGCAACTGGAGATGAACGCCCGCGAGGTGCATACCGCCCGTTCGCTGACCGCCGAATATGAGCGGAAAGTTGCCGAGGCTTCACGTCGCCTCGAGAGCCGGACCACCCATCTCTCCAGCATGAGGGAACGGGTTCACGAATTGGAGACCGAGAAGGACTCGCTCATCGCCCGCATTGCCCGCCTCGAAAAACCCGACAGTCCTCCGATGTCGGGATCGCTCGACCACGCCAACATGGTTATCGATCTCACTGCCGGCGCCCGGCTCCTCGGCGTCAAGATCCGTCATGACGACCTGCAGGTGGTGGAAGGGATCGGGCCGAAGATCGAACAGCTCATCACCAATGCGGGCATCACCACCTGGCGCGAGCTGGCCCAAACCGATCTCGAAACGTTGAGAAGAATCCTCGATGCGGCCGGACCCCGGTTCCGGATACATGATCCAGCCACCTGGCCACGGCAGGCCCAACTCCTTTCCGAAGGCCGGTGGGCCGATTTTAAGGAACTCACTGATCAGATCTAGAAACCTGACTTCTGGCGTAGAAAACGACCGCATAGCGGTCGTTTTCTACGCAGAAAGGGACTGATGAGAGCCGTCACCGATGAGGATCGCTGGCTGCTCGCCGAAGGGCGTCACCATCGCCTCTACGAGGTGCTCGGATGCCACCTCGGCCAAGCTGGAACGACCTGCCGGCTGTGGGCGCCCAACGCCGCCTGGGTGTCAGTGGTTGGGAGTTTCAACGGCTGGAACCGGGAAGCGAACCCGATGGCCCCCCTTGGCTCCGGTATGTGGGAGGCGGAGTTGGGAGACCTGAGACGGGGGGACCTTTACAAATACCAGGTGACATTCAAGACCCAGCGGTCGGTCAACAAGGCCGACCCGTATGCCTTCTCCACCGAAACTCCGCCGGGCACCGCCTCCCGAGCCTGGGACCTGGCGTACGAGTGGGGGGACGATGCCTGGATGGCCGAGCGCGGTTCCGCGAGCGACATGGTGTCGCCGATGGCGATCTACGAAGTCCACCTCGGATCGTGGCGCAATTACGGACAGGTCAGCTACCGGGAGATCGCCGCACCACTCGCCGAGTACGTGTTGGAACACGGCTTCACCCACGTCGAGCTCCTACCGGTGATGGAGCACCCCTTCTACGGATCGTGGGGTTACCAAGTGACTGCCTTCTTCGCCCCCACCTCCCGGTATGGAAACCCCCAAGACCTGATGTACCTGATCGACCACCTTCACCAACATGGGATCGGGGTGTTACTCGATTGGGTTCCGTCACACTTCCCCTCCGATCAGCACGGCCTCGCCTACTTCGACGGCACCCACCTTTATGAACATCCCGACCCTCGACGCGGTTACCACCCCGACTGGAATTCGATCATTTTCGACTACGACCGGCCCGAGGTGCGCAGCTTCCTCCTCTCCTCTGCCCACTTCTGGTTGGAGCACTACCACGCTGACGGTCTCCGAGTCGACGCGGTGGCTTCGATGCTTTACCTCGACTATTCCCGCAAGCCCGGCGAATGGCTACCCAACCGCAGTGGGGGTCGGGAGAATCTGGGAGCGGTGGAATTTCTCCGGCAGTTGACCGGCACGATCCGACATCGATTTCCCGACGCCGCGATAGTTGCCGAAGAGTCAACCTCCTGGCCGCATGTGACCGGTCCCCCTAGCAGCGGCGGGCTCGGCTTCCATTACAAGTGGGACATGGGATGGATGAACGACACCCTCCGCTACAGCCGCCTCGATCCGCTCTTTCGTTCGCACCCTGACAGCCACCGGCTGATCACCTTCAGGGGCCTATACGCGGGAACCGAAAGTTTTCTGCTGCCCCTGTCCCATGACGAGGTCGTCTACGGCAAACGGTCGCTCCTCAACAAGCAGTGGGGTGACCACGACCAGCGACTGGCAGGACTGCGGGCGCTATTCGGGTACATGTGGGCGACCCCCGGCAAGAAGCTGCTCTTCATGGGAGGCGAGTTTGGCCAGCTACGCGAGTGGAACCACGATCGCGACCTGGACTGGGATCTGCTGGAAGAAGACGGCCACCGCCAATTGCTGGCATGGGTCGGAACCCTCAACCGGTTGCTGCGATCCGAGCGAGCCCTTCATCAACGTGACCACCTCGCCGACGGATTCGAGTGGGTCGAACCCGACGATTACCAGCGCTCATCATTCGCCTTCCTGCGGATGGCCCAAGGCGCCCGCCCGATTCTGGTGGTGGTCAACTTCACCCCGATCACCTGGGAGCGGTACCAGGTGGGTGTCCCCCAACCCGGGGCCTGGCTGGTCATCGCCTCCAGCGACGAACCACAGTTTGGTGGAACAGGATTAGAAGCGTCGGGTCCAGTCGAAACTGTCAATGGGGCATATCAACAGTACGCGCAGTATTTGGAGTTGAATTTGCCACCACTTTCGGCAGTATTCATGGCCCCGAGGGAGGAAGCTGATGGCGCGCCAACGACCTGAGGTCATTTCGATGGTCCTCGCCGGTGGCGAGGGGAAAAGGTTGATGCCGTTAACCCGGGACCGGGCCAAACCGGCGGTGCCCTTCGGTGGCCATTATCGCCTCATCGACTTTGCCCTCTCCAATCTGGTCAATGGTGGTCAGCGGAAGATCGTCGTCCTCACCCAGTACAAGAGTCACTCGCTGAACGTCCATCTGTCTCGTACTTGGCGCATGTCGACACTTCTCGGCAGCTATGTCACATCGGTCCCCGCCCAAATGCGGCTGGGACAGCGCTGGTTCCTCGGGTCGGCCGACGCCATCTATCAAAACCTGAACCTGGTCGAAGACGCCGCCCCCGATTACATGTTCGTCTTCGGCGCCGACCACATCTACCGGATGGATCCCCAGAAGATGCTCGACCAGCACCTCGAGTCCGGAGCGGGGGTGACGGTGGCTGGGATTCGGGTGCCCCTTGACCAGGCGTACCAGTTCGGGGTGATCGAAACCGGCAGCGGATCACGCATTGATCGCTTCCGCGAGAAGCCGGCGGATCCGCAGGCGATTCCGAACGATCCTGACCATGCCTATGTCTCGATGGGGAACTACGTGTTCACGACCAAGGTTTTCCTCGATCAACTCGCCGCCGACGCCGACGACGAGAACTCCCGCCATGACCTGGGCGCCAACCTCATTCCCCGTATGGTCGACGCAGGTCACGCCAACGTTTACGACTTCTCGGGAAACGAGGTCCCCGGGGTGACCGACCGCGAGCGAGGCTACTGGCGCGATGTAGGCACTCTCGACTCCTACTACGACGCTCATATGGATCTCGTTGCCACCGAACCCATCTTCAACCTTTACAACGCCGAATGGCCCATCTACACCGCCAGCACGACCGCCCCCCCCGCCAAGGTGGTGGCGGTGGCGGACCATGGCCCCGGCCAAATCGCCGACTCGATCCTCTCGAATGGGGTGATCGTCTCCGGCGCGTACGTCCGCAACTCGGTTCTATCGCCCGATGTGCGGATCGAACCGGGCGCCGTCGTCGAAAACGCCATCCTTTTGAACGACGTCAAGATCGGAAGGGGGGCGGTGATCCGCAAAACGATCATCGACAAGAACGTTTCGGTGCCGGCTGGGGCACGAGTAGGGCTCAACCGCGACCGGGACGAGGCCCGTTTTGAGGTCTCTCCCGGGGGAGTGGTTGCCATTGCCAAGGGGGCGTTCGTCGAGGAGCCCGTCTAGCCGGGACTAGGAGACCCGACGGGCGATCGCCACCGTGAAGCCTTCGAGCTGAGCCGTATTGTCTCTCGGCCGAAAGGCCCCGATCGTCAACACCGCCTCCCAATTTCCATCGGGCAGAGTCACGGATACGGCCTCCTGACCGGGGTTGACCATGACGTAAAGAGCCTCTTTCGAGGAGCCGGGATCTTCCAGCAGCCAAGCCCACCGCTCGATCACCGCATGAGCGGGGCCGCTCAGCCAGGGATGCTGGCGTCGGAGTTGGACGAGGGCCTCGACCAGCTTGATCCGCTCGTTGTCGACGTTTTCCCAGTCGTACCACGAGATCTGGTTGTCCTGGCAGTAGGCGTTGTTGTTGCCGGCCTGACTGCGACCCGACTCGTCGCCACCCAGCAGCATCGGCACGCCCTGAGAAATAAACAGTGTGGCAAGCATGGCTCCGGCCCGTCGCCTCCGCAGCTCCCGAACGGTCGGGTCGTCGGTGGGTCCTTCGACGCCCGAGTTCCACGACCGGTTGTGTGGCTCGCCGTCACGATTGTTCTCGCCGTTGGCCTCGTTGTGTTTCTTGTCATAGGAGACCAGGTCGGCCAGGGTGAATCCGTCGTGGCAGGTCACAAAGTTGATCGAGGCATGGGGAGCCCGGGCGAAGATATCGGAGCTGCCGGTCAGCCGGGATCGGATGGTTGCGACTGATTCAGGTTTCGACCTCCAAAGATCGCGCATCGAATCGCGATATTGACCGTTCCACTCGGCCCAACCCTCCGGGAACCTGCCGACCTGGTATCCACCTTCCCCCAGGTCCCATGGTTCGGCGATGAGCTTGGACTTGCTGAGGACCGGATCCGCGCCCACTTCGAGCATGAACGGTGCATCGGGCCGAAACCGATCCGCCCTGTCGGGTCCTCTACCGAGGGTCACGGCGAGGTCGAACCGAAATCCGTCAACGTGCATCTCCGTCACCCAGTAGCGGAGGCTGTCTAACACGAGGTGCCGCGCCCAGGAGTCGGTGAGGTCGACACTGTTTCCGGTCCCGGTGTAGTCGAGGTAGAGCCGGCGGTTATCGGGGTCCAACCGGTAGAAGCCAGGGTTGTCCAAACCACGAAAGCAAAGAGTGGCGCCATGCTGGTTTCCCTCGGCGGTGTGGTTGTAGACAACATCGAGGATGACCTCGATTCCGTGGCGATGCAGGGTCCGGACCATCTGCTTGAACTCGACGATCGGATCGGGCCCGGCGGCATAGTGCTCGATCGGGGAAAAGAAGCCGATTGGCGCATAACCCCAATAGTTGGTGAGCCCGCGGCGTTGCAGCCATGCTTCGGAAGCCGAGGTCTGTACCGGCAACAACTCGATCGAGGTCACCCCCAGCCGCTGAAAGTGCTCGATCATGACCGGCGCCGCCAGGCCGGCGTACGTGCCTCGGATTTCGGGGGGGACAGCCGGGTGACGTTTGGTCAGACCTCGCACATGGGTCTCGTAGATCACGGTGTCAGCCCAGGGAATCGACGGGACCTTGTCCTCCTCCCAGTCGAATCCGTCGAAAGCCACGACCGATCGAGGCACATATGGCGCGCTGTCGGTACCGTCGGGGCGGTCCCCATAGACCGGGCCGCTCCCGGCGAGGGCGGGGTGGGCAATCATTTCGCCGGTGATCTGGCGGGCATAGGGATCGAGCAGGAGCTTGGCCGGGTTGGACCAGATGCCGTCTTCCGGATCCCAACGACCATGTATGCGAAAGCCGTAACGCTGACCAGCCCCAATGCCGGCGACGAATCCGTGATGGCGGGACGCCTCCACCGCCGGAAGGATGAGCCGCCTCTCGCCGCTATCGCCAAAGAGGCTCAGCTCGACCTCGTGCGCGTGCGGAGCATGGACCGAGAAGTTCACGCCATCGGCGGAGACCGCAGCGCCGGGCGGCTCGGGCCGTCCTGGCTCAATCGATGAAATCAAGCCCTCGCCGGCCCTTCAGGGTTTGCAGTGCCATGGGGTCCACGGACTCTTGCCCTGCCCCTCGTAGTAGTTGGCGAGCCAGGCAGCCGAGACGGTGTTGGCCTCCGGATCGAAGGCGCTTGCTCCCCCAAAGCCGGCTTTGGGCGACACGACCGCCCAGGTTCCCGGCAAAAACTGAAATAGACCCGACGCCCCGGAATAGGGGTTGTATGCACCCGGGTCCCCGAGGCTCTCGCATTGCATGATCCTCAATGCCGAGTCGACCCATTCCGAGCGGAAGTGGGAGGCGACCAGGGACCGCCATCGCTCCACGGCCGGCTTGAGAGGTTTCCCCGCCCCGGGGACGGTGGTTGCCGTGGGGGCCGTCGATGATGTCCCTGTCGTGGTGGTGGTCGTCCGCTCCGCCTGCCTCGCTTGTTCCTCCTGAGCCGCCCGGGCCCTTTCAACCTCGTCGAGCGCCAACCGGTATTCGATATCGGCCAGCCGGGCGGCGGCAATCGCCGATGCCACCTCGGCGTCGGCCTCTGCAAAGATCTGCTGCAGGCGATCGGCTGCTTCATTCATCTCTTCCTGAAACGCCGCCAACTGTTGGAGTTCTCCTAGGTGCCTGAGCCTGAGAGCCTCGAGATCCCGGCGAGTAACTTTCAGCCCGGCCGCCTCCTCCCGATCGGCGCCGGCCAGGAATTGCAGGGTCGGGGAGGCGATCATGGTGTCCTCGACCGTTCCGACCAGAATAAGGACGCCACCTGGGCGGGTGAGGGCCTCGATGTACGCCTCAACCGCATTGTCGGCAGCCGATGCAGCCAGTGTCTCGACCTGGGCCTCGGCTTGGAGGACCAGCCGGCTCAGCCGGTCGACCGACGCGCCCATCTCCGAGATCTGCACGGCGAGCGCCTGATAGCTCGCCAACGCCGTCTGGAGCTCGATCTCGACCTTCCCCCGATTGGCCACCGCCGCCGATACCAGACGGTCGGCGTCGTCCTTACGTGTCTGCGCCTCCTCGACCCCGGTGGCCTGGGCGTGGACAACCACCGGCACCAACGAGAGTGTCAGTAGGAAAAGGAAGAAGGCGGCGGCTGCCCGGCGCGGGCCCATGACTCGACGACAGGCTACCGACTCGCGTGCTGGTTGGCTCCGGGACCCACTACACCCCTCCGGAGAACGTGTCGCAGGCGTTGGGATCTCCGGTGTCGTAGCCGCGTTGGAACCACTGCTGGCGCTGATCGGCGCTGCCGTGCGTCCATGACTCGGGGTCGGTGCGACCCTGAACCGCGATCTGGATGCGGTCATCCCCGACCGCCTCAGCCGCCTCCATCGCCTCGGCGATCTCTCCTGGATCGAGCGCCAGGTCCTCACCGGTCTCAAGCTGGCCGACGAAAACCGTCGACGACCATACCCCGGCAAAGCAATCAGCCTGCAACTCCACCTTTATCGAGAGGTCGTTGGCCCGGGCGGGGTCGTTCTGTTGATGCAAGCGAACCTGCTGGTCGATCCCCAGCAGGTGCTGGACGTGGTGGCCGATCTCGTGGGAGAGCACGTAGGCCGGGGCGAGGTCGCCGGTTGCACCGAAGCGGGTGCGCAATTCTTCGAAGAACTCTAGGTCGAGATAGACCCGTTGATCAGCCGGGCAGTAGTGAGGTCCCATCCGGCTGTCGGCACCCCCACAACCCGACTCGACAGAACCGGTGAACAACACCACCTGTGCGTTCTGATATTGACGACTCGACCGGGAAAAGATCTCCGTCCACATCTGTTGGTTGTCGTCCAAGACGACCGACATAAAATCGGCCATGTCGGCCTGGGGATCGACCGCCGGCTCGAGCGGGCTCTCCGCAGTCGGGGCCGGGGTCTGGGGGACAGGCTGCAATTCGTTGAGGATGTCGCCCAAACCGCCGCTGCCGCCGCCGCTGAGGAGGGCGACGATGATGGCGATGATGATCGCAACGCCTCCACCTCCGGCTCCGATCGCCACTCCGGGCCTTCGCCCGGGGCGTCCCCGCATGTCGATGATGTCGTCCGACCGTTCAAGTGGCTTCCGATAGCGAACCATGACAATTGAGGGTAAACCCGAGAACTTTTTGACGGGCCGGGGAACGAACCGTTGCTCCGAGCGGTTCACATCATCGAAAGGAGAAACAGTATGTGGAATAGCCGCCACAAGAGGGAGATGATCGAACCGGAGAAAGCGCTGGCTGGCCGCACCCAGACGATGCCCGTCCCTGAGCGCAACTTCGTCAATGGAAATCCGCTCGTCCCCCCCTTCCCGGAAGGACTGCAGACGATCGTCCTCGGAATGGGATGTTTCTGGGGAGCCGAGGAGATCTACTGGCAGGTGCCGGGGGTCTACACCACTGCCGCCGGGTACGCCGGTGGATTGACGCCCAACCCGACGTATGAAGAGACCTGCACCGGCCGCACCGGCCACACCGAAGCTGTTCAAGTGGTCTACGACCCCGAGCAGGTCGGACTGGAGGAGTTGCTCAAGATCTTCTGGGAGCGTCACGATCCGACCCAGGGGATGCGTCAAGGGAATGACATTGGCACGCAATACCGGTCGGCGATCTATACAACCACGGCGGACCAACTGGAAACGGCCCTGAAGAGTCGGGACATCTACCAGGCCGAACTCGATCGGCTGGGATACGACCAGATCACGACCGAGATCAAGCCGGCGGGCCAGTTCTTCTACGCCGAGGGCTATCACCAGCAGTACCTGGCGAAGAATCCGAACGGATACCGCTGCCACAGCGCCACCGGGGTCCGGTTCCCGAGTTAGGCGATCGGATATCACCGATCACGCGCCGGTTCGAGTTACGGCCGGCGTGATCGGTTATTCGTTCCGGACATCGGCCAGCGTTCCGGGGAACAACGCTTAGCACCGGCACCAGTCTGAAGTCGTCGGTCCGAGCCCCTCGAATCAGCTGGCCTCTCTTCCCGCTACGGGCTGCCCGGTGAAATCCGCCTTCAAGGCTCTTGATTCTGTCCCTGCGGAATGATACAACAGTCGTACAGATGTTCGATTCATGGAATCAACCGGATGGGGACTGGGAACTGGCCGACCGGCTCGAAGCCCGAGTGCTGGCCACCGAGGCGGCGATAAGCCGACTCCGCGCCCAACAGGTCGCAGATCTGCGGATCCTGGACCGGCTCCAGGTGGACACCGGAGACGGAGCGAGGACATTGGCCGACTGGGTGTCAGCCCAACTCGACCTTTCCCATCAGACCTCTTCCCGGCTGACGACCGTGGCTCGAGCCGCAGACACCCAAATCGACGCCAATCTACGGGATGGCAGATGGGGTTTGGATCGGGCCGCTGCCCTCTGCAAACTCCGCGCCGCCGGGATCGTCCAGAAGGAATTCGACAGGGCGGCGGAGGGATACTCGTTGGGGAGGCTTTACGGCCTGTTGGACCGCTTGCGGAAGGTCGACCCGGCCGGGGAGGCTTTCACTTTCGAAAACCGGTACCTGGTGATGCAACCCTCCCTCGACGAGTCGGCCTACAGGCTGTGGGGGGTCCTCCCCGGTGTAGACGGCCAAACAGTCGAAAGGGCCCTTACCCGCCGAGAGGGAGACCTTCCCGTCCTCCCCGGGGAGGGACAGAGCCAGCGGCGGGCCGACGCTTTGACCGCCATCTGCATGGACTCGCTTACCGGCAGCTCAGTAGACGGCACCGAAACCGGCCGGGCGGTGACCGTGGCCGAGGTCTTCATCGACGCCCACCACGCCTCCCACTCTGCCGGCGAGGAAGGAGTCACCCTCTCAACCGGGCCCCGGGTCGGACCCAACACCCTCCAAGAGATCCTCTGCGGGGGAAAGGTCAGAGTGATCATCACCGACGGCACCAGGCCCCTCAGCTACACGGATCTGGGAGAGGCGATCCCCCCAACGGTAAGAAGCTTCATCCTGTGGCGGGACCAGGGCCAATGTTCGATCGAAGGGTGCCACAGCCGGTACCGGCTCCAACCCCACCACATCACACCGCGGGCACACGGCGGCAGCCATGATCCGGAAAATCTCGCGACCCTCTGTTGGTATCACCATCACGTTGCCATCCACCAACGGGGCATGACCATCGACCCCGGATCCCCCACCCACCGAAGACGGCTCATGTGGCCCGGCGCCCCAACCAACGGACCACCCGACATTCGCGAAATGGTTTTGTCGTCACAAGCCGCTCAATGAACGTTCGCGTAATCGCCGGTGCCGATGGTGGCGGCCTACTCCCAGATTCCCGTCATCGTTGTATGTGACAGCTAGCGGACGTTAGGTCGTCGCTTCCCACCTGGCCAGAGAGGCGACTCGATCCACCACCTCGGCGATGGTCAAGTCCGGATCGAATTCGGCCGTGACATCGGGATTCACCCCGGACTCGCCGAAGTCGACGCCCAGGGCGGTCACCCAACGCGCCACGGTCAGCTTGAGAGCACCGCCATTTGACAATGAATAACGCTGCTGGACGGTGTTCTTACCGAACGTGTTCTCGCCGATGATCGTGGCCCGATGCCGCTCCTGAAGAGCGGCGGAGAGCACCTCCGAGGCGCTGGCGCTGCCCCGGTTGACGAGGACCACCAGCGGAACGCCGGCGTCGGTAAGAAGGCCGCCGTCTGCGACCCGGTAGGTCGTTTCTTCATCGGGCGACTGGGTTCGAACGACGACTCCATCGGATAGGAACTCGCTAGCGATATTGACTGTGGCGTCGAGGGCGCCGCCCGGGTTGTCTCGGAGGTCGAGCACCAACCGGTCGATACCGACCGACAACATGTCCGAGATCGCCTGGCGCACCTGGAGATCCGCCGTCTCGGTGAAGAGGTTAAGGCGCAGATAGCCGGTGTCGTCCACCACGGCGGTTTCCACCACGGGTATGGTCAGAGCAGCCCTGGTGATGCTCAAGGTGAGGAGCTCACCAAAACGTTCGACGGTCAACTCCACGTTGGTCCCGGCCGGGCCACGAACCGCGGCGGTGACCTCGTCGATGGTCCGCCCGTCGATGTCTTCGCCGTTCACCGCCCGGAACACGTCGCCTGCCTCGAGGCCGGCCCGGTCGGCTGGCCCGTCGGCGAACGTCGACACGACGACCAGCCGGCAGGTGTCGGAGACCACTCCGCATGGGGTGGTTTCGGGGTCTGCGGCGGTCAGATCCTCGGAGGCCACCAGCGCTCCGATGCCTTCGACCTCTCCCGACTGGTCCTCTTCGAGGAGCCGCAGCGCCTCCGGATTCAAGTAGGCGCTGTTGGGGTCGAGGCTCTCGACCATAGCCGCTAACGCCGCCTCTTCGGCCACCTCTGTGCGCGCACCTTCGGTGGCCATCGCCTGACATACCACCAGGAATTCCCTGGCCGGAATGGCACAGGTCGCCCCTCCGCTCGGCCTCACCGTTTCGAGCTCGATGACACCGTCGGCCGCCGCCGAGGCCAGGACGGCCGGCGACACCGGGTCAACGTAGTTGGTGGTGATCAGCGAATAGGCTTCGCAAACCAGTCCGCCATATCGCCCTTCACATTCGATCTCTTGCACCGCGAAGGTGGGTGGTGTCGGCTCCTCGGATGGATCGGCGACCGGTCGCGTGGTTGTCGGCGCACTGTCGACCACCGGGGGGGTGGAACCCGAAGTCTCCGAGCCGATCGAGCAGCCGGCCGACAGAAGAGTGATGGCTACGAGCAGGCACCACGACGATCGAATCCGAAACACCGACAACATTCAAGCCCAAAGCGGAGGCTGTGTGGTTACCCGGATGACAGCTCGACCAGTTCGGCCGCGGTCAACTCGGGCTCGAGTTCCACGTTCAAATCCGGTACGACACCGGTGCCGGCCACCGAAGCCCCGCTGGGTGTGGTCCAGGTGGCGATGCTGACCCGGAGGATGCCGCCGTTGCGCAGCTCAAATGGCGCTTGGACAAGGTTCTTGCCGAAAGTAGCCGTGCCAACGACCGACGCCCGGCCCCGTTCCTGCAAGGCGGCCGCCAGGATCTCGGCGGCGGAGGCGCTCCCCCCATTTACCAGTACCACCAGCGGCAGACGGGTAGCAATTCCTCCGTCGACCGCCGGGTAGTCCAGGTCTTCAAAGCGTGATTGGGTCTTATAGAGAAGTCCGCTGGAGACAAACTCGGACCCGATGATCGAGACGGAGAAGAGGAAGCCTCCCGGGTTGTCACGCAGGTCGAGAACCAGCCGGCGGGCGCCGGCGGTGATCAGGTTCTGCAACCACCCGTGGAAGACGATGTGGGTGTCAAGACCAAACTCCGGAATCCGGAGGTAACCCACATTGCCCACCATCTCGCCCACCACTGGCAAGGGCCCGGCGTCGGTCCTGGTGACAGTGGCTTGCAACGACGAACCCCCGCGCTCAAGATCGAGCCTTACGGTTGTGCCGGGATCGCCGGCCAGGAGGGCCGAAACGTCGACCAAGGTGAGCCCAACCAGAAGTTGACCATCCACCGCCCTGACCAGGTCACCTGCGAGCATCCCCGCCTGATCGGCCGCCGAGCCCGGCAGGACCGTCACCACTTCTAAGGGACAAACAGCTTCGACTCGCACACAGGGCGAGCCGGCTGCATTGAGGGGCGCTACCACCATTCCGACCCCGGGCAGGATGCCGTCTTCCCCCACGACACCCGACATTTCCGGCGGAAGGTACAGGGTGTAGGGATCGACACTGCCAGCCAGCATCGAGTTGACGGCACCGTAGATCAGGTCGCCGATCGGTATCGCCGAATCCTCCATACGCGCCGCGACCACGGGACAGAGTCCTTCGAACTCCACCGAAGGCACGGCGCAGTGAAGCGAACGGGGCAGGTCGGCAGTATCCCGACCGACCGCCAACCGTGCTCCGTCGATGGCCGCGGCCGCCATCGTGGCCCGATCCGGAGGGCTGAAATGGTTGCCCTCGATCAGATCGAACACCTCACACAGAGTGCTGAATGGGACAGGGGGTGCCGAGCATCCGGTGATGGTGATCGCAAGCGTCTCGGGAATAGTCGTCACGACCGGCAGGGTGCCAACCTGAGGCGGAGCAGTGGTGCTGACAGCAGCCGGCGAGCCGCAGGACGCCATCACCACAACCATTCCAAGGAGGGAGCGCCGCATTAGTCGGCTCATTCTGGTCGGGCGGTAACAGCCCTGATTAGGTTGTCCGGTGATGGAGGGGACAGTCCTCGAGGTAAGGGCCGGTGAGGGTGGACCGGTCCGCCTCCAGATCAGCAACGGCCACTTCGTCACCCCGGATGCATCGGCTCAGCGAAGTGTCGACCTAACCCACCTCTGGGTATTGCCGGGTTTGGCCGACTGCCACGCCCATCTGGCCGCCGACTCCCTGGCCGAGGTCGATCACGGCGGCGAACCCGAGGCGATCCGGCGCCGGACCTTTGCCCAGCTCAGCCACGGGGTCTTCCTGGTAATAGACAAAGGCTGGCGGGACACCGCGGTGCTCAGCCTGCTAGATAACCCTGAATCGGACCGGCCACACATCTCAGCCGCCGGCCGGATCATCACCGGTGCTCACGGCTACTTCCCCGGGTTTGCGGTGGAAACTGACGATGCCGGGCTGTCGGCCGCCATCGCCGGAGCCGACACCCGCGGTGGATGGATCAAGCTGGTCGGCGATTGGCCGCAAAAGGGCCGTGGCCCGGTAATCAGTTTCGGGGAACAAACCTTGGCCCAGGCCGTCACGATCGCCCACGCCGGGGGAGCCAAAGTGGCGATCCACACCATGGCACCGGAGGTTCCGAGCATGGCGGTGCGGGCGGGGGTCGACTCGATCGAACACGGGCTGTATTTGACCGAAGCCGACCTCGAGTCGCTCGGCCTCAGGGGAGGGGCATGGGTGCCCACGGTGGCCAACACCGAATTGGTGCTGGCGGGTTTCACCGCCGGCTCTACCGCCTCGCGGGTGCTGGGAGCCGGACTCGAGAACATGAACGCCTTGTTGAGGGCAGCGCCGGAAGTAGGGGTGAACGTGATGGCAGGCACCGATCTCGGGCTTCCTCACGGACACGTAGCCAAAGAGGTAGCGCGGTTGCGCCACTATGGGCTCGACGGGGAGGCCGCCGTGGCGGCCGCCGGACCGGCTGCCTATAGGTATCTGGGCATCCCAGCCCTCACCCCCGGGGCCAGCGCCGACCTGGTGGTATTCGAACAGGATCCAGCGGCAGCAGTGGAGACACTGTCGACGCCGCTAGCCGGAGTCAGGGCCGGCCGAGTGGTGTTCGATCGTATGGGTCTATTCGACCATCCCCTTACGGCCTAGGCACCGACCAGTATCCGGTCGACATGTACGCAAGAAGAGTGATGACCGTCCTCATTCTGCTCGTGCTGGCATCGCCGGCGGTAGCCCAAACCCTTCCACCGGGTGGGACCTTCGTCGACGACGACGGCAACCTCCACGAGGCGGCGATCGAAGCCATCGCCGCCGCCGGGATCACCAGCGGATGCGGCACCGGTCTGTATTGCCCGTCCCAGGCGGTGACCAGAGCAGAAATGGCGGTGTTCCTGATCAGGGCCTTGGGTGAGTCGCCCATCGCCCATCGGGGCACCTTCCCGGACGTGCCGGCCGGCCAGTGGTACACCGGCCACGTCGAGCGCATCGCCCAACTCGGTATCACCACCGGTTATCCCGACGGCAGCTACCGGCCCGCCAATCCAATCAGCCGGGGAGAAATGTCGGTGCTATTAATGCGCGCCCTGGGGGAGACGCCGGCGCCATACCTGGCCACCTTCACGGACGTCCCCGACCAACAATTCTTCACCGGGGCGGTCGAGCGAATCTTTCTCCTTGGTGTCACGGCGGGTTGTGGCGGTGGGCGTTATTGCCCATACGACCAGGTCCTCCGCGACCAAATGGCCACCTTCCTCGCCCGGAGCTTTGGTCTGCCGCTCATAGTTCCTCCACCCCGTTTGACGAAACTGGCGGCGCTTGAGGTAGGAGGAGGGTTCGAACAGCCCTTGTTCGTGGCGTCGCCACCCGGTGACACCCGGCTGTTTGTGGTCGATCAACCTGGCCGGATCTGGATTATCCAGGGCGGATCCCGCCTTGCTGCTCCCTTCCTCGACATCCGCGACCTGGTCCGCTTCGGTGGCGAGCAAGGTCTGCTCGGGTTGGCATTCCACCCGCAATACGCCACCAACGGGCGGCTATTCGTCAATTACACCGACAACGCGGGGGACACCCGTGTCGTTGAATACCGGGCGAACGGCGCCGATCCCGACGTGGCCTATCCGACGACGGCCCGTCAGTTGCTGTTCGTCGACCAGCCGGCCTCGAACCACAATGGTGGCTGGCTGGGGTTCGGGCCTGACGGGATCCTCTACATTGCCATGGGGGACGGAGGCGGGTCCAACGACCAGTTCCAAAACGGACAGAATCCGAACAGCCTGCTCGGTTCAATCCTGCGGATGGACGTCGAGCTGCCTTCACCGGGCGCCGAGATATGGGCCAAAGGGGTCCGCAACCCGTGGCGGAACGCCTGGGACGGAACCAATCTCTACGTCGCCGACGTTGGCCAGGGTGCCCGGGAGGAGGTGACCGTCCTCACGACCGGTTCGGCCGGCGCCAACCTCGGTTGGCCGGTGCTAGAGGGAACTCTTTGCCGGTCCGGCCCGGCATGTGATGGGAACTTCGTCGCCCCGGTTTATGAGTACACCCACTCCGACGGCTGCTCGATAACCGGTGGATATGTGTACCGGGGGTCTGCCCTTCCCGAGTTGAACGGCGCCTACTTCTTCAGCGACTACTGCTCCGGATGGGTGCGTTCCTTTCGCTATGTCGGATCGGGGATCGCCGACTACAAAGAGTGGGCCGACCTCGGCTCGCTAGGCCAGGTCACGTCGTTGGGAGTCGACTCCACCTCGGAGATCTATGTGACAGTCGCCGATGGGCGGGTGATGAAACTGGTCCGAGGCTGAGCCTTGCGCTTGGCCTAGGGCTCGACTCACCCAGATGGCGCCAACCTAGGATGCCAAGAACCCCGATGGGAGGAAAGAACATGATCCAGCGGCAACGCCGGCTGACAATGACGGTCGCGCTGATGGTGGTCGTGGTCGCTTGTGGTGGGACCGCGTCCGAGACCACCGCCGCCCCCCCTGCCACCACGGCGCCCCCGGCCACCACCGCCGCCCCTCCGGAAACCACCGCGCCGACCGAAACAACGGCGGCCCAGCTCACCTTCGGGATGATCCTGGTCGGCCCCCAAGATGATCATGGATGGTCGCAGGCCCACTACGAAGCTGGGCAATACGTGGTGGACGCCCTCGGCGCCGAAATGATCGTTCTCGATAAGGTCAACGTGGCCGACCGGCCGGATACCCCGGTCGAACAGGTGGTCGACGACATGGTGGCCGGGGGCGCCGATCTCATCTTCGCCACCTCGGACGACATGAAGGATGGGATCCTCACCGGAGCCGCCAACCACCCCGAAGTCCCGATGATCTGGTCGTCGGGCGACAACGCCTGGGCAGAAGGAGAGGATTACCGGGCGGACCTGACCAACCTCGGAAACATCATGGGAGAGATGGAGTACGGGAAGATGATCGCGGGATGCGCCGCCGCCCTGAAGACCACCACCGGGTCGATCGGTTATGTCGGGCCGCTGATCAACGACGAGACCCGACGCCTCGCCAGTTCCGCCTATCTCGGCGCGCGCTATTGCTACGAGAACCTGCGGGGCGAAGATCCGGCCGGTCTCCGGTTTGCTGTCAATTGGATTGGTTTCTGGTTCCACATCCCTGGCATCACTCTCGATCCCACCCAGGTTTCCAACGCCTTCCTCGACGGCGGAGCCGACGTCTTGATCTCGGGGATCGACACCACTGAAGCCCTGGTCAGGGTCGGGCAACGAGCCGAAGGTGGTGAAGGCATATGGGCCATTCCATATGATTTCCGCGACGCCTGCGACCAGGCCGAAGATGTGTGCCTCGGGGTGCCGTTCTTCAACTGGGGACCTTCCTACCTCGAAACTGCGCAGTCGGTGGTCGACGGTTCCTTCATGGCCGAGTGGCGTTGGCTCGGACCGGATTGGTCCGACATCAACGATCCGGACACCTCGATGGTGGGATTCGTCAAGGGTGAGGGTCTAACCGACGAGCAAGCGACCTCCCTCGACACCTTCATCGCCGGTCTGGGCGACGGCTCGGTCAACCTGTGGGCCGGGCCGCTCAATCTCCAGGATGGCAGTGCGTTTTTGGCCGAGGGCGAGACCGCAACCCAACATCAGATATGGTATTTGCCTCAACTACTGCAGGGAATGGAAGGCGCCTCCAGCGCCGAGTGAGCACTTAAGTGCTCTCCGTCCATGGCATAACGAAGAGGTTTGGCGACCTTCTCGCCAACGATTCGGTCGACTTAGAACTGGCCGCCGGATCACTGCACGCCGTTCTAGGTGAAAACGGCGCCGGTAAGTCGACGCTGATGAAGATCCTGTCGGGACTGGTCCTGCCCGATGCAGGGTCCGTGTCCTTTGAGGGCCGACCCGTCGAGTTGGGCTCGCCGCGTGAAGCCCTCCGGGCGGGGATTGGAATGCTCCACCAAGAGCCCTTGGTCTGCCTGCCGTTCACCAATCGAGAGAACTTCCGGCTAGGGAGTGGCTGGTCGCTATCCGAGGCAGGCGATCGAATGACGGCGGCGGGGGAGCGGCTCGGCTTCAGAGTGAACCCGGAGGCGATCACCAGAACTCTCTCGGTGGGGGAGCGCCAGCAACTGGAGGTGGTGAGGCTGCTCGAATCAGGCTGTCGAGTCCTCATTCTCGACGAGCCGACCGGAGGCATCAGCGCCACCCAACGAATCGAGCTGTTCGCGGCGCTGCGGCGGCTGGCGGAAGACGGACTGATCGTGCTCTTTGTCTCCCACAAGCTCGAAGAAGTCAACGAGCTCTGCCGATCTGTGACGGTGATGCGCCATGGCCGTGTGGCCGGGAGTGCCAGTCTGCCCCGCCCCGAAAACGAGTTGGTGCAACTGATGTTCGATCAGACCGCCTCGTCGTCGCCCACCCGTACCCCGGTGAACGCCGTCGGGGCGGTGGTGGCCGAGCTGAAGGGGGCGTCGGCCGGAGTAGGTCGAGGGGCGATAAGGAGTGTTGACCTGCAACTACAGACGGCGGAAGTGGTGGGTGTTGCCGGCCTGGAGGGGAGTGGTCAAGGCTCGCTTCTGCGATCGCTGGCCGGACGAGCCTCGCTTCGTCAGGGGCGCGTCCTAATCGACGGCGCCGACCTCACCCACAAATCCGCCGCCAAGTTCGCCAAGGCGGGTGTCGGACTACTCCCCGGTGGCCGCCTGGAGGAGGGGCTTATCGCCGGACTGTCGGCGGCCGAGCACCTCGAGCTTGCCGATGGTCAGCGGCTGATCATTGACTGGTCGAAGTCGGAGAACCGCTGTGCCGAGAGTATCACCGCCTTCCGCATCCAAGGGAAACCAGCCACGCTGGCCGAGGAGCTGTCGGGCGGAAACCAGCAACGCCTGCTGCTGGCCCTCCTTCCCCACCGCCTTCGCCTTCTCTTGATGGAACATCCAACCCGGGGACTCGATCTGGAATCGGCGGCCTACATCTGGTCGAAGCTGCTCGCCCGAAGGCGCGATGGCACGGCCATCATGTTCGCCTCCTCCGACCTCGACGAGATCCTCACCTATTCCGACCGGGTGCTGGTCTGCTTCGATGGAAGGGTTATCGCCGAGCGCAACACCACCTCGACCTCCGCCGAAGAAATCGGGTCAATGATCGGGGGCAAGGTAGGCGTGTGACAAGAAGGGTGTTGGGCTGGTTGCTCCCGCTGTTGGCGTCGCTCGGAGTGACGTCGGTTCTCCTATTGCTAGGTGGGGCACCCCCCGTCGAAGCGATCAGGCTGATTGGAGAAGGGGCATTTAGCGGCACCACACGTTTGGCAGACACGTTGGTGGCGTGGGTTCCGCTGGCCATCGCCGCCGCCGGGCTGGTGGTCACATTCCGCGCCGGACTCTGGAACATCGGCGTTGAGGGTCAGATCATTGCCGGGGCGATCATCTCGTCATGGGTCGCCCGCGCCGTGCCAGGAGGGCCCTGGCTGGTATTGCCGTTGGTTTTGGTCGCCGGCGCTGTCGGGGGAGCCGTTTGGGGTCTCGCTGCCGGGATGCTCAAGGTCAAGGGGAAGGTGAATGAGATCTTCGGGGGGATCGGACTCGGATTTGTGGCCCAAGCCCTCGCCACCTATCTGGTCATCGGTCCCTGGAAACGGACCGGGGTGGCATCGACCTCTGGCACGGAACCCTTCCGCCCGGAAACCTGGCTGCCGACGATGGGAGACACCCGCCTTTCTTTAGTTGCCCTGGCCGTCATGGTGGTCGTGCTGGTCGGGGTCGGATACCTGCTGGCGGGGACCCGGTTCGGGCTGCGCCTGAAGGCGGTCGGTTCCAACCCAACCAGCGCACGGCTCCTGGGCGTACCCGCCGATGCCACCATGCTACGGGCGTTTCTGGCTGGAGGAGGTCTGGCCGGACTGGCCGGTGGATTGCTAGTCACAGGCCTCCAACACAAGCTCGTCCCGGCAATCGCCGGGGGACGCGGCTTCCTCGCCATCCTCGTGGTGTTGCTAGCCCGAATGAACGCGGTCTGGGTAGCGCCGGTTGCGCTTTTCTTTGCAGCTGTTTCGGTGGGCTCATCGCAGCTGCAGCTTCGGTTGGACCTTGACTCATCGCTCGGCGCCGTGATCCAGGGTCTGCTGGTGCTCTCCGCACTTCTCATCGGAGGCTGGCAGGCCCATCGTCGCCGGGCCTATGGCGCTCCCGGCCCGGACTGATGGAGGCAACCTTCTCCTCCATCGTCGCCGCGGCGGCACCTCTCATTTACGCCGCGGTAGGGGAAGCCATCTCCGAACGAGCCGGGGTCGTAAACCTCTCGCTCGATGGGTCGATCCTGCTATCGGCCATGACCGGCTTCGCCGTTGCCTTCACCACCGGCCAGGTCGGGCTGGGATTCGCTGCCGCCGCCGCCGTCTCTGCATTGCTCGCCCTACTGGTGGCCTGGTCAGGCATCAGTCTCCGGCTCAACCAGTTCGCGGTTGGATTCGTGTTGACCCTCCTCGCCGCCGCTCTTGCCAGCTATCTGGGGGAGGGTTTCGTCCACCAGCCCGGTCCGTTCGTCCCCGCCACCCCGATCCCCGTGTTGAACGATGTGCCAATAATCGGAAAGGTGCTCTTCGGCCAGAATCTCTCGGTCTACGGGTCGTTGCTCGTCGCCTTGGCGGCCGCGGTGTTTCTGGCCCGCACCCGGATCGGCCTGGAGCTGCGCGCGACAGGGGAAAACCCCGAGGCCGCCCACGCTCGCGGCGTCAATGTCAAGGTGTATCGCTATATGGCGGCGCTGGTGGGCGGAGGCCTGGTGGGTATGGCGGGAGCCGCTTTCTCGCTCGATCAGAAGTTGGGTTGGTCGGACGGTCACACCGCGGGCTTCGGATGGATCGCATTGGCGATCGTCATCTTCGGCGGATGGCAGCCGGTCAGGGTGGCGATTGGCTGCTACCTGTTCGGGGCGCTCCAAGTCCTGGCCCTCCGGCTCCAGCCCCGGCTCCCCGGTCTCGCCCAGATTTTGCCTTCGCTCCCCTTCCCGCTGATGATCTTTGCCTTGCTGATAGTCAACTCGGCCAGCCTTCGGCGGATTGCCTCCCCCAACTCCCGGGTGGCTCGATGGTTGGTCCCGGAGGCTCCTTCGGCTCTGGGAAGGAACCTTGCACCAGAATGACAGAACGACTGCTCCTCGCCTCTGGCTCGCCCAGACGGGCCGATCTGCTGCGCTCGCTTGGTCTGAACTTCCTCCAGGTCGAGCCCGATGTTGATGAGCTGCGGCGCCCCGGGGAAGAACCTCACGACTATGTAGAGCGGCTGGCCCGGGCCAAGGCGTCGGCGTGCGCCGACCTGGGGCTGGTCGTGATCGGCGCCGACACCACGGTGGTGATGGACGGCAAGGTCTTCGGTAAGCCGGTCCATCCCGACGAAGCAACGTCCATGCTCCGGAGGCTGGCGGGCAGCACCCACGAAGTATTGACCGGAGTGGCTATCGCCCGAGTGAAAGAGGAAGTCGAGATCGTTTCGGCGGTCGAATCGACCCTCGTGCGCTTCTTGCCGATGACCGAGGAAGAGATCGTCGATTACGTCGCCACCGGTGAGCCCATGGACAAGGCCGGTGCCTACGACCTTACCGGGATCGGTGCGATGTTCGTCGAGGCGATCCACGGAAGCCCTTCCTCGGTGGTGGGCATACCTCTTCATCTGGTCGCCCGCTTGATGCGAGCGATCGGTCACGACCTACTCTCGTTCAGGTGAGAGCCCTCTTAGCCGGTTTTTTGCTGCTCGGCGCCTGCGCCGAGCCAGCTCTGCCTGGTGGGGCAACCACTGTCCCTGATGAGGTCACGGCTCCGGCCCCTACCACCACCCCTGGTCGGGGCACGACCTCGGCCTCCACCACATCCTTTGCTGTCGGCGAGCTACCGGTGGTGGCCAGCCGGTCGGGCATGCTCGGGTGGTGGGATGGGGCAACCTGGGTCACCTCCGCCGACGCCGACCTCGGCCTGGTCTTTGGAGACACCCTGTACCAGGTGGTCGATCTGGAGGGACTCCTCGGCACCGTCGTGGGCTCGGCCCCGCAGCTGTGCGAACCGAGTGGCACCCCGGTGATCGACTTCGCCCCCGGGCTGCCCGGCGACTATCGCCACCCGGGGGCGATTGCCGTGGCGGCGAACTGGGAGCTGATGCCGCGGTCGGTGGCGATTCATCGGACAGCCAACCCCGAGGACCTGGAAGCGGCGCGATCATTTCTGCGGAGCCAGGGGCTCAAGGACGATCCTCCGGTCCACCAATACGTGACGGCCGATCTGGACGGGGACGGGATCGACGAGGGGGTTCTCGTCGTAAGGCGGGTACCAGACGATCTCCTCGGCGGCCCCGGTGACTACAGCTTGGCGCTTATGCGGAAAGTGGTTGAAGGAGAGTGGCAGACCCTGATCTTCGAGTTCTCCCAGGGCGTCGCCGATAATCCCTACGTGGTTTCCCACTCGATCGCAGCGATCGCCGACCTCAATGGCGACAGCAGGAGCGAAGTGGTGATCGACTCCTTCTACTACGAAGGGGCCGGAACCGCCGCCTACGAATATGTCGATGATGACCTAGGAGCACTGGTGGTGCTCAGTGGCGGCTGCGGAGCCTGATGACCCTGTTGGCTGATCTGGTCGCTGCCTCCATCGCCGTGGGGGCGACGAGATCCCGCAAGGCAAAGATCGAGACGCTGGCCGCCTTCTTGGGCCGTCTCGGGACTCCGGAAATCCCGGTGGCGGTCGGACTGTTGTCGGGCCAGATCCGCCAGGGCAGCATCGGGGTGGGGTACGCCGCTGCCTTCTCAATTGACCAAGCACCAGCCAGCCAGCCGCGCCTCGATCTTGGCGAACTCGACCGCATCTTGGACCACATACCCACAGTGGTGGGCGCCGGATCACAGGCGAGTCGCACCCGGGTGCTCTCCGACCTCTTTGGACAGGCCACCGAAGTCGAACAGGACTTCCTTCGTCGAATCTTCACCGGCGAGATCCGTCAGGGGGCTCTCGCCGGTCTGATGGTCGAGGCGGTGTCGCGAGCATTTGAGGTGCCGGCGGTGGCCGCGCGGCGCGCCGTGATGTTGAGAGCCGACCTCGGCGCCGTCGCCCAGATCGCCGCCACCAGCGGGTTGGCCGGACTGAGAGAAATCAAATTGATGGTTCTCTCGCCGGTCCAGCCGATGCTGGCCTCCCCCGCCGGTTCGATACGGGAGGCGCTGACCGGCCTTGTCTCTGTGGAGCAAAAGCTCGATGGCGCCCGCATCCAGGTACACAAAAAAGGAGCTCGGGTGGCCGTGTTCACCCGGAATCAGAACGACATCACCGCCCGCCTCCCGGAGGTGGTCGAGGTCGCCACCGGTCTGGCCGCCGTGTCGCTGATCCTCGACGGCGAGGCCATGGCTTTGCGAGCGAACGGGACCCCGCAACCATTTCAGGAGACGATGAGCCGGTTCGGCACCGAAGAGCGCGCCTTTGCGGAGGTCCCCCTCTTCCCGTTCTTCTTCGACATCCTCCATGTCGACGGGGAAGATCTGATCGATCTGCCCCTATCCGAGCGGCTGCTCCGACTCGATCAGGTCGTGCCACCGAAGCACCGGATTAGCCGCATCACCAGCGCAGATCCCAACGAGGCGACCAGCTTCTGGGAGCAAACGGTGGCGGCGGGACACGAGGGGGTAATGGTCAAAGATCTCACCTCGAGATATGAAGCCGGAAGGCGGGGGAAGGCGTGGCGGAAGGTCAAGCCGGTTCACACCTACGACCTCGTGGTGCTGGCCGTCGAGTGGGGTCACGGTCGACGTTCCGGCACGTTGTCCAATATTCACCTGGGAGCCCGGGACGAGAACTCCGGCGAGTTCGTGATGGTCGGCAAGACCTTCAAGGGCATGACCGACGAGATGTTGTCATGGCAGACCGAGAATTTCCCACGACTTGAAGTCGAGCGCGACCGCTTCGGAATTCGCCTACGCCCCGAACAGGTGGTGGAGGTGGCGATCGACGGCGTGCAGGCCAGCCCTCGCTACCCGGGTGGCATTGCCCTCCGTTTCGCCAGGGTGAAGCGCTACCGCTTCGATAAGGACCCGGCCGGCGCCGACACCTTGCAGTCGCTACAGGCTTTGCTCTCTAGTTCCTCGCCCCGCACGCAGATAACGTGGGACGGTGACCCTGCCCGTAGACCCGGTCGAAGACCAAATCCGCCAGGCCATCGAACGCGGCGATTTCAACAACCTGGGAGGGGAAGGTAGGCCGCTTTCCACCCACGATATTGGACCGGGTTGGTGGGCGCGCCAATACCTCGACCGGTGGCGGGCAAGTGAGAGGGCGGAGGAACAGGCCCACCGGGTCGATCAAGAGCTGGGGGCGGTCTGGTTGCTCCCCGACGAACCGGCGGTTCGCCGACGGGTGGCCGAGCTCAACGATTCCTTGGGTGAGGCCAATGAAGACTTGGCGCCCGACGAGCAGGTCGAACTCCTGAAAGCCGACGAAGTGGTCGCCATATGGCGAAAGATGGGGCGGGCCAGAAGGCAAGCCCTCCAGCCCACGGTTAACCTCTGAGGGTGGCCATTCTGCGGTTGATCCACATCGTTGGTGCGGTGTTCTGGGCGGGCGGCGTCATGATGATCGGGTGGTTCATCAGCCCCTCGGCGCGGCGGACCGGCCCAGCGGCGGGACCTTTCATGCAATCCCTCTTGAAATCGAGGGTGGCCGATGTGATGGTGACAGCCGGAGTCGTGACGGTGCTGGCAGGTGGTTGGCTGCTGGGGATAAGAGGTATTGCCTTGAACGCATGGCAGGGTTGGGCACTGCTGACAGGAGCTGCCGCCGGGGTCGCCGCCCTCCTGTTTGGGATCATTCGGCAAAGGCCGACGGCCGCACGGATCCAACAGTTGGGAGCCGCCCTCCAGGCGTCGGGATCACCACCAACCGCCGAGCAGACGAGCGAGCTGGCCATGCTCCAGATTCGAATGGGGCGTTATGCCAACCTGCTGGCCGGGCTAATGGTCGTCGCCGTAGCCGGGATGGCCCTCGGCGGCTGAAGCCTGCGCCATCAAGTCGGGTGGCGCCGGCCAATCGTCCGACTGGGCGTAGCCAACCGCATCATCGGGCGACATGGCGGCTCCAGCGGCGACCAAATCGGGTTGGGCACTCGCCGCCTGCAGCATCGCCGTCCTCAACGGCTCAATCTCCGGCAGGTCGAACTCCGGGTCGATGAGTCCAAACCCGCCCCGCTCGCCCAGGCGGCTGGCCGCTCCCGCCAGGCGCAGGGCACGGTCCGAACAACGGCGGTGCCAGGCCACCAAGGCCAGGTAGTCGAGAAAAAGGACGATGGCGGAGAGGTCGCCGACCTCATGGAACAACGCCAGCCCTTCTTGGAGGTAGGCCAGCGTGGCCGGCACGTTCCCATCGAGGAATTCGGTGCTGGCCAGCGAGTAGAGACACCAGCCGATGCCGAAAGGCTCATCCAGTTTTCGAAAAAGGGCCAGGCTCTCATGCAACAAACGGCGAGCCTCCGACAGGTCGCCGGCGCCGGAGAACAGGCTTCCCAGGCTCCACAGCGCCTTGGCGATCCCGCTCTGGTCATTTAGGGACTGGTAGACAGCCAGGGCCTCTTGGCGCAACTCGATTCTCTCGATGGAGTCGCTCGCCAGGGAGAATGACAGGTTGTAGCGGGCGTTGGCCTCGGCCGTGCGGTCGTCGAGCTTTCCCACCAGGTCGAGGCACGTTCTGTACATGGTCTCCGCCTCCACCATGTCGCCGCGCCAGTAGGCGATGCCGCCGGCCGCCTCGTAGGCTTTGGCCCGTCTTCGGTCGGCTCCTCCCACCAATGAGAGAGCGGAGCGAACTCGCTCGGCCGCCTCGTCCAGATGCCCTCGAAATTGCCAGAACCTCCACAATGTCCCCGCCAGTCCGAGGCATAGGTTCGGGTCGTTCGCCTCAATCCCCCAATCAAAGGCGGTCCGAAGGTTGTGATGGTCCAATTGCAACCGGTCGAGCCATCGAGCCTGGTCGCGGCCGAGTAGATGAGGTTCGACGGCTTGCGCCACCTCCAAATATGCCTCGGCGTGCCGCTGGCGGATGGCTTCGGTTTCTCCGGTAACCGCCAGCCGCTCCCAAGCGAACTCGCGGATCGTGTCGAGGAGTCGCAGCCGGGTTAGACCAAACGGCTCGTCTCGTTGGATCAGCGACTGATCGATGAGAGATTCCAGATCGTCGACGACGGTGTCCTCGGCTTCGCCACAGACGCGTTCGGCTTGCTCCAGGAAGGCGCCTCCACGAAACACCCCCATCCTTACGAACACAGCCTTGCTCTCGTCATTGAGTAGCTCGTAGCTCCAGGAGATGGCGTCACGCAGCGTGCGCTGCCGGCGAGGGAGATCGCGGGCGCCTCCGGTGAGGAGGTCAAGAGGGTTGCCGAGCCGCTCGGCGATCGTCTGCGGGGACATGATCCTGATCCGGGCAGCCGCGAGCTCGATGGCCAACGGCAGGCCCTCCAATCGGCTGGTGATGGCGGCGACGGCGCCGGCGTTCTCGGGAGTCAGCTCGAAGTCAGCGCGGGCGGCGCTCGCCCGATCGACAAAAAGTGCGACGGCCTCGTAGCCGGCCAACTCCTCCGGGGCAGGCAACGACTGCGGATCGGGCACCTTCAATGGGAGGACCGGATACTCGCGCTCTCCATAAATGTGTAATGGCGCACGTGAGGTCACCAGCATTTTCAGCAATGGAAAGTCGCGTAGGAGGTCGGCCAGCAGCGGGGCGGCGGCTAGCACCTGTTCGAAGTTGTCGATCACCAGCAGGATTTCTTTGTCGGGGAGGTAATGGCGGAGGCTTTCTGTCGGCGAGCCGTGGCGGTGGGTGATCCGCAGGGCGGTGGCAAAGGCCGACGGCACCAGCTCAGGATCGGTGACGGATTCGAGGGCGATGAACCACGCCCCATGCCGAAACTGATGGGCTGCCTCCCCGGCCACCTGCAAAGACAATCTGGTCTTCCCCGAGCCACCGGGACCCGTCAGAGTGACCAATCTGGCCAATGAGAGGAGATCATTGACGGTGTCCACCTCGGGCCGCCCGATGAAGCTGGTCAGCTGCACCGGAAGGTTGTTGGGGACGGCCTTGAGCGTCACGAGCGGAGGAAAGTCCGACACCAACCCGTCGACTACCAATTGGTACAGGTGTTCGGAGCGAGTCAGATCCTTGAGCCGATGTTCACCGAGATCGCGCAGCCGGGTTCCTTTCGGAAGCGAGCCCACCGCCAACGAACGGGTGGGCTCTGAGAGCACGATCTGCCCACCGTGGGCGGCAGCGGCAATTCTCGCCGCCCGGTGGACGTCAAGGCCCCTATAAACGTTGCCACGACGAGTGGCAGTGCCGGTGTGGAGGCCCATGCGGACCCGCACGCTGGTCCCGCCAGGCCATGGAAAGGCGGCAAGAGACCGCTGGGCCTGAGCGGCAGCTTGGGTGCCGGCGACCGCGTCGCCAAACACTGCGAAAAGTGAATCGCCCTCCGCCGAGATCTGACTACCCCCGTAGTCGGCTACTGCCTGACGAATGATTCCCCCCTGGTCGGTCAGGATGTCGTGACCCTCGCCCAGAGACTCGAGCAACCGGGTCGAACCTTCGACATCGGTGAATAGGAAAGTGACCGTTTCGGTGCGTGAGTCCTCCACGAACCCCGCAACCTAATGGTCCGGACAAACCACTAGACACACCTTTTCTACTCTTCTATAAGGGGGCCATGGCTCGCTATTTCACCCCCGCCACCTTCCGGTTCCTTTCCGACCTCGCCGCCCATAACGAACGCGACTGGTTCCAGGCCAACAAGGCCCGATACCTCACCAATGTGCAGGAGCCGGCGTTGCAGTTCATTGCCGATCTTGCACCCAAGCTGGCGAAGGTCTCAGAGCACTTCGTCGCTGATCCGCGACCCCAGGGTGGTTCGCTGTTTCGGATATACCGCGACACTCGTTTCTCCAATGACAAGACGCCTTATAAGACCCACCTGGGGATGCGATTTGGCCATGAGGCGGGGTTGGGAGTACACACGGCCGGGTTCTACCTCCATATCGAGCCGGCCAACTCATACGCCGGCGCCGGCTTGTGGCGGCCGGAAGCGGCCTTGGCCCGCAGGGTTCGGCAGGCGATCACAGACGACCCCGTCGGTTGGAGGAAGGCGGCCCACGGCAATGCTCTCCTCGCCCGCTACTCCCCGGATGGGAACTCCCTGACTCGCCCCCCGCAGGGCTTCGATCCCGACCATGAGTTGATCGAAGACCTGAAGCGAAAGGACTTCGTCGTCGCCACCACCCTCGACGATGACCTCGTCACCTCCGATCGATTCCTTGCCGACTACGCCTCGCTGTGCAAGACCGCCGGACCCTACGTCGGCTTCCTAACCAGGGCGGCCGGTCTGCCGTATTGACTCAGGTGGGTTGCTCGGTCCAGCCGCTGACTCGTTCCAGCAGATATTCGGAAACCGACTTCGCTCGATCAAGTTCCTCACATAGTTGCTCGCGCCCCATGAGCAGGTCGACCAGCGATACCTGGCACTTCCCGACCACCTGCAAAGTGCGTTCGGAGGGGTCGGTCACGGCGGCGATCGACTCGGCCGCCGCCACCGTGATCGGAAGTTCCACACCCCCGACTCCGGCGAGTTCGGTCCCCACCACCAGCAGGTCGGGGGGGGCGGCCAGGCTGGGCAGCTGCCAGTTGAAGTAGAGATCGAGTCGGTACAGGTCCTCGGGCTCCTCCCAGTCCTCGGTCATCTCGTCGAGGCGGTCCTGGAGGGAGAGCACCACCCGCGGCTCGACGTCGAGGCTGAGATGAAGATCGAGAGGTCCCCCACAGGCATCCTCGGGATGTAGATCGACCTCCCATGACTGACGAAGCGAATAGGTTTCCATGAAGTGGCGTTCGTCGTGGACGTGGAAGCCATGCTCGATGGCATGGTCCTTGAGGTCGGCGACAAACCCGGCGATGTCAATGGCCATTGAAGATGAGACTAGAGAGGGTGGAAGACATAATCCCGCCCGGCAAAAATGCCCATCGGGTCTCAATGAACCACAACTTCTGAGAAACCTATGCCCTCGGGGCGCTCCAGCTGATCCATGGTGCACTGGTGGGGATCCTTGTCTGGTCGCCAGCGGTGAAAGCGGGTGGCATGGCGGAACCGGCCTTCCTCCAGCTGGTCATAGCTGACCTCGACTACCACCCCCGGATCGATCGGCGTCCAGGAAAGGTCCTTTTGGCCCGTCCAGCGACTGATCGCCCCGGGGGTCCTCGCCTCATCTCCGAACGAGGCGTCCGATCTCAGCTCTTGGAAGCGCCTAAAGATGGCCGCTCGGTCGACGTCGCCGAATCCTGAGCAGTGCCCGATGAAATGGAGTTCCCCGGCGTCGTTATACAGGCCGAGGAGGAGCGAGCCGATCTTCCCGCCTTCCTTGTGCTCCCGGTAGCCGCCCACCACGCAGTCGACCGTTCGCCGGTGTTTGATCTTGACCATCGCTCGCTTACCGTGGGCGTATGGCAGAGCCAGCGGTTTAGCCACGATGCCGTCGCATCCGGCGGCTTCAAACTCGTCGAACCAACGCCGGGCCTCTGTCTGATCTCTGGTCGATGGGGTCAGGTTCCACGGATACTCGAGCTCGGTAGCCAGGGCCTCCAGGCGTGACCGCCGTTCGCCAAACGGCCTGCCGCGGAGATCTTCACCTCTGTCGGCCAGGAGATCAAAGGCAACGAGCTGGGCAGGGGTCTTTGCGGATAACAGCTTGATCCGCGACTCGGCGGGATGGATGCGTTGGGAGAGGGCGTCAAAGTCGGTGACGTCACCGATCACAACCACGATCTCCCCGTCGACGACCGTGCCGGGCGGCAGTAGCTGCAACGGTTCGGTTAGCTCCGGGAAGTAGCGGAGCAAAGGTCGTTGGTTGCGCGAATCGAGCCGCGGCTTGTCGCCTCCCCAAGAAACCGCCCGGAACCCGTCCCACTTCGGCTCGTAAGCGTGGGCGCCCGAAGGCCAGCCTTCCATCACTTTGGCTTCCATGGTTTCGATCGGCGGGGAGAACGGCCAGTCCATCCACGAACCTTAGGTTGTCGCAGTTCATCGCCCCCAAATTCGCCCAAACCACTGCTACTTGGCGCCCACCTGACCCCATTGGTAGGCGAGACAGATCAAATCCCCCAACTCATGATCGAGTTGGTCGAGTTCGTCGACTCTGACATGGTGGAAGAACTCGTGTACCCCGACCTGTTCGATCTTTCGAAAGCGGGAGTGGTCGCGGCGGGTGGCCATCGATAGGCCGAAGCTGATGCCTCGATCACTGAGGGTGTAGACCACCACGAATCGGGCCCGCAACATGAATCCGCTGCGAGTCTTTCCGGCGGCGAACTCAAAGTCTCCGCAGCGGCGGGTCAATGCCACTAGCCCGTTCCAAAAGCCGCGGGCCCTTTCGCCTTTGTCCGCCAGGTACTGCTCGATGGTGAAGGTCGCTCCGATCTCACCGCCGACGTCCTTGCCGACCACAGCACGCTTTTTGGACGGTTGCACCCTGGTCGGCTCGCCCGTCACCTTCGGATACATCGGAGGCCAGGGGGCGTCGCCTTGCCCGTATTGGTCCTCGTCTCGGTCAATCCACTTGAGGACCGGCTCCAGCCACCCGGCGGCTTCGTCGATGCCCGCCGTCAGATCGCCGACCGACGCGTAGCGTTCAGCGAAGCGGTCCATGGGAAAGTCCTCGATCGACACCTCCGGGACCTCATCCCAGCGGAGCGGGGCGGAAACGAACCCGGTAGGTCTCACCCCATAGGCGGATGACACCGTCTTGTCGCGTGCCATCTGGTTGAAGTCGATGAACACCCCGCGGCGTTCCTCTTTCCACCACTTGGTGGTAATGAGGTCGGGGTGGCGTCGTTCGAGTTCCCGTGCAAGAGCCAACACGGCGCGACGGCATTGGTAGAAGTCCCACTCGGGTCTTACCCGCACCAGGATGTGGATCCCCCTGCTGCCCGAGGTCTTCGGCCAGCCGATCAGACCCACCTCGTCGAGAACCTCCCTGACAGCAAGAGCGGCGCGGCGGACATGGCCGAAGTCGTAACCCGGTGTCGGATCGAGGTCGATGCGCAGCTCGTCAGGATGATCGGTGTCTTCGGCCCGCGCCGGCCACGGGTGGAAGTCGAGACAGCCCCTCTGCGCCAGGCGGATCACGTCGGCCTGGGTTCGGGGGACGTTCATCACTCCCGGGCGCTGGGAGGGGAACCTGATCGACACCGTCTCGAACGGAGTGTTGACCTCGGCCCGTTTGTGATAAACCGGCGGGACGTCGACATTCTCCAGGTATCTCTTGAGCATCGTTGGCCGCCCGTAGATCCCTCGGAGGGCACCCTCCGCCACGGTCAGGAAATGTTTGACCACGTCGAGCTTCGTCCAACCCTGCCGGGGGAAGATCAGCTTGCCGGGGCTGGTGATCCGTACGGACTCCCCACCCATCTCGACACTGGTCTCGTCGCTTCGGGTCGATGCCATCACCGCAACCTATCGGCGCGGTCGGGCAAAGTCGACCAGAACCGGCGAACCCCGGGTTCCAGTCAATGATTTCATTGGGTGGAGCCCTGGGTTCGGTGAAGCAGAGCAGCAGATTGAGCAGATAGCCTGGTCTTTCGATGTTTACCTTCCGGCTCCTCGGCTTCCCGGTAACCATCAGCCCCACATTCCTGATCCTCGGCCTGCTGTTACTTGATGCGCGCCTCGGCTGGCAGGGCAGCGCTGCCTGGGTGGCGGCCGCCTTCGTTTCGATCATGGTTCATGAGCTCGGGCATGCCCTCACCGTCCGCAAATGGGGAGGAGTGGTGCAGGGGATCACCCTCCACGGGTTGGGGGGCGCCACCGCCTGGGCAGACCCGGGTCGCCGCATCACCTGGAAGCGTCGAATCGGGATCGCCGCCGCCGGGGCCGGGCTCGGTTTTGTGGTAGCCGGAGCATTGTTCGGCTTGGTCCGGGTAGGGCTGTTAGGTCAGAATGCGGCGAACCTGATCCCCACCCCGTTCCGGGTCTTCCTCGGGACCGCCGCCGACCAGGGTCGGTGGTTGATCTTCTTCATAGGGGCATTCATCTGGGTGACCATGGCGTGGGGGCTGGTCAACTGGTTGCCGATCGGAGGCCTCGATGGATGGCACATCATGGCCGAGCTGCTCGATCGCTGGTGGCCGGGCCGTGGCCGTCGAATCGCCGGGGTATTGGGGCTGGTCATCGCCGTCGGGGCGGCGTGGTTCCTGTTCACCCGTGGCTTTCGGATCGGAGCGGTGATCCTCATGCTGTTCTCGGTACAGACGTTGATGGCTACCCGCGCTCCTCGGGTCGATTCGGAGCCTCCGACGATCCCCCAGCCCCCCGCTCAAACCAACTAGCCCTCGAGCTGGACCGAACCCACGTGGGCGTGCTCCCGTAGCGGCAATTCGGGCAAATTGAGCACGAGGAAGAACGCCAGCACCATGAAGGGAACGGCTGTAATGAACACCGAATCCACCCCCTGAGCTACTGCCTCGATAACCCTCGCCTTGACCTCGGGGGGAAGGGCAGCGACGGCTTGGGGGCTCCGAACCAAGCCCTCGCCGCTGCCGGCGGGGCCGCCAAGACCGGCGCCAAGACCGGCCAGCCCGGCGGTCAGTCGGCTGGTGAAGATGGCACCGAAGAGGGCAGTCCCAATCGATCCGCCGAGCGAGCGGAAGAAGGTCGATGACGAGGTCGCCACTCCCATGTCGCGGGGGTCCACCGCGTTCTGCACGGCCAGCACCAGTACCTGCATGATCAACCCCAGACCGGCACCGAGCACCAGCATGTAGATCGAGACGGTGAGCAGGTTCGTCCCCACCTCCATGGTCGAAAGTAGGTAGAGAGCGATGGTCGACAACACGGCACCGATTACCGGGTAACGCTTGTACTGGCCGGTGCGGGTAATGATGCGTCCTCCGCCCACCGAGGTGGCAATGATCCCCGCCATCATCGGCAGCAGGAGGAGGCCGGAGTTCGTCGCGCTGGCACCAACGACGATCTGCAGAAAGAGCGGCAAGAAGACGATGCCCCCAAACATGCCGACTCCGACAATGAACCCGGCAGCCGATGAAAGGCTGAAGGTCCGGTCGGAGAAGAGGCGAAGGGGGAGGATGGGCTCTTCGGTGCGAGCCTCCCACCACAGAAATAGCCCGATCATCACACCACCAAATAGGGCGAGTCCAATGATGAGCGGTGAACTCCATTCGTACTGGGTTCCGCCCCAGACGGTGACCAGCAGGATGGAGCTGACCCCGGCCACGAGCAGCGCCGCCCCCGCATAATCGATCTTGTGCTCGTGGCGATGGAAGTCCAGGTTGAGGACGGTGCCGGTGACGAAGAGGGCAATCAGACCGATCGGGATGTTGATGTAGAAGACCCAACGCCAATCGGCGTTGTCGACCAGCCAGCCGCCAAGGAGGGGACCGGCGATGCTAGCCATGGCGAAGACGGCCCCGAAGTAGCCCTGGTATCGACCCCTCTCTCGAGGTGAGACCACATCGCCAATGATGGTGAATGCCATCACCATCAGGCCGCCGGCACCGAGGCCCTGGAGCCCGCGGAAGATTATGAGCTGAGCCATGTTCTGGGATAGACCGCAAACGGCCGACCCGACCAGGAACAGCACGATGGCGGTTTGAAAGACCACCTTCCTCCCGTACAGGTCCGAGATCTTTCCGTAAAGAGGAGCGGTCACGGTGGAGGCGAGCAAGTATGCGGTCACTACCCAGGAGAGGTGCTCCAGGCCTCCCAACTCTCCGACGATGGTGGGAAGGGCAGTGGCGACGATCGTCTGATCGAGGGCGGCGAGGAACAGACCGAGCATGAGCCCGCTGAGCACCACCAGGATCTGGCGGTGGGTCATTTGGACCTGTGGACGAGACATCGGGGGCGCACTGTATCCCCTTTTCGCCAGTAGCCTGATCGGTCCATGGCCGACCTCATCGAGACGATCCGGTCCTCGGTCATCGGACGGGACACCGCGGTCCTCACTCCGTTCGGTAAGCGACGGGTCACCTATGCCGATTACACCGCGTCGGGCCGATCGCTCTCGTTCATCGAAGACTTCATCTGCGAGAGAGTCCTGCCGCTGTACGCCAACACCCATACCGAGACCTCCGGAACCGGGCTGCAAACCACCCGCTTCCGGGAGGATGCCCGGAAGATCATTCGCCAGACGGTCGGTGGCGGTGACGAACACGCGGTGATCTTTGCGGGATCAGGCTCGACCGGCGCCATCGACCGCCTCATAACCATCCTCGGCATTCGGATTCCGGCTGAACTCGACGAACGATATGGCTTCTCCGCCGCCATTCCCACCGATGAGCGGCCGGTCGTATTTGTCGGCCCCTACGAACATCATTCCAACGAGTTGCCGTGGCGCGAGTCGATCGCCGACGTCGTCGAGATCCTTGAAGATGCTGACGGTCATGTCGACTTGGGCGATCTCGAAAGACGATTGATGGAGTTCTCCACCAGGCCGCTTCGCATCGGCTCCTTTTCGGCCGCCTCCAACGTAACTGGGATCATCACCGACACCTCGGCGGTTTCGACCCTGCTCCATCGCTACGGCGCGCTGTCCTTCTGGGACTTCGCCGCCGCCGCCCCCTACGTGGGGATCGACATGCGATCGAACGAAAACGGCAACCTCGATTACAAGGACGCGGTCTTTATTTCGCCCCACAAGTTCATCGGCGGCCCGGGCACACCGGGAGTGTTGGTAGCGAGAAGGGACCTTCTCTCCAACCGGGTTCCTTCGGTGCCCGGTGGCGGGACTGTGACCTATGTCAATGAGCGATTCCACCATTATCTGGCCGACCCCGAACACCGGGAGGAAGGCGGCACCCCGGCGATCATCGAGGCGATCCGGGCGGGTCTGGTCTTTCAACTCAAAGAGGCAGTAGGAGTGGCCGAGATTCGAGGACGGGAGGAAGACTTCATCCGCCGGGCCATTGCAGCCTGGCGACAGAATCCCAACATCCGCATCCTCGGCAACCCCGATGCCGAGCGCCTTTCGATCGTCTCGTTTGTCGTCCGTTTTGGGGAGCGATACCTCCATCACAACTATGCCGTCGCACTGCTCAACGACCTCTTCGGGATCCAGGCTCGAGGTGGATGTTCCTGTGCGGGGCCCTACGGGCACCGGCTGTTGGGAATCGATCTCGCCACCAGCCACCGCATCGAAGACCAGGTCGGCAAGGGCTGCGAAGTGGTCAAACCGGGATGGGTGAGGGTCAATTTCAACTACTTCATCTCCGAGGAAGAGTTCGCCTACATCGTCGAGGCCGTAAATCTGGTTGCGGACCACGGGTGGCGGCTTCTTCCCCACTACCGCTTCGAGCCCTCCACCGCCTTGTGGAGACACCGGCTCGGGCTGGCTCGCCCGCCTCTCACCTTGTTTGAGGTGGGATATGGAGAGGGTGGGCTCACTCACCCCGGGGAGCCGATGACGGCAGCTGACGACCGATTCGCCGATTACCTGGCAGCCGCCCACGAGCTGTTCGCCACCACGGCCTCGGTGGAAGACGCCGTGGAAGATCTACTAGACGAAGATGCCGAGGCGCTCCGCTGGTTCCCGCTGCCCAACGAGATAATGGTTCATGACCACCAGAGCTGACGGATTGCCCTCGTTGGGCGCGGTCGTCCAGGTGAACAGCTCTCGGGGAGGAGTGCCCAAGCTACCGGTCGCCGACGCCCGGGTCTTGTTCATGGGTCTGGAGGGTGATAACCATCACGACCGACGGTTTCACGGCGGGCCCGAGCGAGCCCTGTGTCTCTTCTCGCTCGATGTGATTGAAGCCCTTCGGTTGGAAGGCCATCCCATCTTTCCGGGTGCCGCCGGCGAGAACATCACCGTCAGCGGTGTCGACTGGAGCACGGTACGTCCCGGCACCCGCTGGTGGATTGGTGACCGGGTCGAGATCGAAGTCACCGGCTACACCACGCCCTGCGAAAAGAATGCCGCCTGGTTCGTCGATGGCGACTTCACCAGGATGGGCCAGCGCCAGCACCCTGGCTCCTCGCGGGTCTATGCCCGCGTCCTCAGCGAGGGTCAGGTAGCCGCCGGCGCTCGATTCGGGTAGCAACCCAGAGCGGGGCGTAGTGCGGCGAATACTCCGGCTTGGCACTGTTAAGGCGTGAAAGCCAGTTCACGGGGTATCTGGCTAACCGCTCTTGCCTCGCTTCTCTTTGGAGTTAACGGGGCCGTTTCGGCCGATCTGCTGGCCTCGTTTCCGCCCGGCAACACCGCCCAGGTCCGCTCGATCCTCGCCGCCCTGATCCTCGGTGCCCTCGCCTATCGACGCCGGGCAGCCTCCCACC